>CAKZQO010000161.1 GCA_937140905.1 uncultured Spirochaeta sp.
GCGACCGATCCGACCGAATCCAATGATTCCCAAGGTCCGGTCGTACAGTTCGATCAAGGGGTAGTCCCAGAAGCAGAAGTCCGGCTGGTTGGACCATTTGCCCGCCTTTACCACCGCGTCGTGATGTCCCACGTGGTGGCAGAGTTCCAGGAGTAACGCAAAGGTGAACTGCGCCACGTTCACGGTGCCGTATTCGGGAATGTTAGTCACGGGGATCCCTTTCTGCCGGGCGTACTTGAAGTCCACCACGTTGTATCCCGTGGCGATCACTCCGATGTATTTGAGACGGGGAAGCTGATCGATCGTTTCTTTGGTGATGGGTGTCTTGTTGGTGATGAGGACGTCGGCGTCCTTGCTCCGCGGCACGATATCCGCCGGATTGATCGTGCGGTCGTACACGGTAATGTTCCCCAGGGCTTCGAACTCGGTCCAAGGATTGTCCCCCGGGTTCAGGGTGTACCCATCCAGCACGACGATGTTAATGTCTTTCTTCGCCATGGCCACTCCTTAGGGTTTGTAGATTGGTTTGTATTCAGAATACGACAGATATATAACAGATTTTACGGGATATGTCCAGGGTGGGTAGGCGCGTACTCCCAAGAGAACGCGGACACGCCCCTATAAGCGGACCAAATACCCGACGCGCGCTTATTACGCGCCAGTCGGCTCACCATATTTTAATGGGGACATTGCTATCTTTAGTAGTTCCGTCGCCCAATTGTCCGTACGAGTTATTTCCAAAGGTCCATACTCCGCCGTTCTTTATTGCCACGGAATGAAACTCTCCTCCTGACACTAGATCAACTCCCTTTAGAATCTGTACGAAATACTTTCGATTTGTTGTAGTCCCATCCCCAAGCTGCCCATTGGCATTATTCCCCGTTCCCCATAATTTTTTGTCTGTTTGAATACAAAAAGTATGATATTTCCCCGCAGAAAAGGCAATCACGGAAACTGCAACTTGGGTTGGAGTGTATAGATCGGATGTGCCTTGCCCTAACTGTCCCACATCGTTCCGTCCTACACTCCAAAGGGTCCCATCTTTTTTTAGGAATACAGTATGAAAAATACCTACAGCGACAGCCGCTACATCCGTAGCGATCCGAATCGGTACATACCGGTCAATGGTAGTTCCATCCCCTAGCTGTCCATAGTTGTTTCGCCCCATGCCCCAGAGAGACCCGTCACTTTTAATGAACATCGTATGATAATACCCCGCGGCTGCGGTGGATACGCCTGTGGCGACTTGGACGAACGTATTCCGATTATTCGTATCCCCCGTTCCAAGCTGTCCAAACTCGTTGTATCCCGTAGCCCAGAGAGAATCATCTGTTTTTATGATAAATGTGCACCCACCACCTGCCGACACGTACCGCACTCCCGTTGTTAGGTATTTAAAAGTCGTGCGGTTATCATTTGATCCGTCCCCTAAGGCCCCATCCTCGTTATCCCCCGTACCCCATAGGCTTCCATCGTTTTTCAGAGCCGTCGTATGGTAATAACCAGCGGAAACCATTTTAACATCGGAAAGTACCTGTATAGGGACACTGCTATTCAGGGTGGTTCCATTCCCTAGCTGCCCATACTGATTACGACCCATAGCCCAAAGAGTTTTATCTGCCTTAAGAATTAAGGTATGACATCCGAAAGCGGAAACAGCGATTGCCTTGTTGCTAGGGTCTACGGTGAACTCCATGATCTCGCTCCAAATGCCATTTTTCCCTTCGCTATTGACCCCGCACACGCGCCAATAGTACGTTCCAGGTTGTAGCTGTTGGGATATTTGATAAAAACTGTTCGATGTTTTAATACTAACAATAGGTTTTTCCAAAGAGGGTGAGGCGCTTACCACTACCCAATACTTTGCTGCGTTTGGTGTGTTGTCCCACTCTAAGAATGGTGATTCGGTTGCGACGATCGCTTTATTGGCGGGTGAGGGGTTTTTGGGGCTCGGGATGTATTTTGAAGAATCGGGATCTACAGGATTGTCGAATTCCCCAAAAAGGACGGTTGCGACTTTTTCACAACTTACGAGTCCCAAGGTACCTATAAGGAGCACTAGCAGTGGGATTATCTTTTTTTGATGTTTTTTATGCATAGGCGTTCCAATGTTCCTTACTGATTTGAAACTGTCTGAGCGCTGAGTTTTCGAATATTCTGATCAAGGATCATTAATTCCTTCTCTAAAGGTTCCGGATTCGGCCTTGTCAAAAATAAATAAATACCCGAAGAAAGGCAGAGGCCTGAACCTAACGCGAAGGCTCCCATTCCAGTCGTATTATCGATCACTTCTTCTCTGTATTTTTGGGCTTGCTCTGATGTATTTACGAACCTATAGACATCCATTGATGTTTCCGCAGATTTATACATGTTGTAAGTCAACATACTTCCCAGGATGCCAAATCCCAATAGGATTCCCGAAAGAATCGTTCTGTCTGTCCTAGTGGCCTTAACTTTGTTTAACTGATTTTGTACTTCCTTTTGGCGCTTTTTATAGAATTCAACCTTATATTCGTTAGAGTAATCCAATCGAACAGGTAGAACCTTTTCTTTTCTACCCTCTATTTCTATCATTCCTTGATAGCCCACAGAGGTGTCATCCACGTAGGAAAGGGAATAGTTATAGATACCCGGGCTCAAAGAAAGGAATAACCCCTCTGAAACATTGAACTCAGTTTTGATATTCTCTTTATTATTTTGAATGCTTATCGTCGCTTTGGGGTGTGAGGACATACCTACGTTTTCGATTTGTATTTTTACCTTACCTACAAGTTCCAAATTAGGCTTTATGGCTTCTATGGTATTGGCACTGATGGTTACCATTTCTTCTTTTTTGCGGATGTAGGGTCCCTCGAAAGAGACTTTTCTTTGCCCCTTGGGTACCCTATTTAACAGATAATTCCCTTCTTGCGTTTTTAACAGACGATCCGAAACATCCACACCATCTAGGAATACTTTCACGTCCTCCGGAAGCCCTGCTAGTGCCAGAGCTCCGTATTCCACTACTGGCGTGTACGCTGAGGTTCTTGTGGATACGCTACCTTCTAAGCCTGATTCTGCTTTCGCTCCTTTAGGATTGAGGTAGAATACGGAAGTTAACGATGAGTTTGCCCAAGGCACCTGTTTCCCATTGGTGGCCATCTGTACTTCTTTCCGAACATCCTTCAGTACCATTTCGATATCCACCCCAGGCGCTTCCAAATACTTTAGGAATGCTTCGGTGAACACCCCGTTTCTTCCACTTCCATCCAACGCTACTTCTCCGGGAGCCGTGGCATACACAACGAGCGTACCTTTTGGCGCTTTCACGATTGAAAGACCTCTGTCTACGGATCTGAACTTTCCCGTGAACGGATTATTTCTACACGCATCGATAATCACGATATTTACTTCTGCCCCGGACTGTTCCATCTCCGCCAGCACGCGGTTCAAATCGATTGCTTCAAAAGGAATATCAATATCCTTCTCGATGTCTGAGTCCACAGCGAGGAGATAATTCTTCCCTTCGTACTGCACGCCGTGCCCTGCGAAATAGAATAAGCCCACCTTGTTTCGGCGTAACGCTTCTCCAAACGTTCGCAGGCTTTCTGCCATTTCTTTTTTCCTGGCATTCAATCGGGTGTTTACGATGAACCCTAATTTCTTTAGCGCGACCGACAGATCTTCCGCGTCGTTTACAGGGTTACGAAGGTGGGTTACTTTCTCGTAGTTGCTATTCCCGATGATTAGCGCTACACGCCCTTCGTTCTCTGTAGCAAACAAAGTCGTTGCGAGCAGAAGAACCTGTACAAGAATCAAAACCTTACAGCTTTTTAATGAAAAGAGCTTCATAATTGAAGACCTTCCTTCTACTGAATTGGTTTGAATTGAGAGCAGGAAGAACAATGGTTTCATACTTTAAAGTTCATGATATCAAGATAATTGTTTTTGTAATAAATTAGCCAATAGTATTCATGGTCGCCGTTGCTGCCTCTCCTTTAAAAATTATAGGAAGCTAATTTTTCACTTGTCAATATTAAGAGAGAAAGAAGGGTGCCGAACTAACCGTCGAGTCTTCTTTTTAGCTTATTCATACCATCACATTGGATAATTTTCAGGATTTTGTTCTGGACTGAGGCCAAAAGAAAACCAAGCACCGCGCTTTTCCCCTCAGCGCTTCCCTTATATTGTGCCTCTGGGGTGCCGGGACGGAAGGGATCTTTTGATTCGTAAGGTTTTCAACGTAAGACTCCACACATTTTTACTGAAAAACCTGATAGTATGGACCCTCAAAATAGCCACTCCGATAGGGTAAAGAGAAGGTCCACAAAGTTTTTTTGAACGGTACACGCATCTAGGTTTTTCCTATAGAGCGGCCCTTTCCTTCCGATGTTCCACCAAATAGGTAACCCCTTGTTGCTTTGAGCCCCGCCAGATGGTTCGCCAGGTTAACGTTTCCACCTAGTTTCCTTTTTACCTCTACGAAGTCGACCTGCCGGGGGACGCTTTCCAGGCACACTAGGAGGTAGCGGGACATTTTTTCTTCTTCCTTTAAGGCCCGGAGTCCTTTCAGGTCTTGGGGACTAATGACACTTTTGGCCTTTACCCCAATGGCGACCGCGTTGATTAGGATAAAGTCCACCTCGAACCCCGAGGTGCTTCGCCCGTAGTGCAGTTCCCCGCTTCTGCGGAACCGGCTGAAAGCGGGGATGTTGCGCGCCAGCGCTTCGGCCGCCACCTCTTTTCCCGAAAGTAGAGTCCCACGTAATCCGCCAACTCTTCCTGGCGCTGGAACGGGTAAGGAGGAATCGGATATTACGGGTATCGATCAGTAACAACTCTTATGCTGCATGTCATGAAATACAGCAAGAGAGTTGTTAATTGTCATGCAGTAGGTTAGGAGGCTTTCCACGGTGTGAAGCTTTTGAGCACATTCTTGGTTTTCTATTAGAATCGCCCCATGGCCTAAGACAGTTACCTCTATTTTCTTCACAAAAGAATAGCATCAGGAGTAATGTATACCCTCAACGGTTGTTATAAGCCTGTCGCATCCTTTCCACTTCTTCCTGGATCTCTTGCCGGAGCTCTAAGGGTTCGAGGAGTTGGGCGTTCGATCCAAGGGAGAGTACCCAGGTTTTTACGTCCCAGGAACCGGACGTGGAAAAGGAAAGAATGATAGAGCCGTCCTCCCGCTCTTCAATTCTTTGTTCCTCCCCCCATTTTCTATCTTTAATGTAGTAGGCTTGACTGGCTGACACCCACAGTCGCACCCTGAGGGGGTCATTCATCCTAAGGCTGAAGGGCTGGCTCAACAAGGCCTCAGGGTCAAAACCCTCGGGCTCCACGAAATGGATATCTAGGGCATTCAATTGAAAGATCCGGTCTATCGCTAAGGTGAGATAGGATTTGTACTTTGGATAGAAGACCAACGCGTAGAGTCCGCCCCGGTGTTCCACGATGCGGAGAGGATCCACCAGAAGGGTCCGAACCTGGCCGCTGGAAAAGGCATGGTACTCGATTCGGCATTTCCTCCGTTCCTGTATCGCTTTGACGATGTTCTGTATCAAGCTTTCTTTCCCTTGGTATGCTTTGGCATGTTTGATGGTGGAGATGAAAACGGGGCTCCTGTGCGAATGTTTGTCTCTATGTTCTTTTTGGTCGCCCTCTTTCGCGGGAAGGAACGCTCTATCTACCCGGAGGTCTTGGAAGCCGAATACTTTTTCTTTGAGGGACTCAAGAGCAGAAGCGAACTCCGTGTCCGCCAAAGGACGGGCTTTGCCCAATAAGTATAGCATGAGGAGGGTTTCCTCTTCCGTCAGGTATAGGGGAGGAAGAACGAGGTTGGGAAGTTTTAACGTGAAGTTGTCCATTAGCCGGTACCGTTTCTCCTGACCAAAATATTCTGGTTCCTCGATGGGAAACCCTAAGTTTTCTAGGGTGTGGATGAGCCTGTAGACCGACCGGCGAGAAATCTCCAGCTCCCTCCCGATCTCCTGGATGGTGGTGCCTCGCTGTCGAGCCAGTAAGCGCACAGCTAGCAGGATTTTAATGATCTGTTCCCCACGCATGCCGAAGTATCTTACACCCTTTCTTCTGTAGTGAGTTCAGTATAATTTCCGGAAGAATTGTTTGCCAGTTCGTTCTTTTCCCCTAATCTGAGGAGCCAATCGCGATAGGGATATCCTGAGAAATTGGAACAGGGGTTTACAGGGACGGAACTGGTACGATTCTCCACTCGCAGAAGAAGATTGCGTAATTCCTCCCCATCGATGGATGGATGGTCTGCTAGGTATAGGGATAGGGCGAGGAGGGCTTTCCAATGGTGTTTTAGGGTTTTTTGAGCCAATTGCCGGGCCTCGATAAGGCACTGCTCGATCTTTCGATGGATCTGTTTATCCGTGGGAACGAACAGGTTGGTTTCCCTGGAAGGGACCTGGTAAGCCGCGGGGACATCTCCCCAAGCCCAACTTTTCAGAGCTCGGCTGGCGAACTGTGTGGCATTCTGTATATCCACGGAACTTCCATTGGAAATATTCTCCTTTCCAAACACCATCTCCTCCGCGCAGATCCCTCCCAGAAAGACAGCTAATTCTTTCATTAGGTCCCCTTTA
>CAKZQO010000162.1 GCA_937140905.1 uncultured Spirochaeta sp.
CTATATGGGAAAAACGTATGAAACCCTCGGCGAATGGGAACAAGCCATACAGATGTACAATAAATTCTTAAAATATCCTGACACGGTTATTCCCGAAAATCCCGAAGCGCATCGACAAGTATCCAGTTTTCTCGCTTTCCATGCATCAGATAAGAAATGGACTCGGGAAAGTTTGGACGAGATAGTAAAGGAAGTAAAAACCGCCATCGACCAGAAGGATGTGAGGGCACTCTTAAATTTACGGGCGCAGGTGAACTTCTTTGCTATGTCTTGGGAACAGGATGAATCGGAGAGTTACTCCCAAGCCTCTTTCGATATTGGGACTTTCCTTAGAGGATCCATCGTACGGTATGCCGATACTCTCGATATTGATTCCAACACGCAGGAAGCCTACCTGGAAACATGGGGCTGGACCTACAGGATTTCCACCTGGTACCTGTATTTCCGAAAAATTTACTATCCACAGGATCCTTCGATCCATGGGAGATGGGAATGGGCTGGCATATTCTTCGGCGAAAAGCTTTAATCTATTTCCTGCTATCCTTCTTCTTACAGGGAGGATACTCAGCTGGAGAACAAGAGAGGGTGCCCGAACAACCTGCTTCGATCCCTATACCAAGGATAGAGCAAAAATCAGCCCAACGGTCCCAATACATCCCCCTGAGTTACGATGTCACTAGTGTCAGACAATCCCATGGAGGACCCGAAGTTCTTTCTTCTGTTTTTACCCTAGAGCCTGTCGTAGAGGAAAACTACAAACGGATACTAAAATCTACCGAAGACCAATTCCGGATTCGGATTGCCCTGGAACGAGCCAAACCCTACGCATCTTTCATCCGAAGGAAAATCGAGGAATATAAGCTTCCACCTGAGATTTTCTATCTGCCCATCGTAGAATCTCTCTATAATCCTTTCGCCCGCTCTCCTCAGGGAGCCGTGGGAATATGGCAATTCATGGCCGATAGCATGCACCCCTGGATGGTTCGGAACGAATGGGTAGATGAACGGAGAGATTTCTGGAAATCCACTGTAGGGGCCTTCGAGAAGCTCTCTTTAAACTATCGATACACGAAGGATTGGCTATTTGCCTTGGCAGCCTACAACTGCGGCCTGAATCGAGTCCTGTACGTGATGCAAACGAATCCTGGTAAGGATTATTGGAGGATCGCGGAAGCTCGTCTATTGCCTCGAGAAACTAGGGCCTATATTCCCCGCTTCCTAGCGGTAGCCCGATACGCATCCTATCTCGGTCGGAAAGGATATACTCTCGATTGGGGAGGTAGCATACAATGGATTCAGATTCCTCTTTCATTCCCTGTTGATCTACGGGTACTGGCAAAAAAGGCGGATATCAATCTAGAAACCTTGCTCATCGGGAACCGGGAATTGCAATTCCCCATTACTCCCCCCAAGAACTACACGCTGAAAGTTCCGGAGCAGTATATTGAAAAAATCCAGACTATTCTGAAGGATGAAAAGAACCGTTTGATAAATTTTGTGGTTCATACAGTAGGACCTGGAGATACTCTGTACGATCTTTCTCTACACTTCGGGCCTCCCCTATCGATGCTCCTAGAGTACAATCCGGGAATACGACCCGAGACTTTGCAGGTAGGAACGAAACTTCTCATACCAAAATTGAAGGATGTCGGTCCCTTCAAACGATCGATTCCAATTTCGAATACAGATCTTTCCCCTACAGAACCCTTCACCAATACCTATATGGTGCAAGAGGGAGATAGCCTCTGGTCGATCGCTAGATCCTACCGGACAACGGTAGATCGTTTGGCCCGGGAAAACAACCTCCGCGCAGAGGATCCGATTCACCCGGGCACGGCCCTCAAGGTGCCTTGAAAAAGCGCCGAAGGGATAGTCAGGATGGGATGGAGGATAAAACACCCATTGCAGTTTTTCTCCTTGGTCTGGATCCTTATCTGTGGGGTCTCTGGTTACGAGCTCTCTGGTCAAGTTTCCACTTTAAAATGGCGAGGAACTATCGATTGGCAAACACAAGTCCTCTCTCTCGAAATAGAAGGCAACGAACCTTCGGGAGGGGCCAATATACCTGCTGCCACCACGGCCATGGTGCGAAGCATTCAGCAAGCCCTTCCCAGGATCCTCACCAACAGCATCACTACCCTTCAGGTGGATTCCCAGAAAACCCTTGGCGAAGGAATGGAGGAGTCCGATACTCTGTCTTCTAAGGTCTTATTGGCCGCTTCGAAAGGAAAGCAAGGGCTTCCACGATATTCATCTTCTCTACTGCCGATTTCGATAGAGTATCGCTTTCCCTTGTTCGAAATCTTTGGTCCTTTTTTCATCCAACACACCCAGCCCATGGAAGTCCCCCACGTGCTTTCCTGGGTACCTTCTGCTAACTTTAGCGGTATAGTCATCTATGCTAAAGGTGAGTTACCTTTATATGGAGAGCGCCGCTCCGCAAAATTGAAACCAGCCCTGTTTCCCGAACTATACATGGCGCCGATGGACCCTGTTTTCCTATTACCAATGGGAGATCCTTCCTACCTCGTTAAGTGGGGAGTGGCTGCGTATTCTACTTCCTTTGATGAACGCCCTTTTATCGAGAGAATCGGGTACAACCCATTGAGGGTGTTTGCCCTAGGTCTATTCGGTAAATACCCGACGGATATTATTCTTTCCCGTGAGGATGGGTACAGGATCCTTTCTCGTCCCCACAATAGACGATTGCTGAAAGAAGGGAGAATTCTGATTATAACAGACACCACAACAGAGAACTTACCGAAATAAGGAATCCTTCAATACCCGTCAGACATTGCGCGATTCTGGTCTTTCTTGTATAGTTCCGCATACACATACCCTCGAGTTTTCAGTTTTTCCTTCACCTCTTGAGGAAAGGGTATGTATCGCCAGAAAATATCCCTCACTTCCCTATCGAGTTTTTGGGTTCCTTCGCTTTCTTTGGTGATCCAGAGAATGTAATCCTGAATGAAGCTTTCCCTCACATCCCCTTTCATTTTTCTCTCGGTAAACCACTGGTAGTACCAACCGGTCAACCCTTCTTCCATCCAATAGTGCTGGGCTTTTTCCTTTGCCATCTGCCATCGCAGGTCTCCCATGGCAGCTGCAATAGCGATCCGTAGATCTTTTGGATACATGGGAATGGCGATCCTTCCCCTTCCCGAGGCCCGATTGAATCGCTCAAAGGGTTCCCAACAAACACCGATGTCACCGTAGCAGGGGATCAATAGAACATAGGGAACGATACGGTTTGTCTGTTGCTTGAAGGTACGAAGGAAAATGCCGTTATCGAGAGTTTCGATATCCGCCAAGAGATTCAGTACGTTTTCCCTAGTTCCTATTTCCGACAGGTTGGGCCTTAGGTACTGCTTCAATAGAATGGGGAAATGATTTCCCTGTCGTCCTACGCACATTTTAGCCATTTGGCGGATGGTATTCACTTCTTCTAGAATCACCTTATTTTCCACAACTGCCGTTTCACCCAATTCCTCTTCCTTCTTCCGAGCTTCTTCGTAAGCCTCTTTCAGGGAATCCAACTCTGAGTGGTACCTCGAGAGATCTTTATTCAATACGGAGAGGCGTCGAAGAATTTCACTGATTTCAGGGAAAAAACCCCTCTGGGTCTCTGTATAGGGCAGCTTCAATCCATTGATATCCGGGCGCATATCCCGTTTCCTAAGGGCTACGACTCGCTCGGCAAGGCGAGTTTCTAGTTCTTCCATTTCGGAATTCACAGTACGAATCAAACCAACCTGGGCGTCGAACCTACCTTTCGCTCGCTCCACAATAGTAGATATTTTCTGCCGTTCGTTCCTTTGAGCCAGCTTCGTTTCATCCTGGGCAGAAGCTCCAATCCTTCCTGAGGCTACCTCGTGCAACCATTCATCCACGTAATAGATAGGCTCCCCGGTTTCGTTTTCCCAGATGATCTTGCAAAGCATCGCCCTCTGTTCGGGAGATAACGCTGTCGGAAGTAATACGCCATAGCGGAGGAATACTTTTCTAGGAATGGGCAGGTTGGATGCCGCCTTTAAGGCAATTTTACCAACTAGCTCCCAATAAGCCGTGATGATTCGACTTCGCAGGTTTGTTCGTTCTTGAGGATCCTGGGTCGTCAGGAATGCACTGAAATATTGATGGATCCTTTGAGAGACTTCTCCCTCACCGGATAAGATTAGTTTATAGAAGTTCTTATCTTCGAACAGGGGTTTAGGAGGGCCCTCTAACGATGAAGGTCTTTGGAAGGCCCGAGCTTTGAAATCTGCCCCTACTTCTCCTTCTACAGAAGATCCTTCTTCCTCGAAGAGGGAAGAGAACGCGGGAGTTCCCCCTTCATTCTCCGTTTCATTGATACCAATCAGATCGGCAATTTCAGGATCCATCTCTCCGGAAGAAAGGGTATTTTCTGTAGAAGGATCTTCTTTCATGTACGTCTTTCATGGAGGTGACGGGAATTGAACCCGTGACCCCTTGAATGCCATTCAAGTACTCTAGCCAGCTGAGCTACACCCCCAAGACATTTGTATCATACTGAAAGGAAACTCCCCTGTCAATAATGGTGTCCCAATCCAATAAAGATCTCGTACCTTTTGAAACCATCCCTCGAAGATGTACCAGTCAACCTATGATCCTTTAACACTGCCTCTAGATCCCATCCAATGGAACCCCGGATATAGAGACTCCGAGCAAATCTCGGGAATACCAGCACCTGGACTCCGCCCCCATACCAGCTATTGTTCTTCCAATCGATGGCGCTGTCTTTTCGTTTGGTCAAGGCATAATCAAAGAAAGGACCTGCCTGCACTTCTAGATACGGGTCCATGAACCAGGTCCACATCTTGAGAAGCAAATCCGTGTTTACATAGAAAACTAGATTCCCCACCAATCGGTCGTCCAGAATCCCTCGGATCGGAGCTCCCAGGTCGTCATCGGGATCGATTCCCAAATCCTTGTCGAAGGAATACAACCCGCTCAACCTTCCTGAAACTCCAAACCAACCAAAGGCTCTATGCCCCACCAGGGACCAGGTGATCTTTCGTTCCCATTCATCCTTTGGAACATCGAAGTATAGGTCGTTCCCAATGGAGGCTCCCCCTCCATTTCGAAAGTTTCCCAACCAGTCGATCCGCTCTACGCTTAGTTCATGATAGAATCCCGGTCCATATCCACGACGCTCTTCGCTCAACTCGCGATCGGGTTTGTAATTGGTCTTAACATACACTTTGGGAGAATAGAGAACATGATTCCATTTCCCCATGGTGAAAGGTGTCTCGAATTCGGTTCCGAAGGAAAGTATAGTCTGATAATAGTACCTATCCCCATAGAAGTCTTTGTCGTCGTAGTAATAACCTTGGGATATACCGATGGTCCATATCCGTTGGAGGAAGGATATGTCCATTCCCAAGGAAAGGACGGCACTGAAATCGTAACTATCATCATCCGCATTGTACGTCAATGACTCGGCAAGCCCGATCTTGAAATCCCTGTCCAAGAGCCGAAAGGGAACTTTGAACTCCAGGGTCTGCCCAAACTCATTCTGCTTTGTGGTGGTGATCGTATAGTCTAGATCCAGTTTGAGGGTCTCCAGGGAACCGAGGAAGTTAAAATCTCTAGTACGAATGCTGAGGAGCAATCCTTTGTTGGAATCGAATTTAAAGTACGGTAGAATAATGAGGTTCCAGGTATCTACGGTAAACACATCCACATGCACCCCTGTACCACCGTCTGTGCGGGGGGTAGTAGTGTAGGTGACCCGAGCTTCAGCAAGAACCCGTTGATTCATTAGAAGTTGCTGTTTATCTCGTAGAAAATCTTCCAATTCCTCCTTGGAAGGGAACGTCATTCCAAGCTTGAAGTCTATCTTCTTGGCTAGAGCATACTCCCAAGTTCTTCCCTCGATATGGTACTGCACGCTCTCGATGACATACATTGAGGATGAGGACTGAGCACTCAAAGGGGATTGGGTAGCAAAAAGAAGAACCAGAATTGTGAGTAAGAATATCTCTTTACATACGCGCAAGTTACATCCTCCTTCACCATCACATCCCAGTGCATAGAATGGAGGGTTTGGATTGAAAGTGATGAATGCATTGTCTAGTATGAACTGGTTTCTGTCAATAGAAAAGCCGTATCTTTATAATATACAAGTGACAGTTTCTAGGCCGAATCCCGGAGAATCAGTTCTGGGACTATGATGACTGATTCCTGGCTTTTATCGGGATGTTTTATTCGTTCCAGAAGGAGTTCGGAGGCTCGAGAACCAATTCGTCTAGGCGGGCAGGAAAGCGTGGTGAGAGAAGGGCTAAAGATGGCGGCATCGGAGATATTATCGAACCCAATCACATCGAAATCCTTTCCCGGAACAATGCGATGGTACCATAAACCAAGGATCGCCCCAAAAGCAACTACGTCATTGAAACACAATACTGCTGTTGGAGACTCTTGCAGGTTCAGCAGTTCCTGTATGGCTTGATAGCCGTTATCTAGGGTGGTATCACAGACTCTGTTGTACTGTTTCTCGATGGGAATATTCGCTTCTTCCAGAGCCTTCCGATACCCTTCATACCTCTCCCAACGAGTAAAAGATCCCTCTACCCCACCTATAAACGCAATTCGTTTGTGCCCCTTCCCAAGCAAATACTTGGTTGCCAGAGCAGTACCCCTACTATTGTCAGGCCCTACATAATCCACCTTCGGGCCATCCACCGGACGGGTAAACAGAACCAGAGGCGTGTTGGTCTTCTCGCAGATCCGAAGATCCTCCTGAGTTGTACCCACAGCGGGACAGAGCAGAATTCCATCCACGCTGTACTCCAGCATTGTACGCAGAGCTTTTGCCTGTCGTTCTCTATCTTCCGAAGTTTTAGCCAAGAGGAGGGAGTACCCAAAGGTATCCACCTTTTCTTCCACGGCACTGGTCAATTCCGTGAAAAAGGGATTCAGGATGTTGGGGACGATCAAGCCAATGGTGGTAGATCGTTGAGTCCGGAGCCTGGCAGCCGATCGATTGTACACATACCCTAGCCTCTTCACGGCATCCCACACGGTTTGTCGAGTCTTTTCCGAAACACATTCCTTATTTCGTAAGGCAAGAGAAACGGTCGCGGGTGAAATCCCTAATTGGTCAGCAATGTCTTTCAATGTCAAAGAAGGAGGTTTTATGCTACTCATGGTTTTCCCAGAAGGGTATAAAAGGTAGGCCTCCGCTCTAAGAACACGTCATTGAATGGGTTGATTCTCTTGTCTCTAGCTAACGTAGGATCGATGTCACAGACTAGAACCGCTTCTCCTTCTTCGGGTCCTCGGAGAAGGTATTCCCCCCTTGGGGAAACCAGGACACTTTCTCCAGTAAAAGTCAGACTCTCCTCTTCCCGAAACTCGGTGCCCGTCCGGTTGGCCGTCGCGATGTACACGCGATTCATCAAAGCCTGGGCAAAGTCTGCCTGTTGGCAATACGGCATGACCAGGTTGGAACAGTGGGCTATTAGGTCCGCACCTAAAAGCGCCAGGGTACGGAAACTCTCGGGGAAAAACCAGTCGAAACAAATTGCGAGGCCTATCCTCACGTCCTTGTAATTGAATATGGAAAAACCCGTGTTCCCCGGAAGAAAATAGAGTTTCTCTTTATAGAAAAGGTGGGTTTTTCGATACAGTACCGTTGTTCCATCGGGGAGAACTGCCAAAGAAGAGTTATAGAACCCTTCCTCTGCTCGTTCCGGAAAACCGAAGATGATAACACTCTCTAGTTCGTGAGCCTTTTCTTTGAATCGCTGAATGGCCCCTGAATCAAGGGAATCGGATAGTTCATCTACCTCTTTCTTGGACACGAACTGATACCCTGTATACGCTAGTTCAGGTAGAACGTACACATCTGCTTTTTCTTTATCTATCAAAGAAAAAAGTCGCTGGATGTTCTCTTCTTTCTTTCCGAATCTGGGAGAGTTCTGGACGAGGGCAACACGCATGAGAACTACTATAGGGCAAGGGAAGGGAGTTGTCAAATAGATTACCAACTGCTTTGACAATTTAGAGAAAATTGTAGTAGAATCATCCTAGTTCCGCAGGAAGGAGTAACCATGAAGATCCGAGGTAAACTGAGCCTGGCGATGTATTCTATCGTGTTCGGCTTCGCCCTTGCTCTGGGAGGGACCCTATACGTTAATCAGATATGCGACTCCCTAAAAGACATGGAGTTGCAATCCATTAAAGTGGTAAAGAACATGTTGGAGCTGACGGATACAACAAAGGCCATGATGCTGAGCAATACCGTAGATCTGATGGATCTAGTGAAAGCATGGGATAAGACCATAGCTTCTTTCGATCAATCGTTGAAACAACTCAGTGCCCACAAGGCCATTCCATATGTAGGGTCCAACATTAAAGAAGAGATCAAGCGGACTGAGTCCGTATGGTCCATCAATATAAAACAGTTCGACAAGTCCCGGGAAGGTATCAAGGCGATCCTAGATTCCAACCAATTGGCCGATTACGAAAAAAAAGGTCTCCGCTATGTGATGGAAACGATGCAAAAAAAAGGGATCACCGCGGGAGAATTGTACTTTACCATCCTCACCACCCAAAGCGCGCTGGAATCCATTGATCTGGCCGGGAAAGAGTTCGTGGTGAAGAACCTCCTTGTTCTAGCGGACGAAATAAGGAATCGAGCGGAACGGATGAAAATTCTAAGCGAATGGATTTCCATCGCTCTGGCCATACTTCTCATCAGCGCCGCATTGGTATTCACTACCCTTTTCAGCAAGGCACTGGCCGGTAGGATTCAACTGATCGAGGATACCCTACGATCCGTCGCAGAGAAAGATCTCACTCGCAGAACACAAATACAGACAAAGGACGAAATCGGAGCCCTAACCTCCCACCTCAATACCACCTTGGATACCCTCGCATCTTTCTTCGGTGAGGTACGAACCGCTGTCCAGAATATGGAATCCCTAAAGGATTCCCTTGCCAGTGGATCTACCCAATCGGCTTCAGCTTTGAATCAGATCACCGCCAACATCGAATCCATCCGGGATCGATTCGTTGTGCTGGACAAGAACATCGCTACCACAACCCAAGCGGTGGAGAATATCGTGAAGGAAATCACCTCCCTAACAGAGCAGATCAACGATCAATCGAAGGCCATTGGTAATTCTACCTCTGCCATCGAAGAGATGACCGCATCCATTTCGAACGTGGCCCATCTATCCACCGAACGGAAGGAACGGGCAGCAGAACTGCTACGAGTGATTCATGATGGAGGTGAACGAGTATCGGCTACCAACGAAGCCATCAAGAGTATCTCCAAGGAAGTGGACGATATTCTGGAGATCATTGAAATTATAGACAGCGTTGCGGAACAAACGAACCTTCTTTCAATGAATGCGGCCATTGAAAGCGCCCACGCGGGAGAAGCAGGAAAGGGGTTTGCCGTCGTAGCAGAAGAGATTCGGAAACTGGCAGAGTCCACTTCGGAAAACGCCTCCCGGATCGATACCTCCCTCAAATCCATCACGGCAAAAATCCGGGAAGCCTTAGAAGCTTCCAACGAAAGTCATCGGAGTTTCGAAGCCATCAATGCGGAAGTAAAGAAGTTCGCCGATGCCCTTTCAGATATCGCTGCCAATATGGAGGAATTGAAGGAAGGAAGTAATGAGATTCTCCAGGCCTCTCAAAAAATCGGAGAGATTACTAAGAACATTCAAACAGCGGCGAACAAGATGAATAGCGGCACCGAGGCCATCCGAAAAGCTGCGACAGATTCCAGAGACGTCTCTTCCGAAGTGTTAGGAGGGATCAGCGAGATCGAGAAGGGGTCCAAGGAAATCCTTTCCACTATCCTCGAGATGGCGAAAATCGCGGATACTACCAGGGAACGAATGGAAGTTCTTCGAATGACGGTGAACACATTCAATACCTCTTCCGAGATTTCTACAGAAGAGGTGTCAGAACCAGAGGAGGTGGTATGAAAATACGAGGCAAACTTTACATGATCATGGGAATCGTGCTTGCGGGATTCGTTTTTTCCCTCCTTCTATTAGTATTCACTGCTAACACTGCCAACCAACTGAAGGACCTTGAACTCGCCTCCGTTACCGCCATGCGAGACATGTATCGACTAACGGATCTGACGAAGGAATTGCTCATCACTAAATCGGAACTTCCCACTATCCGGAAAAACTGGGGAGAAGCATTGAAAGATTTCGACGCCAACTTCAACGCGTTGGTGACCCATCCATCCATCAGGTTTCTTCCCTCCCAAGCGCAAGAAGGGTTCGATAGCGCCGCCAAAGCATGGAGCTTAGCTAAGGCTACCTTCGATGACATGGGGGAGATCCTCGACGCAATTCTCGCCGCTCCGGTTCCTGAAATACCTCAGAAGCTTGGGATCCTACGTATGCAAGCCGCAGCGGTTCAAAGACAATTGACAGGTCAGTTTGTGTTCGACCTGACCCGAGTGGAACAAAGGCTTATTGTAATCGACATGGCAGGTCGGGAGTTCATCGTCAAAACTCTAGGAGGGTTGATGGATACGGTGAAGGAGGAAGCGCAAATCACTCTCCAGAGGAACCGGGTGTATTCCCTACTTCTAGCAACCGCTGTTGCAATCGCGGCCATCGGGTTCATTATTCTCTTCAGTCGCAGTTTCGCTCACCGGATCGAAACCATCGAAGAAGCGGTCCGAAAAATCGCCTCCAGAGACTTGACCATTCGGGTACAAGACAAGGGCACGGACGAAATTGGATCCCTCAGCAGGAACCTGAACGAATCCCTACAAACTCTTGCCGGTTTCATGATAGAAGTTCATTCCGCTGCTCATAAAGTGGAAGAATTGAAGGATTCCCTTTCCGCTGGTACCGCCCAATCCGCCTCCGCATTAAACGAGATCACGAAAAATATCGAATCCATCCGGGAACGGTTCCTGCAATTGGACAAGAACATCACTGCGGTTACAGAAGCAGTGGGGAAAATCAATGAAAGGGTCCAGGAATTGAACAAAGGAATCGAGGTTCAGTCTAAAGCCATCCAGGATTCCTCCTCTGCCATCGAAGAGATCTCTGCTTCCATTGGGAGTGTAACCAAGCTCTCGGTGGATAGGAAGCAGCGAGCAGAAGCCCTCCTTCAGGTCATTCAAGAAGGAGGGGAACTGGTAGGGAACACGAATGATGTGATCAAAGCAGTTTCAAGAGAGATCGACGATATCCTGGAAATCATCGAAATCATCGACAATGTGTCGGAACAGACGAACCTGCTTTCCATGAATGCCGCCATCGAGAGCGCCCATGCTGGAGAGGCTGGCAAAGGGTTCGCCGTGGTAGCAGAAGAAATACGCAAACTGGCTGAATCCACCTCCGAGAATGCTTCCCGGATAAGCGCTCTTCTGAAATCGGTCACGGAGAAAATAAAGGATGCCCAAGCCGCCAGTAATAAGAGCCATGAATCCTTTGAACGGATCCATCAGGATGTGCGGACGTTCGTGGGAGCCCTAACGGAGATATCCGCAAACATGGAAGAGCTAAATACCAGTAGCCAAGACATTCTGAATGCCACAACAAAACTGTCAGAAATCACGTCGGGTATCATCAAAGGTTCCGAAGAGATGCAAAAGGGTACGGAAGACATTCGTAAAGCGATGGAAGAATCGGAAGGAATTTCGGCAGAGGTGGTGAATGGAATCGGAGAAATCGAAAAGGGAGCAAAGGAGATTCTACAGTCTTTGGTAGAAATCAACAAACTAACCAAC
>CAKZQO010000163.1 GCA_937140905.1 uncultured Spirochaeta sp.
TCTTTCCGAATGGAATAACAAAGATCACACTTAGACACATACCCTTCTGCGTGAGGGGTAAATCCATGCTGATTTCGGGCATACTCGTACAACCCGCCGATTCCCCTTTCCCCCAACAACCGGAGGAGCTGGTACTCTTCAGGTAGCTCTCGACCCAGGAGCCGATACTCCAGGGCCAATCCCACGCATCCGGGGGGAACATAGTTCCCATAGAGGTCTAGATGAAAGTGGTTTGTCCGGGTAAGTTCCCTGCAACCGGTAGATTCCAATCTAACAATATCCTCCGCTGACCTGTGTTCCAGATAGGGTTTCAACGTTTGTAGAGCTCGGCCGTTTACCCAAAGTCCGAACCGGGCAGCCGCTCGGGCCACATACTCCTTTCCGAACCGCTCCTCTAGCTCTTCCAGGGAATGGGTCTTCCGCTTATCGAGACTGCTTAATTCCCGGTAGTACTGTTCCTGCCAGAGGAAGAACTCCATCCCCACCCGGGCAGCGGCCGCTATCGCGCCCTCCACTTTGTAAAGAGGAATATAAGGAATATGGAAGGGGCAGAGGGAAACCATCAGGGTCTGGCAACCCGCTTCCTGGATCCGTTCCAGGAGGGCGGCCGCTGAATCGGGGTCCCGGTACCAGAAACCGTTGGTTTCCAGGTAATCGATGGTGGCCCCCTCCTCCCGCATCACCCGGATCACCCGCAAAAGGGCATCTGGATCAAGAAAAGGTTCTCCACCCCCGATATGGAAGGACCGGCACCCAAGGGAGGCGGCTTTTCGGAGGAGTTTACGCAACATTCCTTCTCCCATATAGGCTGGATCGCGACGAGGCGATGATTTATAGAGGCAATGAGCACAGGAGGCAGTACATCGATAGGTGACAATCAACCCGCCTCCATTCGAAAGCTGACGAATCTGCATCGCTCCCCTCACAACTTGGGCTTTGGGATGGATGGAGGTTTGGGCACGCTCGGGGTAGATGGCAGGGAGGGCGTCTTTGGCAGTTCCTTAGGTATCTCTTTCGGGAGTTCCTTGGGCAACTCCTTCGGCAATTCCGAGGGTATCTGGGGGGCTAGTTTCTGGGCCTCCTTTAGAAGCCGGTCAGCCGCTTCCTTCTTCAAGGCGTCGATCCGCTGCTCCGCCTCCTTCTTCTTGTCTTCCAGGAGCTTCTGGTACGCGGATGCGTCGGTGACCTTTCCGCCAAGGGACTTCTCTAGCTCCTCCCAACCCTTTCGAAGGGTTTCGTTCTTTGACAGGTAGGAAGAAAGCTGTTTCCTCGCTTCCTCTCGGGCCCTTTCCTTCAATCTTTTTTCTTCCTCCCGCAGGTAAGCAGCAAGAGCGGATTTCACGGTTTTGTCGATCCCCGAACGGATGGAGAGGTCCGTCTTCCCCGTTGAAGAAACTCGCACAGCTACCGTAGCATCCATCTCTTTCGTTTCCTTTAGCACTCTAGGAACTAGATCCTCTAACATACGGGAAGTTATAGGGAGGGATGCCACGCCCCCGCTTCCTGCAGAAGAACCTTCTTTCTCCACTTGAGGCTTTAGTTCCTGTAGAAGGGCTTGAACCGTTCCTTCCATTCCCCCTGATTTCGGAAACATCAGTTTCAGGTCCGTTTGAAGTTTTCCTTCTACCGACTGCACCCCGAAGGCTTTAGGTTCGACCTTTATAGGAAAGCGTTCCATCCGGCCGAATACTTCCAAAATAGTAGAGCTTTCCTTTCGGAGATCCATCTTCCCTTCCAGATCGATCTTTCCAGGGTTTGGGGACTCCCACCGCGCCTTCCAGAGGGTCGGTTTGCCTAAGAGGTCGGGGTTACTGGAAAGGTCCCGCAATTCTCCTGTAAAGGGAGAGGATGATGGAGCCTTTCCGACTGAAATGGTAGCCTGTCGAAGGGTAAACCGGGGAAGGGGTTTAGGACCTGGGAAGGGAATATCCCGTCCAGCGGAACGGCGAACAAGTGTTTTCGGGGGTTTTTCTTCCGTCGAGTCCTTACGTTTGAGACTTTCCGCGATCTGAAGGGCTTTCTCTCCATAGCCGTACCATGCTCCTAACTGCTCTTTCGCATAGGAAGCGAAGAAAAGTTCCGCTAGGGAAGCTGCCTCGGAAGGGGCAAGGGATACTAAAGATTCCGCGTAGTCCATATCCTTTTTCACCGCGTCCTCCAGGTTCTTCTTTAGGAGTTTCAATTCCTCCAACCCTTGCCGAGCTTCCTTTTCAAGACTTGTAGCCGTATCCCGTACCTGCTTTACCCGAGGAATCAGGGCTTCTGCCTTTTGTACGGTCGAAAGAATCTCCTCCGGCTTTGTGAGGGTTCGGAAATCCAATGTTCGGAAGGAGGCCACTTCTCCGCCGATTTTCTCCAGTTCTCCAGTTAGGTTCTGGGCTGAAGCGCGCAATGCCTGTTCTTTCTCCTTCCATCGAGACTCTGATTCCCGTACTAATCGGGTAGTCTCGAGTTTTTCTACCTGCTCCTTCACCAAGGCTTCCACGTCGATTCCCTTTAGAGCTTCCATTCCTCTTGCGGAAAGGGATTGAAAGGCGGTTTCTGCTCCTTTTACCACCTGTTCTACTACCTTTTCAGTTCCAGATTCAGTACTTTTCTCTTTCTCCCGTTCAGGCAGCGCGCCGCTCGTTTTCCGCTCCGTGTTCCACTGGATCCCCTCTACCCGCAACTCTTCGATCAGAACCCTACCCCGCAGGAGAGCGGCGAGGTCTAAATCGGTGACCGAGGGGCCCAGCTCAAACAGGTTCCGCATGGGCCTGTCTTTGTCAGCCACCGTGAGCTTCTTCCAGGAAATCCGGCCCTTGAATGGATCGAACTCCACCCCTTCCACCTCCGCCTTTGCCTGGAACACTCCCTCGAGGGCGGCTACCATTGCTCGCTCCGCGAGTTGGTTCCGGAGGAAGTAGTAGGTTCCCGCAATGCCTGCGAGGAGGACGATTAAAATAGCCACCTTGGGTAGGCTCACCACCCCCCGATTGGCCCGGATTTCCTTGGCCAAACGCTCGACCCGCTTGCGGGTTTCCGGAGGAGCGTCTTCCGGTATTTCAAGACGCACTTTCCCGTCTGCCTCTTCCCGTAAAAGGGAAGCGAGAAACTCCCGCTCTTTAGGGAGGTACACATGCTTGAGGACCTTCTTTTCCCACTCCGCCCGGGTATAGGACTTGTGGAATAGTTTCGGCACCTTCATCTTCACACCCCCTCAGTTAGGCTGAAGACCTTCCTCAACCACCCCCCGATCTTCACCACCAGGGGAGCTTTTAAAAAAGCCTTTACCACCGGCAGTTCCGCGATGGTTTCCCGAAGCTTCTCCCGGTATAGCCGGATCAGGAGCCGGACCAACAGGTACACCGGAATCGCCAGGACTATCCCCACCACCAGGCCTCCCATCACCACCGTGTTATGGAACCGCGTCAGGGAAAGGAGAGGAAGAAGGTAAAGAGATGCCCAGAAGCTCGATAGGACCGGCGTCGTCAGAATGAGACCACCCACTAAGTCTAGAAGAGGGTCGAATAGGGGAGCTAAAAATGAGAAGAGGAACAACCCTAAAAGGGCGCTAGGGAAATGCACCTTTAACAGGAAGGTGATGCCCAATAGAAGAGCCCGAAAGAAGGTGAATCCTGGCTGCAGGGCCATGACGAACCCCAACGCCATGCCCACTGCCACCTCACCGGGACGCCGGTTGGCGTTCAACACGGTAAATACCTTTACGATCCATTTCAGCGGCATATCGATACCCCTTTCTTCTATATAGCATAGTAAGGGAGAGTTGTTCTCGCAAGGAAGCTTTATCGGGAATACTAACAGGGACTCAAATATCCTCACTCCCGTTCCGGAATTACCGGGGTAAAGGTGGAGGTGTCCGGTACCGTGAACCCAGCGGGGAACTCTTTCGGGTCAAAGGGTTTCCACGTCTGGTTCCGGCCTAAAAAAGCGATCTTTCCCCGCACAGTCAGGTCTGAGCCCTCCCGCCAGATCTCGCACCCATAGGTCTTAGGCTTTTTGTTCACGTCGTTACCCGGATCCATAATGGTACCCCCCTTCCACCGTTTCGCCTTTTCGTCCCACTTCATGTCCCAGATGATGTCCAGACCGCAAAAGGGAGGGTTTCCCTTTAGGAAGGGAGATCGGGTCTGTTGTCGATAGATATCGTCCTTTACCGTTACACCGTCTTCTTTGTAAGTCAGAAGGATCCGTCCGTACAGAATGTCCTTGTGCACGTAGAGGGCGATCACTGATTTGGCTTTCCCCGTCTCATCGTCGATGGTCTTCCAGAACCCCGTGACCTCAGTCTGGGCGAAACTCGCGCTCACCGCAAGAGTGAACATACCGATTAAAAATGCCAAAAACCGTAAACGCGCCGCAAATCTTTTCCGCATGGGAACCTCCTTCACGAAACATTAGATCGTATTCGGAGTATACAATGCTTAATCCCTTCAGTGAATTAGGCTTGTATTTTTCTGCTTCAGATACTGACCCTTAAAACTTGACAGCTCACCTGACGGATCACAACAATAAATAGCAAGACAGTCTATTAAAACGGAGGTTCGCTTTGAATACGAAAATTGTTTTACCTAGGATTTTTATTACGATCCTTTTGGGATCCCTATTAGTCATCAGTTGTGAGGACCTTCAAACGTTGCTTCAACAGAAACTTGAGTCGGATGAGGAAGAAAAAGAACACGTCTTTCATTTAGATGTAGCGGTGCAGTAACAGGATCGGGGAATATAGATGAATATAGGCTCTGCTTTCGAAAGAAACTTGCGAACATGGATCGGGTAATTAATCCCAGCGAGGAAGAGTTAGGCCAAGTCCTAACCCAGTTCGACCGGCTTTCGGAACTTTTGATCGACACATCCTCACTGATTCAGATCGAAAAGGCGGGATTCCTTCCCTGGCTAAGCAGGGTAGTTCACCTCTATACCATACCCCTCGTACGGGAGGAGTATGTACAGGGATCTCATTCAATGACCTTTCCACAGGAAGTACAACTCCTATCAAGAGGTAATTCCAAAGCCGAACAGTTAAGTTTTTCAACCGATGAGGCTCTTATTGGTGTCGCCCTATCCCGTCGCTTGCCCATTCTTTCCGAAGATCGCAAACTACTATTAAGAGCAGAGGCGTTAGGTCTCGAGTACTACAACGCTCTTATGATGCTGGAGTTTATTTATTACCGGGTTGTGGATGGTGGAGAAAAAGGGCGGTCTGCTTCTTGTCAGGCTTTAAACTATTCTTCTGTAAAGCAGAAACTCATTACTTCAAGCCGGTATAGCTATGGGGTACTGAAGTATATTGAACAGTTGCATTACTTCATCGAGAAGTCAGTAGGTTAATATTATTTCAGGATGTTACCTCGTTTCCTACCTTTCTTAAGTGAGTTCCTCAATCAATCTACTCGTAGAGGAATTCCTCCCCCTAATTCAGCGGGATTAGCCATTTTATAGTATAGAGTTAGTAATCCGTTCTGTACCCTCGGTTTAGGTGGTTTCCATTCCTTGCGTCGCTTATTTAGCTCCTCTTCCGAGATCAGAACATCCAAGCTTCGGCTAGGAATATCGATCCGAATTCGGTCTCCTTCTTTTAACAGAGCAAGAGGTCCTCCTACTGCCGCTTCGGGAGAAACTTGGCAGATATAGGGGCCTTTAGCAAACCCCGAGATTCTACCATCCGTAACCAACGCGCATTTCGTCTCCAGGCCCAATGCATTTAAAAACCCAATTACCTTGAACACCTCATTGAATCCTGGACCCCCTCTGGGGCCTTCGTACCTCAACACAAGAACATCCCCGGGTTTCACGCGATGATCCCGAAGCGCTTCGATGGCTTGTTCTTGACTGTCAAAAATCCGAGCCGGCCCTTTATGCACCAACATTTCCTTCGGGATCACCGGCGTTCTTACCACTGCGGAATTAGCCAAGTTCCCCCGGAGGATCACTAGCCCATTCGTATAAGTTGGATGCTCCACGTCGTGGATCACTGCATTAGGTTTAAAAGAAACCGTTCTTAGCTGTTCTTTTAAAAGCTTTCCCGACACGGTAAGTGTATCTGTATCTAAGTGACTTTCTATTGCTTTCAAAACCGCTTGAACCCCTCCCGCATCGTGGAAATCGGTCAATGAGTATGTTCCACCAGGAATCACGTTGGTAATACAGGGAATCTGGTCACTTGCTTGCTCTATATATTCGAGATGGATCTCCTTCTCCCACCCTCTTTCATAGGAGACTGCCAAAAGATGAGCTACCGCATTGGTGGATCCCCCTATAGCATGGAGGGTTTTTATAGCGTTCTGCAGGCTTTCCTTTGTGATAAGACGAGAGGAGGTAACCCCTTCTTCTATCATTCGCACGATCCTACGCCCTGATTCTTTCGCGATCCAGAGTCGTTCGGCAGCTACCGCGGGAATCGTGGCTGCAGAAGGTAGGGCCAATCCCATCGCTTCCACAAGACACTGCATTGTATTTGCAGTACCAAGGATCGCACAGGATCCTGCTCCCGGACAGCTGAGGTTTTCAAGTGCTAACAGCTCTTCTTCTGAGATACGGGGCTTTCCTACCCCAAAAAGGTAACATTCGGCATCCAGGTTAGAGATGGTTTTTTGTGAAGCCCCACAACCCCCTGAGGACATAGGTCCCCCTGGAACGAAGATCACAGGGATATTTAACCGGGCTGCGGCTAAGAGATGAGCAGGCACATTCTTGTCGCAAGCAGAGATGAACACTAAGGCATCGAAGAGCTCTATCCTTGCGATTGCCTCAACTTCAGCAGCAATAATATCCCGCGTAGGTAGATCGAACCGCATTCCAGATTCGCCTACGGCCATGGGACACTGAGCTGGGCTGTTGAACTCGAAAGGCGTTCCTCCCGCCTGCCAGACTCCCGCTTTCACCGCTTCAGCTACCGCACGTAGATGGATATGTCCGGGACTCGTTTCTCCCCAGGAGTTGGCTATACCGATCCGGGGTCGTTTTAAATCCTCTGTATCGTATCCCATCGATTTTAAAAGGGATCGAGCCCGAGCATTCTCTGGTAACTGTAGGAATCGAACATTCTCTGTCGGTCTGGCCATCCAGCGCCTCCTTCAAAGCAAATTAATTGAAGTTCTTTAAGTCACATAACTATGGGAGCTTCAAGCCATATATACTCCACCATTGATATCCAGAGTGGCCCCGGTAATAAAGCCATTGTACTCGCTGGCAAGGAACGCCACTGCTCGAGCTACATCTTCACAGGTTCCAGCCCTTCCTAGAGGAATCGTTGCAATCGTTTGACGTTTTGATTCTTCGGTAGTGTACACGTCATGAAACCGAGAACCTAGAATCAATCCCGGAGCAACCGCGTTGACCCGAATACCAAAGGGTGCTAATTCGGTAGCCAAGGAACGTGTTAAAGTGAGAATGGCCCCTTTTGCAGCAGAATACATGATAGAACCCGCATGTCCTCCCTTTCTACCTGCTAGGGACGCTAGGTTTACAATGCTAGCGCCCTTTGCCTTCTTCAATAACGGAATCGCTTCCCTTGTTACAAAAAACAAGGAATCCAGGTTTACTTGCCATACCTTTCGGTAGAACTCTGTATCCATCTCTTCCAAAGAGTGTCTCCCTACTAAATCACCTGCGTTGTTCACAAGGATGTGAAAGTTATCCCAGCGTTCTACAATTCGTTCGAAAAAACGTTTCACTTCCTGCTCTTTAGTTAGATCTGCCTGCAGTGCAAAAGCTATCCCATGATTCTTCTGGATCTCCATAACCAACTGTTCCGCTGCTTGAGCACTGGAATGATAGTGAATTGCCACTTCTGCTCCTAGAGAAGCGAGTTCTCGGCTAATCGCCGCTCCAATCCCTGAAGCACCTCCGGTAACCAATGCGCGCTTGCCTTTCAAACTATTCATACTGCATATCCTTATTAAAATATCTACCAGTATACAACCAGTTTCATTATGGGCTATCCTTTTAAAAATTACAAGGCAATTCTATTGAGAAATAGATAGGCTCGTGGACTCTCTTACCACGAGTGTGGTAGGAACCACTACCCTCAAGGGACCTGGATTCCCCTTTTCGATGAAGGAAAATAACAAGTCTACAGCCATACGGCTTAGAATAGGGATATTTACACTGACAGTCGTTAAAGGAGGAGAGAACTGTGTGCATTGCTCTGTATCATCAAACCCTACGAAACTCATTTCCTTTGGAATCGAAAATCCCGCTTCCTTTGCGGCTCGCATAGCTCCAAGGGCAACCATATCGTTACAGGCACAGATCGCTGTAGGCAAGGGTGTAACCTGACGCAATAATTTTTCCATTACTGTCTTGCCGCTCTCGAAGTTCCAGTAACTGGTATACATTTGTGCTTCCGCCCCTTCGGAAGCTTTACTTTTCATGAAGTCAAAATAACTTTCCCTACAAGTTTCCGTCGTATAGTGCCCTGCCACTCCATTTATGAAAAAGATCCGTCTATGCCCCAAGGAAAAAAGGTGCTCCAGAGCAGAACGAAGTCCATTGTATCTGTCTTCCAGCACCATAGGATACCGATCCGAAATCCTGTTGATCAACACCGTTGGGATATTCAGACTCTCCACTTCTTTAAGGACCTTCTCCGGGATCTGACTAACTAGGATGAACCCTTGCACCCCACTTTCCAGGATACTTTGAGGTAACTTTTCGTCATTTCCTGCAGTAGTATAAATCAGATGATAACCTCTTACTTTCAGTTCTTTTTCTATCTGATAAAACAAATTTGCATTGAAGGGCTCGGTAATTCGGTCCACTGCATGAATACCTCTCGGTAGAATAAAAGCAACGGATTTCGATGCTGAATTCTTCAATGTCCCTTTTCGTTTTGGAATGATAACAGTACCCTTCCCCGGTTCCTTGCGTACAAGTCCTTCCTCTACCAATTTTTGTAAGGCTTTACGAACAGTGAGTCGATCTACTCCATAAAGAACTCCCAACTCCCGTTCAGAAGGAAGGTACTTTTCTTCTGAAGATTCATTTTCCTGCAACAATCCCAGAAGGGAATTGTACACCTGAAGGTATTTGCTCCGACCTCGTAAGAATTCCATCCCTATTCCCCCTAAAAAACTGTTGCGATCGTATGGAACCTGTGGTACAATTCGTATACAGGTAAACAACTGGTTGATCTACTCTAGCTGAATTCTACTTGGTTTTTGCGCTTAGCGCAAGAAAATAATTACAGGAGGCGAGTATGAAAAAAAAGATCTTAACGGGAATCGCTCTGATGGTGGGAGTATTCTTACTGTTCAGTTCTCCCTTGTTTGCGGGTGGGTCCCCTGAAACAAAAGCAAAAGAAAAATTCGTTATCAAGATGGCCACCCCAAGCAATCCAGAGGACTCATGTGTAAAAGGATTCTTCCATTTTAAGGAAATCGCAGAGCGGGAAAGTAAAGGGCAATTGGAAGTTCAGGTGATGCATTCGGGACAGTTGGGAGGACATCGGGATTACATCGAAGGTTTACAAATGGGAAGTATCCAGATCGCAGAGATCAATACTTCGGTACTTTCCGCCATTGATCCACGATTCAGTATTTTCGATATGCCTTATATTTCGAAAAGCATGGATCACGCCATTAAGGTAATCAATAGTGGAGTAGGAGATAAACTAGCAAAAATTCTGGAAGACAAGACTGGAATCAAGATCATTGGTTGGATGGTTCGAACCCCCCGAAGCGTGTATAGTTCCAAAGGCCCCATCTACACAGCTGATGATTTCAAAGGATTGAAGATCCGTGTAATGGAAAGCCCTGTCATGATCCGCACGATGGAACTGCTTGGGGCGAAACCGATTCCTATCTCTGCCAACGAACGGTACATGGCGTTGCAGACAAAGGTGGTAGATGCTGCAGAGAACAGCCCTCCATTGATCATCACCCAAAAAGAGTACGAAGTAACCAAATATGTCTCCCTTACCGAACATTTCTGTACTCCCAACGTAATCGCAATGGATGGGAAATTCTTCAAGAAGCTAAGTCCAGAGTTACAGAAAATCGTTCTCGATGCTGGGAAAGCAGCGGCTGATTTCTCCATTCAGGAAGACAAACGACAACTGCAGAGCGCGATCAAGATCCTGGAAGAAAAAGGGATGAAAGTAAACGAAATCAAGGACAAGAGCACTTTCATCGAAAAAGTTCGCCCTCTCTATGCAGAGTATCAGGATAAAATTGGGAAAGACTTGTTGGATGCTTTCCTCACCACTAATTAGAGGAATCTAGGGCCTGCATTCTTGCAGGCCCTTCCTGTTTCATTGTACGGTAACGCCTATGGATAGAGTAATCGAGTTTCTTTTTGAAAAATTGCTGCCTTTCCTATTAAAACTCATAGGGTTCATTTTAGTTTTTGCCATTCTTCTTCAAATTTTCGTGCGTTTTATCATGATCCATCCCTTTTCTTGGACCGAAGAGTTGTCCCGGTTCAGTTTTATCTGGTTCTGTTTTCTCGGAAGTGCGTATGCCTTAAAAAAGAATCTACACTTAGGTATCGACTATTTCTATAAAAAAGCAGCACCTGCCACACAACGAAAGATCGACCTATTCATTCATCTCCTCATCCTATTTTTCGGTATTCTTCTCTGTTACTATGGAACCATCATGACCCGGATCAGCTCCTTTCAAAAATCACCGATCTTGCGCTTACAAATGTCTTACATGTATATAGTGCTTCCCATTACAGGAGGCTTTTTTCTTATCCTAAGCGGATATCGTCTATACCAGCTAATTCGCAAAAAATAGGAATGCCATATGACAATAGCGATTGTAGTGTTTGTGGTAATGATCGGATTGATGTTGTTCAATGTTCCTATTGCCATCGGCACAGCCATTGCGGCGTTTGGGGGGATCCTCATCACTCAGGATTTACCCATGACTGTCCTAGTACAACGGATGTTCGTGGGGATAGATACCTTCACACTGATAGCCGTACCTCTTTTCATCCTAACGGGTCGAATGATGGCATTAGGGGGAATTACCACAGATCTCATAAACCTATCAAAAGTCTTGGTGGGATATCTTCGGGGAGGACTCGCCTATATCAATATCGTTGCCAGTATGTTCTTCGCGGGCATTACTGGTTCTGCTGC
Organism: uncultured Spirochaeta sp.; assembly: GCA_937140905.1. GTDB lineage: Bacteria > Spirochaetota > Spirochaetia > DTKZ01 > DTKZ01 > DTKZ01. The sequence continues at coordinate 11,087 of CAKZQO010000163.1, forward strand.
CTCGGATAGTTCTTCTATCGGAGCCATCCTCATCCCAGCCATGATAGAAAAAGGGTACGAAAAAGACTTTACAGTAGCGGTAACTGCTACAAGCTCTACGATCGGTGTCATGATACCTCCCAGCATTCCCATGGTAGTGTATGGAGTTGCTTCGGGAGCTTCTATTGGAAAACTGTTCTTAGGAGGATTCGTCCCTGGAGTCCTGACAGGCTTTGCCCAGATGGCAGTAGTTTTTTTTCTGGCCAGAAAGCGAAATTATCCGGTTGAGGTTCGGATATATTTAAAAGAATCCTTCAGAATCGTACTGAAAGGAATCCCCGCTCTCCTAACCATTATCATTATTCTGGGAGGTATCATCAGTGGAGTATTCACTCCTACAGAAGCAGCTGGGATTGCAGCCCTCTATTCGTTCTTATTGGGAACCTTCTATTACAGAGAGTTGAAGCTGAAAGATATCCCAGGAATTTTAGTAGAGGTTGCCACAACCACTGGCATGGTAGCACTAATGATTGCTACAGCAAGCTCCCTAGGTTGGCTTTTTGCCAATCAAGGGATTCCAAAGATCATTGGAAACGCCATCCTATCCATCACAGACAATTACGTGCTAATCCTTCTATTGATCAACGCACTTCTACTCTTCGTG
>CAKZQO010000164.1 GCA_937140905.1 uncultured Spirochaeta sp.
GCAGAAAAATGCAACCTCACCATCCCCCTACCCGGACCCCAACTGCCCGATTACCAGATCCCTCCCCAATTTCAATCACCGGAAGAGTACCTGCGACATCTTTCATATGAAGGGTTGAAAAGACGGTATCCTTTGGTATCGGAAGAACTGCAGAAAAGGCTCGAGTACGAACTGGATATCATTCTCCGGATGAAGTTTACAGGATATTTTCTCATTGTTTGGGATTTCATCCATTTTGCCCGTAGCAGAGGGATTCCGGTAGGTCCCGGTCGAGGTTCAGGTGCAGGATCCCTTGTAGCATACTGTCTTGAAATCACCGACATCGACCCTTTGAAGTATGGCCTTCTTTTCGAACGGTTTCTAAATCCAGAACGGGTCTCGATGCCAGATTTCGATATCGACTTTTGCTTCGAACGACGACAAGAGGTAATCGAATACGTAACCGAAAAGTATGGGAAAGATCGGGTTGGGCAAATCATCACGTTCGGAACCCTCAAAGCAAAAGCAGTGTTGAAGGATGTGGCTCGCGTGTTGGATATCCCCTTTGCGGAATCGAACGAGATTGCCAAGTGGATCCCGGAAGGGCACAAGATGACCCTCTCGAAGGCTCTCGAAGAAGAAGAAAAACTAAAGCAACTCGTCCAAAAAGGGCCTGTCTACAAGGAATTGATCGATACAAGTCTGAAACTAGAAGGGTTATCCCGACACGCTTCCACCCATGCAGCTGGTATCGTAATTGGCAAATTCCCTTTGACAGACTACGTTCCTCTGTATCGAGATCCGAAAACCGGAACCATAAGCACCCAGTATACGATGGAGCAACTGGAAGCTTGCGGGTTAGTCAAGATGGATTTCCTCGGGTTGAAGACATTGACCCTCATCGAGAATACCGTGAAGCTGATCCGGAAACGTGTTCCCGACTTTGACATTGAAAAAATCCCAGAGAATGATCCGGCTACTTTCAAACTCTTAGGGGAAGGGAAAAGCGCCTGTGTATTCCAATTTGAAAGCCAGGGTATGCAGAGCATCCTCAAACGGGCAAAGCCCGAAAGCATACAGGATCTTATTGCATTGAATGCCCTTTACAGACCGGGTCCCATGCAATTCATCGACCAGTTCATCGACGCCAAATGGGGACGAGTACCCGTGCAGTACCCTCTACCCGAATTGGAACCGGTGCTGAAAGAAACCTATGGAGTAATCGTATACCAGGAACAGGTGATGGAGATTGCCCGTATCGTGGCTGGGTATACGTTGGGGCAGGCAGATATTCTTCGTCGCGCTATGGGGAAAAAGAAACCCGAAGAGATGGCCAAGCAGAAGAAAAGTTTCATCGAAGGAGCCGTAGCCCGAGGCTATTCAGCCAAGAAGGCGGATGAGATCTTCGAACTTCTCATACCTTTTGCGGGGTATGGGTTCAATAAGTCCCATGCAGCGGCCTACTCAGTACTAGCCTATAAAACCGCCTATCTGAAAGCGAACTTTCCCGCTGAGTTCATGGCCGCTAACCTCACCAATGAAATCAACGATACAGATAAACTAGCAGAATACATAGGGGAAACCCGCAAGATGGGGATCGACATTCTCCCCCCTGATATTAACACTTCGGAAAAATTCTTCAGTGTGATAGATGGAAAAATCCGCTACGGGCTTTTGGGAATGAAAAACATGGGCTCTACCGCAGCCGAAGAGATCCTTCGCGCTCGAGTTTCCGGTGGGCCCTTTCGTTCATTTCTCGATTTCCTCGATCGGGTAGACTTAAAGATCGTGAACCGAAAAGTATTGGAAACCGGAGCGCAGTGTGGATTGTTCGATTCTCTCTACCCGAATCGAGCTACCCTTTTAGCAAACCTTGAAACAATGGTGGCCTTTGCAGAAAAAAAGAAAGAAAGTCAGAGTTATGGACAAGCTTCCCTCTTCGGAGCCAGTACCGAGGAGTTCCCCGAACCTCAATGGGAACAAGTTCCTGACTGGCCAGAACGGGAAAAATTGCGGTTCGAACGTGAAATCCTTGGTTTCTATTTTTCTGGTCACCCGTTGGAGCCCTACCGTGCTCAATGGGAAAAGACTGTTACCATCGACCTTGCCCATCCCGATCGTGTTAATAGCGATACTATCCATAGGCTCCTGGGAATCCTAAAGAATATTCGGACGGTTCCCACAAAAACAGGGAAAAAAATGGCCTTTGCACTACTGGAAGATTTCATCGGATCTATCGAACTGGTGATCTTCACAGCGGTGCTGGAACAGTATGGTTACAAGCTCCAGGAAGATGCCATTGTAGGTATAGTGGGTAAAATCGATCTCTCCCGTGATCGACCTAGTTTCATCGTAGAAGAGGTAAAGGATCCCGATATGTTAGAGAGTAAAGAGATTTCGGAACTACACATTGCGTTGAACGGTTCTCTTTGCAATGAGGAAGATTTCTATCAACTTCGATCCTTCATCATCGAACATCCAGGTCCCTGTTCGGTATACTTGCATTTCAAAGATAGAGGGAACGGAGAATCAGAACGGATCATTCGTGCATCTGCTCAATTGAAAGCGAGTGGTAAAAAAGAGATCTTGCAGCAGCTTCAGGAACTTCCGGGAGTGGAAGAAGTCTGGGTACGTTGATAGAAGGTTTATCGCATGGAGGTAGCAAGGATGGTAAAAGTACTGATGAGTACTCTTAGTGCCCTGGTTTCTTTCTATACCCTTATTGTTGTAGTCCGGATTCTCTTAACTTGGTTTTCCGGGCCGCTCGGATACGGAAGAGTGTACTTTTTTTTGATTCGAGTAACGGATCCCTATTTGAACTATTTCCGGCAGTTCCCATTCTTTAAGGTAGGGAGGTTCGACTTTTCTCCTGTAGCCGCCCTCATTGCCCTCTCGGTGCTGGGAAACATTTTCCATTCCATCGCTCTGTTTGGACGAATTACCCTTGGTAGCCTTTTGTCTTTTACCCTAGAAGCGGTGTGGTCGGCAGTCTCCTTCTTCTTGTTTCTCTATCTCCTGATGATCATTTTACGTCTTGTCGGGATCCTCTTTCATTCCAATTCAACCCGTCCTCTTTGGATGACACTGGACATGCTGTTAAGCCCTATTCTCATTCGGATTTCCCACCTGTTTACCAAAAAACCGGTTTCCTATATTCATGGACTTCTATTAGGGTTTGCCTTTCTCCTGACCCTCCGAATCCTAGGCGGTATAATGGTAGAACGATTAACAACCTTTCTATACCGCTTGCCATTCTGAAGATCCATGTATTTGGAGGAACTTACCATTCCCATAACCAAACTCCAAGGGATTGGCCCCTCCCTTGGAAAAGACCTAAATCGTCTTAAAATCTATACCATAACCGATCTACTGCTCCACCTTCCCCGAGGGTATGAGGACCGGAGCAAACTCGTTCCCCTCATCAGTATTCTAAGTCAAGGTGGAAGAGGATTTGTCAACACCGTGGCTTTTGTGGAGGCTCACGAGTACTTCTGGTTCGGCTCGCAAAAGACACTTAAAATCCTCATTCGGGACTCTACCTCATCTGCTGAACTAGTGTGCTATGGAAGGAATTTTCTGGCGAATAGGTATCCTCCCGGTATTCAAGTGAGGGTAGCGGGTATCTTCACCTACCAGTACAAACGAATACAGAGTTCCGCGTTTGACCTAGACAATCCCAACCATCCATCGGAAGAGTTTACTTCTATTCTGCCAATCTATCCCCTATCGGGAAGACTTTCCCAACGTCTTCTCCGGAAGATCCTACGGCAGGGGTATACAAAATACGGAATAAACCTGAAAGACGAGATTCCAGAAACTTTTCGCACCTCCCATTCCCTCCTTCCCATCTCAGAAGCCTTACGGGCCATTCACTTTCCTAAATCGATGGAGGAGCCAGATCAGGGCAGGAGAAGCCTCGCTTTCCGGGAACTATTTTCCTTTCAAATCGAAATGATCCGACGGGGATTGGAGAGGAAAGTGGCCGTTCGTCCCGTTAGAAAGCTACCCTTGGCCCTTCGGGAACAGGCCATCCAGAGGTTGCCCTTTTCCCTAACGGAAGATCAGCTCAAGTCCTTGGCTGAAATAGATAAAGATATCGAGAGTTCAAGTCCTATGGCTCGCCTCCTCCAGGGTGATGTGGGATCAGGGAAAACCCTCGTAGCTATCCTCGCAGCACTACGCTTTACCGAAGGGGGTATACAGACTGCCTTCATGGCCCCTACTGAGT
>CAKZQO010000165.1 GCA_937140905.1 uncultured Spirochaeta sp.
GACGAGTGGACTCTCTTCTTGGATTAGGGGGATCACTACATCCCGGTTGTTGGGATCTCCCATTCCCATGGGTGGAATGGCAAATGCAGTGGTTTCGAAATCGATCCATCCGTAGTCGGGAATCCAAAACTGAGCCCAGGAATGACGATGGGCGGTTGTGACTAGGAATAGTTCTTCCAGGGGGAACGCTTGGAGAGGGGGAAGAGCTTGTCTGAGAAGGGAGAGCCCTCGGATATGGGCAGGAGTTTGGAGTTCACTGGAAGCCAGGTACCCGGTAACTACTCGACTAGGGATTCCAGCCATGCGAGCCAAAAGGGCTGCGGCGTTGGAAAACTCCGTACAATCCCCCTCTCGGCTAACCGAAAGAAAGTCTACCAGGGCCTCGATGGAGGTATCCTCCGTGTATCCCAGTGAATACTGGAAGGTGGAAAAGCCTTTCAGGATGGCGAGAATCCGTTGGAAGTATCCTTCGGTACCCTTAAGAATGTTGGAGAGGTGGAGGGAAAAGATCCTGAGATCGTTTTTCGCCAGTGGAACTTCCAGGTAAGGTTCCAACGTAACCCGTTCCTCTGCGCTCAGGTTAGGTAAGGTCTTCCAGTCCTCGGCGGTGGAAATAGAGATCCGGGATGTGCCCCGGTACTGAAAGAGGAAGGGGCGGTACTGTCTTTGAAACACGGTAGGCTCGATTCGGTAGGGTTTATAGGGAAGATAACGAAGCCCCTCTGTAGATAGGGCAAAGAAAGGAACTTCTTCCCGTTTGAGGTCGAAATTGGGTTCGCCATCCTTCCAGGTTTCCAAGAGCCGGAGGTGACTCAATTCGTTCAAAGCCTCCCCCTCCATAGGAATAAACCCCGTCACCGGATGGAGGCGACCCCGATACTCGTTGGCCATGTAGAGGGGATCATGGTTGCTGGCTACAACCATCACCGCGTACTGTTTCCCCTCCTGCCCCTGTCTACCACGGCCTTGGGTACCGGGCCACTGATCCTGAGGAATCCCTTCCAGCCGATTTCTCCTTCCTGCTCCATCCCTAGTACCGGGTAGTCGTAATCCCCGATGGGGAAGGTCCTTTCGGGATTGAAGATTCCCATTGGGAAATCCATTCCCCTCTAGGTCCAAAGGTTCCGGTGGTGGGTTCACTTCATGCTGTAAAAGGTTTGTAACGATCGTATTCTTCACATAATCTGGAGGAAGAAGTAAGAGTACTATTGTCAGTACCAGACCCCCTACCAAGAGGAATCCTCCCTCTATTCTGGATCGAGTTCCTCCTTCTCGATAGAGGGTGAAATACAGGATCACCCCATGGAGGAGAAAGGCTCCTAAAAATACCCCCATCAGAACCTGGGGCGAAAGTATCCCTTGCGCTTTTGGGCTTTTAAGGACTTCCTCTGAAGCTCGGAAAAAGTTCAAGAGCTTGATATATACTACCGCTATCCCGAATTGTTCCAGAAAGGCGACTCTTCGTCCCCAGTTCGGATATCGAAAAAGGAGGGCTGTCAGGCTATAAGCACCTAGTCCCACGAGAATCATCTCGAGGGTTTGGATGCTCCATCCCGCAAAAAGGGGTGGGAGAATCGCTAGGGGAAGGACAAAGAGAACCAAGTGAAGCCTGGGTTTTATCCGAGAGGTAGAGACAAAGAAGGAAACGAAGAGTTCCCAGGGAACGAGAATGAACCATAGTACCAGGGAAGGTAGATCGTAGGACACGACAATCGCCGGATGCAAGAGGGGGAGGGAAACGGCCAACAGGTACAGGAAAAACCTGGATCCGAAGAGGATTCTCATAAGCTCACCTCTACGTGTTCGATTTCCAGGGTGCCCCGCAAGGGTCTAGGAGGGGAACCTGAGGGAATAGGGTTAGGAAGGAATAAACGAGGATAGAAGATTCCCCCTTGCCGTGCATATCCTCTTACACTAAAAGATGTAGGTGGTTGTAAAGAGGCAGACAACTCCTTTTTTCCCAAATAGTTACGGTTAGCGAGTCGACGAAGAGGACTTGTGACATAGAGATGCGTGGGATGTTCGAAACGAGTCCCCACAAAACGGGAAAGCCCTCCATCGTAGGTAGTGGAAAACACGAACACTTCCTCTGGGGTTGTTGCGAGAGAGGCAAATTTTTCCTCTTCAACCAACAACCGGTAGGTATACCCTGCGATCTCCTCACAGAACTGTTCCGTTTCCTGGTCGGTGGTAAGTTCTTCCTCTACCAAGGGAGTCGTCACCCGAAGAATGAACTCTGGATGTTCTCTTCTAACAGTCCATAGAAACTGGAAGAGCCAAGCTTTGCACCGGTCTAGAGTCCAGATAGCCCAAAGGTCTGGCTTGGGGGGGCCGAAACAACGAAACGCCACAGGCAAGATCCGAGTTTTCTCCTGCGCTTGGGGAGCAATCCGGGTAACGAGGAAAGCTAAGCGGCTAGAGGTTTTCCAATTGATGTCTCGAAACCGGTCGCCGGGGGCGTATTCTCGCATGAAGTACCGTTCTTCATCCGCGCTGCGAAGGGTCCGTTTTTCTTCTATCCCTAGCGATGGATCTAACCTCAATTGGACCTTTTTCAGTGAAGGAGCAGGGAGAACACTAAAGGTCCTGTGCAGAACAGGGGGAAGGCTGAACCGTACCATCCCGAAGATGTCCCGAAGAGTTCGATACCCCATTCCTTGGAATTGGCCTCCCATAGGAAAGGAAAGGATCCCGGTGATTTCAGTGGTCCTGTTTCCTGGGGGATTATTCGTGCTGGTAGATGTTTTCCTCCAGCCAGTTTCCGATTGGGTGGACCAATCGATAGAATAGTAAAATATTCCCTGATTCCCAAGAGTGAGTTTTCCCCGAACTTCGAAATGAATCCGAAAGAAAAGGGGAACTTTTGGTATCCCGCTAATTCGATGAAGGTTCCCATGGGGAACCTCCGAAAAGTCATCGGTTGGATTTTTCGTTGAAAGATCTGCAGCGGTTGCTGGAGTCGGGATCTGCCAGGTGGGGGCAAGAGTGTTGGATGCTCTTCGAACCACGTACCCTGTACCTAAAAGGATTCCTAAAAGGAGGCCAAGGATAGCGCCTAGTAGAATCTCATACGCGTTTCGGTTCGAAAGACCATGGATTATAAGATACAGGGAGAGACTAAGGGTCAGCGTTCCCTGTAAGGTTAAGGGGACCCGAAAACGTAAGGATTGCAGGAAAGATCGTGCTTTGGAAAAACGGACTTGGATGGACGCGAGGTTAGCGGTTGCGTCTGCTTTGTTCCACGGGTACATACTGTAGAATTTTCTCCAATACCGTTTCCGGTAATAGGGCCGGATCCCGGGTGGTAATCCTATGGGCCATGGCAGTAAGGAAAGTTTCCTTCACGAAGTCTATAGGAACGTAATCGAGACCCCGAATCAAGGCCAATGCCCGCACTAGGCGACTAATTTTTACTCCTGCTCGTGGGCTAGCCCCCATCTCCAAGTCTGGATGGTTTCGGGTTTGTCGGATCAATGCTATGAGGTAGGACAGAACCTCCGGGTGAAGTTCCACTTCGTCTACCAGTTTCTTCCAGCGGATCAGTTCGAGGGAATCGATTACGGGACCGAAATCTGCCCATCCATCAAGGCGGCCGTGGCGACGAATGATCTTCTCCTCTTCCTCCATAGACGGGTACCCTAGGGAGAGACGGATCATGAACCGGTCTAGTTGGGGAGCGGGCAAGGGAAACAGGTGAACGCCCTTAAGGTTCATGGTAGCTATGATGAAGAAGGGATCGGGTAATGGATAGGTCTTCCCTTCGATGGTGACGCTCTGTTCTTCCATCACCTGAAGGAAGCTTCCCTGGGTTTTAGGAGTCAGGAGGTTGATCTCGTCACAGAGGACGAAATGGGCAAAGATAGGCCCTTTGTTGAAGATCATCTCCAAACCGCTTCCAGTGAACCGGTTATAGCCCAAAATGTCCTGTGGCAGGAGATCCACCGTGCACTGTATGCGGCTGAACTTTTCCAGTTTCACCCCTTCCGTATACAGGTCTTCCGAATGCCAGCGGATGGATCCTGCCAGGGCACGGGCCAAAGAAGTCTTCCCCACACCATGGAAGTCTGCAAGAATTACATGACCTCCCGCTACCTTTGCTGCGAGGATGTATTCCAGTTTCCTTCGATCGACCGAGATGACCTTTTGGATATTCCGAATTAGTTCTTCTGCCCCTTCCCGAATCCCGTCCATCATGTATTAGAAGGT
>CAKZQO010000166.1 GCA_937140905.1 uncultured Spirochaeta sp.
CAGAAAAATTCGGGACAAAGAAACAAGGATCGATATTAGAATAGCGATAATCCTTGCATAGCGGTTTGTTTCTAGGGCAAACAGGATATAAACCGATGCTCCTGAGAAAAGAGCGTGGCTGGAAGGAAAGGAGAAGGTCGAAGATCGTATTGTCTGAACCGTGATTTCCGCCATCTCCATGAAGGGTCGTGGTCTTTGAAATATGTTTTTCAGAATACCTTCAGAAATGAGGGTCGCGCACACGAACGTTACAACCCAGAAACGCCAAACAGAGGTATTCTTCTTCTTGATCGAATATAGGAGAAAAAAAACAATCCATCCAGAGGCGAAATATCCGAAATAGGTGAAAAAGTTCCAGAACCCTAGGGCAAAACCCCCTGTCACAGATCTTTCTATCCAGAGTATGACCGATTGATCCGTTTGCTTAAGTATCACCAATAATTTTCCCATTTATTCGTTCCGGTAAAACTGGTGTTCGAAAAACCCTCTCTCATGAGGCATTCAGTATATATAATTCAAAGCCAGATAAAATTATAGAAAAATTAGCCCTCCCATGGGAAGAACACGCTACAGGGGACTCCTAAAGCATCGAACTGTTGCTTGATCTTCCGAGCGGCTTCTCGGAAGTAAGATTCCGTCCTGTAAGCTTCGAGCCGGTGTTTCCGGTATATAGCATCAGCGTACCCATAGTTCATCCGATCCACGTACGCGTAGTCCACGATTCCTTGGAGCAGGACGGGAAGGGTTTCCGCTCCGGGTAGGAGGGGGGCTATCATCACGTATGTTTGAACTCCCGCTTCATGGAGCTGGCGCAGGGCGGCTACGCGGTGCAGAATGGGGGGCGCCTTGGGCTCGAAGAGTTGTCGCTTGTCCTCATCCGCGGTACCGATAGAGAACCCCACGTGGCAGTCGTAGGGGGAGCGGCCATCGCGCGCCGCGCCCTCCCGAGGACCTTCATGGTCCAGAAACTCCGACTCCCCCTGGCCTTTTAGACCCATTCCTACCCTACGGCCCCGCCCCTTCTCCCCAGTCAGGATGTCTAGATCCCGCAGAACGAGGGGCGACTTAGTCTGGATCCGAACGGGCCAGCCGTGTTGGAGTAGGATTCGCAGGCACTCCCGGGTAAGCCGGTACTTTTCCTCCAGGGGCTGGTAAGGATCGCAGACCCCGCTTACCCAGACTTCCGCTGGTTTCTTCTTCCGGATTTCCTTTCCCAGGAGCTCTACTGCGTTCACCTTCACGTCCACGAAGGACCCCCAGGGCTCTGTGTGGCCAGTGAACTTCTTCATGAACCGGGCGTAGCAGTAGGAGCAGCCGTAATCGCATCCCACATACGGGTTCAGCACGTAGGGGTATACCTTGGATGCGGAAAGGATCGTTTTGGCGAAGACCTCGCGGAACACGGGAAAAGTGTACGCGCCAGGGCTTCGGAACGCAATGGGGACGCGGAAGGATTAGAACCTCCAGTTTTAAGCTTTGGGATTCGCCCAATCGAGTTGACGAAAGGGCTATATAGTTCCATGGACAGGCAGAGCTGAAGATTCGTATCTTGTTCCACACAGGACGGAGGAATATGGCGAAAATCGCGGGTGTGGATGGGTGCAGGGGCGGCTGGGTGGTTGCTATCGCAGATGGATGGCCGCCGGTTTCCCAGATAAAGGTGCAAGTGCGTGGAACCTTTCGGGAAGTGCTGGAGGTCACGAAGGAGTGCGAGGCCATTGCCATCGATATTCCCATCGGATTACCGGGAAGGCGAATCATACCCCAATGGCCGGGCTCCTTTTATCGATGGCCTCGGCTTTGTGATTTAATGGCTCGTGACCTGCTAGGACCTAAGGGAAAAAGCCGAGTGTTCCTTGCCCCTCCCCGGCAAACCCTTAACGCAACTGATCCGCGGAGTTTCCAACAGTTACACTTAGAGACGACGGGAATGAAAGCATCTCTCCCCGTGTGGGGAATCCTCTCAAAGATACGCGAAGTTGATTCCTACATGTCGCCGGGACTCCAAGATAGGGTGTTCGAGTTTTATCCCGAACTGGTGTGGATGGATCTATTACAGCCTATCACTCATACACGAATAGATACGTGTGCCCCTTCACATAGAAAGACCCTAGTCTCCAAGCATACTAGAGAAGGGATAGAGGTTCGTCTCGGTCTACTGAAGAATACCGGTTTGTCGATAGAATTTCAGTGGTTAACCATCTGGAAAAAATGGTTAACAAAAAGTAGTCCTTTCCGGCTTATCTCTGTGGAATTGGATGATCTATTAGACGCCCTTGCAGGACTCAAAGCAGCGAACGATTTTCTGGAGTATCAGATGAGCCGCATGAAAGGGAAACGCTTAAATAACTCTGAACAGGAGGCTGCGGATGCCCCTAACGAGCACATAGGGAGTGGTGATATAGAAAGAGACGATGGCCTTTACTTTGAAGGTTTCCGCTCTATCCCCCGGATTCCCCATGCAGATCCACCCAAAGATCCAAAGGGTCTTAGGATGGAGATCTGGTATTGATACAAAGGCTCCGTGTTATCGAAACTGGGAACAGAGGATATTCCCGACCAATACTCTCGCAGGAGAACGGATACGTCACTTTTTTAGATCTGGCTCTTGCAACGCTTCTTAGAAATAGGATACTCTACTTTCTCAATCTCCGGCTTAAGAAAAATTCAGGGAAACTGTTAAATATTCTTTTCCCTTACGGACAGACTAAGGAAGACTCATGCATAGGAAAATCAACGACCGCATCCGCAATATTGCCATCATCGCCCACGTCGATCATGGGAAGACTACCCTGGTGGATTCGCTGTTCAGGCGCAGTGGAGTGTTCCGGAGCAATCAGGAAGTGAACGAGCGGGTGATGGACCGGCTCGATCTGGAGCGGGAGCGGGGGATCACTATAGCGGCAAAAAATTGCGCTATCGAGTGGAAGGGAGTAAAGATCAACATTATCGATACCCCAGGACATGCGGATTTCGGTGGGGAAGTGGAACGGGCTATCTCGATGGCAGATGGAGCCGTGTTACTGGTGGATGCGGCAGAAGGTCCTTTACCTCAGACCCGGTTTGTACTGTCCAAGGCATTGGCTTCTGGCCTTGCCTTTATCGTTGTGATAAACAAGATCGACCGTCAGGACGCACGACCCAAAGAAGTGCTGAATGAGATCTACGATCTTCTGATAGAGCTTGGGGCGAACGAGAACCAACTTGATTTTCCACTCTTGTATGCAGTTGGTCGGGAGGGGATTGCCTCAAGATCACTAGAGGAACCGGGAAAAGATCTGGATGTACTGCTGGACGCAATGATCGAAGAAATCCCCGGCCCTCGAGTGGATTCGGAAGGTCCGTTTCAGATGCTCGTTTCGGATCTGAGTTATTCCGATTATCTGGGAAGGCTTGCCGTGGGGAAGATCTATGGAGGCTCTGTCCGGGCGAACGACGATCTTGTTTGCATAGGGGAAAGTGGCGTTCCTTCCACCCTTCGGGTAACGAGAATTCAAACCTACCGAGGTCCCTATATCAGCGAGACCCAATCCGCAGAAGCAGGTGACATCCTGATTCTCGCAGGCATCGATAACGTGCATATCGGCGACACGATCGGTTCCAAGGAGAACCCCAAGGCTCTAAAGCGTATCACAGTGGATGAGCCCACGGTATCCATCCGGTTCACGAAGAATACTTCGCCATTTTCGGGGAAAGAAGGAACAATCGTGCAAGCATCCAAGATCTTCAAGCGATTGGAAAAAGAAGCCCTGCAGAATGTCTCCATCCGGGTTATGGAGGCGGAAGACAGGGACGGATATATCGTCCAGGGCAGGGGAGAGTTCCAGATGGTTATCCTCATCGAGACAATGAGGAGGGAAGGGTACGAGTTCTGCGTGGGACGTCCCTCGGTCATTTTCAAGTATGAGAACGGAAAGAAACTCGAACCAGTGGAACATCTCTACGTGGATTGCATGAGTGATTACATGGGGATCGTAACCGAGAAGCTTTCGAGGAGAAAGGGGAGGATGGTCGGGATGTCCAGTCACCAGTCGAACCGCGTCCGCCTCGAGTTCAGCGTTCCGTCTCGGGCTCTGATTGGGTATCGGGACGAGTTCCTGACGGACACGAAAGGCACCGGGATCATGAACTCGTTTCTTGAAGGATACGAGGAATACCGGGGAGATTTCCCGGAACGGTTCACCGGATCCCTAGTTTCCGATCGGGAGGGGAACGCGGTCGCTTATGCGATTTTCTATCTGGAACCGCGGGGAAAAATCTTTGTCCAGCCTGGAGATCCGGTGTACGAAGGAATGATCGTCGGTGAGCACAACCGGGAAAACGATCTCAACGTGAACATCACAAAGACCAAGAAACTCAGCAACATGCGGGCCGCGGGCAAGGATGAGAATATCATCCTCACTCCAGTCCTTCCCATGACATTGGAACGAGCCATCCAGTTCATCCGAGAGGATGAATTGGTGGAAGTTACTCCCCGCTCTGTACGCCTCCGGAAAAAGGATCTTTCGGTTTCGCGCCGCAGGTTTTAATAGGTCATCTTCTGGGAAGGGGCGGGGATTCGTGTGTTTCGGGGAGGATCTTGCGGTGAATATCCTGCTCTGGCAGTTGCCAGGGCAGGATAAACATACTCTAAAGCAATCAGCTGGAAACCTTCTGTGGACTTTTCGGTTTTTTCGTACTTGCTTTCTTCGATGACGAAGAAACGACCGCCGTGATCGCCGCTTCGATGGCGGTAACCATTGTTTTAAGTCCCATCGACGGCATATTCGTTTTGCCAATCGCCTGTTCAATAAGAAGGGGAATATGGATGAAGCCTGCTTTAACTTGTGGAGCGTTCTTAGCCAGGTAGTGTAGTACGCCGTAGAGGAGGTGGTTGCAAACAAAGGTGCCTGCCGTGTTGGAAACGCTTGCCGGCACGCCAGATTTCCGGATAGCCTGTACCATAGCCTTCACCGGCACCGTAGCGAAATACGCTGCCGGTCCTTCGGGATCGATCGGTTTATCGATCGGCTGGTTATTCTTATTGTCAGGGATCCGGGCATCGTCGATGTTAATCCCAATGCGCTCCACGGTTACCTCATACCTTCCACCGGCCTGTCCGATCATGAGTACCACATCTGGTTTTTGTTTTTCGATGGCGGATATAACTTTCGCGACCGACTCACCGAACACCGTGGGAACTTCGAGCAGGGATATTTTCGCTCCCGCGATATTTCTTTTCAGCTTCTTCAGTACTTCGAAGGCAGGGTTCACCTTTTCGCCTCCGAAGGGATCGAAGCCTGTTACGAGTATTTTCATGATTCGTTCTCCTAAAAAGCCCAGAGATACATGAGAACCATGTGAAGAGCCAGCATCACGAGAGCTACCGGCACCTGGTTTTTGATCACTCCCCAGCGTTTGTCTTCGATCTCTAGAATCGCTGTTGGTACGATATTGAAGTTGGCTGCCATGGGTGTCATGAGGGTGCCGCAGTAGCCTGCGGTGAGGCCGAGTGCGGAAACTATGACAGGGTTTCCGCCCTGCGCGATGACGAATGGCACACCGATCCCAGCCGTGATCACTGCGAAGGCTGCAAAGGCGTTACCCATGATCATGGTAAAGAGGGCCATGCCCGCGCAGTAGACAACGACACCGGCCAGGATGTTGCCCTGGGGGATCACGTGAGACATACCGCTAGCGATCAACTTGCCCACTCCCGCGGCGGCAAAGACCGAGCCTAGGGCGGCCAGTACCTGGGGAAGAATCGACACAGGCCCGATCATCTCGAGGAGGCGGCTACCATCTTCCACCATATCGCTCACTTTGCCGCGGGTGAATGCTAGCGCAAGGATAGCTGCCACCAAAGCGGCGGCTCCTAGGGCAATCAAGGTGCCTAGCTGTTTTGCCCAGACCTGAGCCACGATGAACGCAACGATACCGAGCGAAAGGGCGGGGATGAAAATCTTGTTTCCAATTTTCATCGCAGATTCTTTCTTGAACTCGAGGGTTGATTCGGAGAACTTGCCGATCTTTACCAGCTTGAGGGCCGAAAGAACCGCCAGGACGATCACCAGGTAGCCGACCACTGTGTCACTGATTTTGACCTTGGCGTCTCCCCAGATCATACCTACGCGGCTAAACGTGAATACGATGAAAAGGATGAACCAGAACAGAGCGCTAGGCCATTTGGAGGGATGATCCTTGGAACGGACGATTTTCACTGTCGAATAGAGGCACACAAGTCCCACTAGCACATAGAGGATTTCGGTAAGTGTATTTTTCAGCATGGTTTTACCCTCATTCCTTGTTTGTGTTCGGTTTGATCTGGTATTTCTTCGCCAGACGGCGATCGTTCAGCAGGAACTGCGCGGTCCCTACTATTAGGATGATTCCAGCCATCGGTAACGAGGCAGTGGCAATATCAATTGCCTCTACGGGGATCTTGAGCTCTTTCAGCACTCCCACGATGAGAAGTACCCCGCCCGCAGCCACGAATCCGTTCTGCCCAAAGAAATTCGCATAATTGTCGACCGCCGCATTCAAGCCTTTTATTTTTTCCTCATCCTTTGGTTCCAGCTTGCCGTACCGGTTCTCGGCAGCTCCCATGGACATGGGAAGTATCAACGGCCGGATGAACTGCACGTGACCACCCAGGCGCACGCTGAAAACGGCAGAGACCGTCCGGATAACGAGATACAAGGATGTGATGCGTCCTGCTGTGGCGGATCGGATTCGACTGATTAGGTAAGAAGCCCGTTCCCGGAGGCCGTATCTTTCCAATAGACCTATTGCTGGTAGAGAAATGATGAAGATGGTCATGTAACGGTTTTCCACGAAGGCCTTTCCTAGAATCGTTACGATATCATTCCAGGACATTCCGGACACGAGGCCGGTAATCAGCCCAGCTCCAACGACGACTGCAATCGTGTCTAGCTTCAAAACAAAGCCAACCACGATAATGAGAATACCGATGAGTTTAATCATTCGATCCTCCTGAGAAGTAGTATGATGTCATGCAGACGGGACATTATAGAGGGTATTAAGTGAATTGTAAACGTTTTAGCTTTGGTTGCTCTATTGAACGGGTGCATGAAAAATGGGATAATTTAAAAAGAAAATTGAATGAATGTCGTAGAGAAGCCTAGTCATTCATTCAATCAGTCTTTCCACCCTTCTTTCCCCATTCATTCATAAAAGGCAGATTCGTTCTCGAGGAGGTTCGTATGCGTGGAAAATTCAAATGGGGAATCATTGTAGCTCTTCTATTCAGCGTCCTAGTGTTGGATGGATGCAAAGCCGCATTCAAGACTGAAGGTTCCGGTGACGAAGCGATAGACATCGCCGCAATTCCAGGAGTGACCCCACCTTGCTGCGGGCAGGCGCCGGTGGCGTCGATTGCGGAGACCGCGGAGTATACGGGAACCATAACATGGTCTCCAGCAGACACTCCCTTTTCGGGTTCCACTGTTTACACGGCCACGATTACCCTTGTGGCCAAGTCTGGCTACACCCTGAACGGCGTTCCCAAAAACTTCTTCACCGTAGTGGGAGCGTCTTCCGTAACCAATTCGGCCAATTCCGGGGTGGTGACGGCGGTGTTCCCTGCCACAAGAGGAGCGGGGGAGAATGGGCTTAGTGGAGCGTTGATCGTAGGGGCACAGGGAACTGTTACTGCGGGTACAAAGACGGTGAAGATGATCTACGCCAATGATCAGGCGAGTATTACTTTTCCCTTCACGCCCACCTCGTGGACCATAACCGACAGCGAAAAAGCCACCCTAACGCGAAAATTTTTCCTCAGCGAGACAGAGGTAACCACCGCTTTGTACGCGGCGGTCCTGCAATGGGCTAAGGACAATGGAAAGTTCGTGGAAACCGCCGGAGCTCACAACGAACTGAACGCATCGGAGGCGAAGTATGGTTCGCGGGTACTCATAAACCTCGCAGCGCACTGGATCAACTACGACCCCGTAACGCGCGCGTTTTCGGTGACTACGGGGCTGGAAGGCTTCCCGGTACAGCGGGTGAGCTGGTATGGGGCCGTAATGTTCTGTAACTGGCTCACAGAGATGCGGGATGGGAACGCGGATTCCGTGGTGTACTCGGGAATTGATGAAACCTGGGACCATATGGAAACCATGGAGAATGCGGACAGGACAGGATACCGCCTTCCCTCGAGTGAGGAGTGGGAGTACGCGGCCCGGTACATCGGAAAGATCCCGCCCGCGGCTAGTAACCTGTCTTCCGAATATATCGCCCAGAATCTGCGGACCGGGCACGCGGCCCTAACGGCCGGTTACTTTTGGACACCCGCTTCCTACGCCAGTGGGGCCATGAAAGACTATACGAACGAGGCGGAAACTAGGGTCGTTGCCTGCTATTCGGGGGATCCCCTCATGGGCGGTAGCGACTGCTTGATGCCGGTGGGACAGAAGAGCGCGAACCAGCTTGGCCTCCGGGACATGAGTGGAAACGCCTGGGAGTGGGTTTCCACCCCGAGCGTGTATACAAGCGTGACGAACCGGGTGTTCCGGGGAGGTAGCTGGTTTTACAATTCCGCTTACCAGCGGATCGGAGTGTGGGGAAATGAACAAGATCCCTCCAGCATATCCAGCGATCTAGGCTTCCGCTTCGCGAGAACGCGGTAACTACTCTAAGTAGTCTCATGCACAGATCCTCATTATCCAGAAAATCCAAAAAGCCTGATCATGGCGATGAGCTCTCGATCCGGTTTGGAATGAAAATCAGGATTAATAATCATTATTTTTATATAAATTTATGGAGTTATTCACCATAAATTTGACACAGAAGGGTACGACCTTATTGCAATCGACGAAGCGCAGAATATCTCCAATGTCGGAATGGGACTAAAGATCCTGGTCGATCAAATGCCTGGCATACGAGTCATAGCCACAGGCTCATCCTCTTTTGAACTTTCCGGTCAAGTAGGGGAACCCCTTACGGGTAGGAAAAAAACTATCATCTTATTTCCCCTGGCACAGATGGAGCTTCTTCAGACTTTGAATCGGTTTGAACTACGGGAACAACTTCCTCAATTTCTTTTATATGGAAGCTATCCTGAGGTTTTAACGGCAACAACCCATCAGGCTCGCATCGAGATACTAACCGAGATTGCCCATTCCTATCTGCTCAAGGACATCCTTGCGTTGGATCGGATCCGAAGTTCCCATACTCTGCTTGATCTGTTAAAGCTGCTTGCCTTCCAGATCGGGAGCGAGGTTTCCATAAATGAATTGGCCAACGCATTGGGAGTCGATGCCAAGACCGTAAAGCGCTACCTGGACCTGCTTGAAAAGGCCTTTGTCCTTGTGCGGCTTGACGGATTTAGCCGGAACTTGCGACAGGAAATTACAAGCAAGGCAAAATACTATTTTCTCGACAATGGTATACGAAACGCGATCATCTCCAATTTTAATAGGATGGACCAACGCAACGATCTAGGGCAGCTGTAGGAAAACTTTATTCTAATAGAGCGTCTCAAGTTCCGGACCTACCGCTCTATACCCGCAAGCATGTATTTCTGGCGCACCTATCAGCAGCAGGAAATTGATCTCATTGAAGAACGGGATGGACGGCTTTACGCCTATGAATGTAAATGGTCGGAAAAGAAAAAGTCCCGGCCACCCGCGACATGGGCCGAAGCTTACCCCGACGCGACCTTTCAGGTGATTACACCAGAAAATTACCAGGACTTCATTCTTCCATGATTTTTCTCAAGGGTCTCGAAGTTTATTCACTTTTCAACCAGAGCTTGATGGGTGAATGAAGTGCCCATGGCTAAAGATGATAATGTGTTGGAAAATTGGGAAAGAAAAGAAACTTGAGAGTGGCTTTATATCAAAGTTTGTTATTTCTTTTTTGTATTATAGAAGCTACTGTGTCTTGCCCCTCTACAGATAGAGCCTGTTCCAATCCTTCCTTCGGGTTGACTACTTCTTCAGATGAGTTAGAATCCCCTCTCGTATCACCTCCACCAACTCTTTGTTGCGGGTTGACTACTTCTTCAGATGAGTTAGAATTTGAGATTGGTCATCGAATCGTTGAACGCCGTTGCGGGTTGACTACTTCTTCAGATGAGTTAGAATATGCAATCCTGGGAGTCTATTGTACAAGAGGTTGCGGGTTGACTACTTCTTCAGATGAGTTAGAATTATTACATATGTAACGTGTTTTTCTGTTGAGTTGCGGGTTGACTACTTCTTCAGATGAGTTAGAATCTACTATTCCAACAGCCTGCGGTTCCGATAGTTGCGGGTTGACTACTTCTTCAGATGAGTTAGAATTTCCCCGGGGAGGGGAGCCTTTCTCGGTACGTTGCGGGTTGACTACTTCTTCAGATGAGTTAGAATCTGCCTCGAGAACAGGTGCCCACACGTAAGGTTGCGGGTTGACTACTTCTTCAGATGAGTTAGAATGCAGATCAGGAGGTCCCCCCTGTGCGTGAAGTTGCGGGTTGACTACTTCTTCAGATGAGTTAGAATTGTTCGGACAGGTGCACGCAGGGGAGATGAGTTGCGGGTTGACTACTTCTTCAGATGAGTTAGAATACTTCTCCAGGGCGGGGGATCCTGCTACATGTTGCGGGTTGACTACTTCTTCAGATGAGTTAGAATAAAAAGCAGAAAGAAACAATTCCCTTGGAGGTTGCGGGTTGACTACTTCTTCAGATGAGTTAGAATATCATATCGTAAGAGGGGGTGAGAGTATGGGTTGCGGGTTGACTACTTCTTCAGATGAGTTAGAATCCCGGCTTGTTGTACCCTCCACTCAATCGAGTTGCGGGTTGACTACTTCTTCAGATGAGTTAGAATGCCTCGTGTGTAGCGCCTTTCTCAATAAAGAGATAGGCGCTTTTTATTTCAAGAAAAAAGTTGTTTTCAGAATAGACTAAGCTGGTCAGGGTTCTTTTTTTGAGGAAGTTTTTTGGTTCCCGTAAAGGAAATAATATCTTCATACTGTTTGTCTGTGATCTGGATGATATCGACTTTTCCTTTCTTTGGCAATTCTTTCTGTAATCTGCGGATAATCGCTTCTCCCGCTTCTTTTCCGGAGAGAAGTCTATAATACACGGAGTATTGTGTCATCACGAAGCCTTCGTCCAGAAGTAGTTTTCGAAATTTAGTTGCATTATGGCGGTCTTGTCGGGTCATTACTGGTAAATCGAAGAAAACAAACATCCACATAAGTTTATATTTGCTCAGGTACATAGATACTTTGATTTTGGTATGAGTAGAAAACGTCGGGGTAAAATAATGCGATTCTTTTAGATGAGAAAGATTCTACCAAGGACAAGGCGGTATCTTGAATCGCATTGATTAATGAAGTTATTCCTTTTTTCCCTTTGACGTCGAGCCAGATTAGGCTACTGATTTCACGCTTCAGTTCTGGAGTAAGCGCAAGGCTTTTCTTATAAGTTTTCACTATTTCTTTTATCCGAATATCCACTATAGGCCGATACGGTTCCATGATATCATCCGCCAAAGCGAAGTAATCTCGCTGGTTCTGATGCATTAGACTGAACATGGGGAGTAGGCCGCTACAAGAAACAGCCCGGGCACAGGCGGACCGTATGATCGCGTACCCATAATTTAATAAAGAATTGATACCTTCTCCCTTTTTCTCTCGTTTGAATTCATTCCCAAATACCATTTTCCAATAGAGTCGTGCGCCCCATGCTTCTTTATTCCCTCTGTCTCCGGATTGCACGGTGTTTGCAAGGATGCGAAGCTTTCCGGCAGTTTCTTGTTCGCCGAGAAGTTCTAACGTTTTAGCCTGATTTTTTAGTTTTTCTTGTACGATTCTCTTCCAAAGCTTCTTTTTCAACGGCAGGGATGCGTTCAATTGGGCTTTTATACGAAGCACTGCTTCTTCCGTGTACGATTCCGGTAAGCCAAGGAAGATGGGCTTATACTGTTGATCGCAGAGAATCGTTACCGCTCCCCGTCGGGCTAATTCTTCCAAGAGTGGTTTGGAAATGTATCCACTTCGAGCGGAAATCATGAGAATAGCGATGTCTTCCAGCGGGACTTTCCCGATTTCCTCTTTTTCATGGGAAATGGAAAGAAATCCCCTTGATAAGAGTAGACTTCTGCCTTCCTCCGCTATCTCCACGATCCTCTGTAACATCCCAAGCATTAATATCGGTATCGGGAGGCACCAAGTATAGAGAGTGTGGTTTTGTGAACTCGAAATGCATTAAAAAGAGCGTTGATAGAAACATAGTAATGCCCTCTTTTTGGCTTCCAGTATGAATGGACGAAATTTGTATTCGTACCTTCTATCCATTCTTTAACATCCTCAGTTGCAGAAAATATGGGTTTAATATCAAACTTGTTCTGCGTGGTGGAGAAACCCGCGATACGGCAGTATACAGGACCATCTGAATGTTCTAGAGCAATAATGTCGTTCTTGAATAATCGCATAAGCTTCTTCGCCGCTGGATGTGAGGGACGCGGGTAGGGTTTGGAATTCTTTTCCAACAACAACCATTGTAGCCTGTTGAAGAATACCCCCTCATACCGGAAGGTGCCTTTTTTATCTGGTATCGCCCAAATATCGCAGAAAGCGGTATCTCCATACTGGTACCATTTATTCTGGTTTTGAGGTTGGAATAGCCCTTCTTGATTCTTGTTTACGTAACGGATGGTTCTTATTCCTGTTCTTTCACTAAAATCCCGCAAGGCTGTCTCCAGTTCTTTCTTTGATGTTTTTGAAGAATCTACATCATCACTGTTTGAGTTACTATTCAATATGGTTGGATATTTCTGTTGTAAAAAAGAGTAGAGTGCTTTTCTAATGCAAGGGTCCACAATCAAGCCTTTCGCGATTTCGTTCATTGTAAGGTTTTTAAGTGGCTTACGGGCCACAAATGCTTTACGAACGATTCGAACGAGTCTATGTTCAGTGGCCAGATTTTTCATCATTTCGCGTTTGTTCTCAGCTTTTTGTAGTTTTTCCCGTATTGTTCTATCAACAATACAATCCAGCTCTGTTTGCAGATCGATCTCTTGAATCGGGATTTCGAATACTACGTTTCGATATCCATAGGCGGTCTCCAATAGCAATTGCCCTGTTTTCCGGTGATCTGGACGAATTGAAGGTAGGACGTGTAGTAGCTTTTCCTCTATTTGCGCTCTATCCAGTGGAGCTGGGGGTGCTTCGACTCCATACTTATATTTATAGGGGTTTGCATTTTGATGAGCCGCTTTCTGTAGCAAGGCTCGATCGGTTAGAGCGATTACTAGCGCGTCAATAGCGTGATGGCGATGATCTGAACGATTTTTCACGTATTCTTGTTTGCTGTGGTTGAGGATTGTATTGAACCCCCATTGTGCTCGAAAAATTCCTGTAAGACTTCCAGGTACAAACCAAATCGAGTCGAAGGGACAGACATAAGATAGGTATTTTCGAGCGATTCGAGAAATATATGCTGTGTCAGTTAGTTGCCTTTGGATAAAATCTGTTTCTTTTTGATATTGCTCCAGAGCATGCTCGGAAAATTTTCGTTTCTTTTGTGCCGGTAAAATCTGGATTCGTTCAACAATTAGATTCCATGCGTAAGGTCCGGATGCGGACCCAAAGGCTTCAAATGGTGTCTGGTTTCCTTTTTTCGCGTTGCAGTGTTTATGCGCCACGGTTAAGTTAGACATAGAATCATCGAGGGTTCTGGAAAACGGAAGGATATGCTCTATCTCCACTTCTCCGTTAAACAGTTGAGCCGCCCCAATGGGTTTTCCACAATAGAGGCACAAATGCCCTAAATGGTTCTTTCCTAATTCTTCCCAAAGGATGTATTTCTTCCGGTCTATCGGGGTGAGCCTATATGAGGACCCAAATATTTCTTTCAGTTTTAACTCAATCCTTTTATTCTCCTTTTGGTTCTTTGTTTGGATCTGTCGAATCGCTTCTTTTACTTTTCTACTTAGTTTCAGTTCGCGGGTTACTTCGATAGCGATTTCGTTGGGTTTACCGTACTTGTTGATAAGCGCGTTGATCAACTTTCGAAGCTGGTTCAAGACTATGTGGACTGTAGGGTTCGGAATGCGACCGTATCTTTGTTCATCCGTTGAAGCGTTTTCCTTCTTGAAGGAAGTAGTTTCGGGTAAAACTTGGCCATAATAAGGCAGTTCCGAGAGAGAAGGTTCTGGCCTCTGGTCTGAATGATGAAGCCCTAGTTTCCTCACTGCTTCGTCGTACCTGCAATTCTGCTCTCGCATAATGCGGGTGCAGTCCCTCATGAACTCAATACTGAGACTCCCTACCCCGACGGAGAAGTCAATATCGAGAAGTTGACGGGTTGTTTTTTCCGGTATACCAACAGACTTAAAGTATTGGATCACCGCATCTTCGTTCGTTTCAGTAACTATTTTTTCCACAAGTGTGTCCTGGTCCTCCCAGGAAAGAGTGTTCCATTTTTCTTTCATGATTTTACTCATAGTAACGCCTGTGGAATTTCCTTTTAAACGTGTGCGACGTTCATCTTCAATATTGAATTTCGAATCAATGTTAAGGACTTTTCGGATTTGATCGAAGCTGAGCTCTTCTTTTTGTTCTAGAAGTTCATACAATTTTTGTCTCTGTGTTCTCTCTAGAGGGACTTCTTTGCCCTGTTCGTTGAAATACCATAGATTGTTCACCTCTTGAGTGATCCGGAAGCGGTGGGAGCCAGGAAGGCAAGAGTATGCTCTATACTTATCTGTATAGAATCTGCATTTTCCCCGTTCAGGTGCTCTCAGGGGTCGTTGGAAAAAAATCGTACGGAAAGCCTGATCCCAAGGGAAATCTGGATGGATCTTTAATTGAATAGATTTAATCGCTTTAAACTCTTGTTCATACATTTCCCGAGAAGGATAGAATTCAGATGTCTCGGGTTTGAAGCGAATGGATCTACCCTTTTCCCCTTGTAGTTTAACTTTGAGTTCATACAAGTATTCACCCAATGTTTTTCCAGATAGTCTCTTTTCTAAGGTTTGTATCTTACCTTTCAGCCCTTTTTCTTCTTTTAACTGTTCTGCTTTCTGGGGTGTAATTTTCCTGTTGCTCTTGAACCCCCTACGCGCAGCAAGATTCAACATGATACGAGAAAGTTCCTCTTTTGTTAGTTCCCGTCGAAGGGCATCATATCGAAGTTGATATGGATCCATTTTTTTTAATCGATCCTGAGTTTCCTTTCCTGCTTCAAGATAGCTACTCTGTATCAGCAAATGAAGCATTGCTTTCTTTCTACGTTTCCTTCGTTCCAAGTTTCTGCGGGCTAACCGCATCATTCTCCGACGTAAATTCTTGGGATCTCCTATTCGCCCTTCTGCAGCTGGTTCCCTGCCATCAGAGAAAACTCTAACTCCCATGTCTATTAGGACTGGATTTCCGTCTTGATCTTCTGGATATTTTAAAACGCACCATCCAATCGAGTTTGTGCCCAAATCTAGACCATAACGTATGGACATGATACACCCCCGAATAGTTTGTATTGACAATTATAAGGATTGGTGTACAATATTTCCAACTCATCTGAAGAAGCGGTTGGAGTGTTAAAAGAGAAGGTACCCCCTGGACCTACGCAGATCCAACGGATCTGAGTAGAATAGGGAATGAATTAGA
>CAKZQO010000167.1 GCA_937140905.1 uncultured Spirochaeta sp.
CAGCCAGTGCAGCCGAAGAACAGGCCAAAGGGGCAGAAGAGCTAGCGGCTGCTATTGAAGAGATCGCATCCCTTGCAGACGAACTCCAGAGCATGTAGGGGGTACCTATGACTACTCGAGTGAAAGAGAAAAAGGAGATCTCTCAAGAAGAACATTCTATAGAACAGGGAAATACTAAACAGTTCATTACCTTTCTTGTAAGAAATGAAGTTTTTGCTGCATCGATGGAAGAAGTTCAGGAAATAATTCGGGTTCCAGAGACTGTTCGTGTGCCTTTAGCACCGTTATCCCTCCAAGGACTTGCCAATCTGCGAGGAAAGGTTCTACCCATCCTATCCCTACGTTCCCTATTCGGTATAGAAGAGAAAAGAGCCGATGAGGCCTCTCGCGCGTTAGTGGTAGAGATTGGACAACCTATTGGGTTTGTCGTAGATCACGTGAGTAATGTGATTCAGGTCGAACCAAACCAGATCGAAGATGTTACGGGGATACAAGCAGATGTGGATAGAGAAATCCTCCGAGGAATGATTAAGAACGTAGCCGGATTCCCCATGGTAATGATCCTAGATTTCTCAAAACTCCTTCAACGGGAGTTCTCATCCCTCTTCCTCAATGCTTCAAATCAAGAAAATCGTAAAGGGAAAGGAATTGTTCAATCTATTAAAAAAGAAACAAAAGAGAAAGGGACTCAGAAAGCCGAAGAAGTCCAGTTGGTAAGTTTTTCCCTTGAACAGCAAGAGTATGCAATCGATATTTCCCATGTAAAAGAGATTGTTCAAATACCTTCCTCCATCGTACGCGTACCGCACGCTCCATTGTATTTAATGGGTATCATGAACTTGCGGGATAGCCTAATTCCCCTCATCGATGTACGAAAGGTGTTCGAACTAGAGGAACAGCAACGAGGAATGGATAGAAAGCGAGTTGTTCTAATTTCTACTGAAACAACCACTCTAGGATTGGTAGTAGATAGCGTATCGGAAGTGATACGAGTTACCAAGGATGAATTAGAACCTCTGCCCGCTCTACTCTCTTCCGAAGGGAAACTAAGTGATATTGGGTACATTTGTCGCCTCCAGGGAGGGAAACGACTTATCTCGATCCTTCTTGTAGAACAGTTCATCAAGAACTGCAAGATTCAAGAAACTCTATCGACAGTAGGAGAAACGGAGATGAGTCAAGGAAATTACAGACAAGCCTCAGAAAAAGATACGGCTTTAGAAGAAGAAAAACAGATGGTGATTTTTCGACTTTCCGATTGTGAGTTCGGTGTTCCCATCGAAAGCGTTCAAGAGATCGTTCGTATTCCAGAGGAACTAGCCCATATTCCTAAAGCCCCTGATTTTGTGGAAGGAGTCATCAACCTTCGAGGTACGATTCTGCCCATTATTGATCTACGGAAGCGGTTGGGCTTTCCAACTATCAGTCGGAATGATCGTCAGCGGATTGTTGTCTTCTTCATTGATGGTATTCGTACCGGGTTCATCGTAGATGCCGTATTGGAGGTAAAAAAGATCCCCAGTGTTGCCATTGAACCAGCGCCACAGGTATCGGGGGAACAAGCGAAACTTTTGAATTTCGTAGCTAACCTCGAAAAAGAGAAAAGAATCATTCAATTGGTAGAACCTAAATACCTCTTGGAAGAGGCTGACAAAACAGAACTCTCGCAAATTGAAAGAGCTCAAAAAGCCGATGAAAATCAAACTTCTAATCGTGGATGATTCTGCCCTGATGCGGCAACAACTCAGGCAATTCTGTGAAAAAACTGGTGAGTTCGAAGTACAGGTAGCAAAGAATGGGAAAGAGGCGATCGAGAAAAATCTTTCCTTTCAACCAGACGTGATCTCTCTCGATGTCAATATGCCAGAGATGGATGGATTGACAGCGCTTTCCCATATCATGGTCACTCGACCCGTTCCCGTAGTGATGGTTTCTTCCCTTACCGAGCAAGGTGCTTTTGTTACCTTCGAAGCATTAGCCTTAGGGGCTGTGGATTATATCACGAAGCCAGGCGGAACAATTTCCCTTTCTTTAAAGGAAATAGAAGAAGAACTGGTGGAAAAACTAAAAGTAGCAGCAAGAGCAAAGATAAAGCAGAAAAATCGTCTAAGCATAGAGAAGAAACCTGAAAAGACTTTGTTCTACCGAAGGAGCCTCGCCGTAAAATCATCCGTAGAAGGGATTGTGATAATTGGAGTATCTACTGGCGGTCCGTCTACACTGGAAGAAATCCTTCCTCAGTTGCCCGTAGATTTCTCTTTGCCCATTGTCGTAGCCCAACACATGCCTCCTTCGTTCACAGGCTCTTTTGCAAAACGTTTGAATTCAATTTGTTCACTGCAAGTATTGGAGGCCAATCAACTTATTTCTATTACTCCCGGAACCGTCTATATATGCAAAGGTGGAGCGGATACTGTTGTAACAAATCGTAGCGGGAAATTGATGCTTCTCCCAAAACCAGAATCTTCTCACTATCTTTGGCATCCTTCTGTAGAACTCCTCGGTAAATCCGCCCTGGAAGCTTGCGATCCAAAAAGGATTATCGCCGTAATGCTGACTGGTATGGGATACGATGGAGCAGATGCCTTTACTGAGATCAAAAAGAACGGAGGCCGTACCATCGCTGAATCCGAAGACTCAGCAGTCGTATTTGGCATGCCGAAGGAATTGATTGATCGGGGAGGTGCTTCTCTCACTCTACCTGCGAATAAAATTGCCGATCAATTGACCGTTTGGGCTCGGTCCTTGATCGAATAACAGAAAGGGAGATTTTCGTATGGGATTGACGAAACGAAAAGAAATAAAATCCATCGATAAAGACGAACGAAAACAAAAACGAGACTTCGAAGGATTGGTATCACAACTTTCTAACCTAGATCCTCAAGTGCGTCGATGGGCAGTAAAAGATCTATCTGAATTTGGACATGAGGCTTCGAGCATCCTCAGCAAACAACTTTTAGAGGAAGCCGATAAAAGTGTCCGAGAAGCCATTCTTACCAGTATGCTCCATATAGCAGACCCGACTGCGGTAGAGACTTTAGTTCAATGCTTGCGAAGTGAAAATGCTTCATTGCGAAATGAAGCAATAGAGGTCTTGAAGAACCTTCCAGACCAGGTTGCGCCCCTCATGTCCAATTTATTACATGATAAAGATGGGGATGTTCGCATATTCGCCGTGAATATCCTCGAAACGCTACGTCATCCAAAGGTAGAAGATTTGTTGATCGAAGTAATCGAGAAGGATCCTAATGTAAATGTATGCGCCACAGCAGTTGAACTATTGGCTGAAGTAGGGACAGAACAATCACTCCCTGCGCTTAGACGGTTGAAGGATCGATTTCCAGAGGAACCTTATATTCTTTTCGCAGTAGATTTAGCCTTAAAACGGATCCAGGGAGGATGATCTTGGCCCCTAATGTTACGATGTCAATAAGTGAGGAAGATTTTCAAAAGTTTCGTGAGTTCTTCTACAGAAAGACTGGTATCAGATTCGAGGATACAAAAAGGTACTTTGTAGACAAACGTCTAATTGATCGTATGCAAGCTACAGGATTCGCAGATTTCCGTTCCTACTTTAACTTCATGCGCTTCCAAGCTAATGGAGAAGAGATGCAACAATTGATTAACATAATGACAGTAAATGAAACCTACTTCTTTAGAGAAGAACATCAATTAAAATGTCTTGCCTTATCGATTCTGCCAGAAGTAGTAAAAAAGAAGCCCGCGGGATCTTTAATTCGAATCTGGTCCATTCCATCATCATCTGGGGAGGAACCCTATTCTATTGCCATTTATCTCCTCGAATACTGCCCATTGGTACAGGAGTGGGATATAGAAATAATTGGTTCCGATATTGACACAGGGATGTTACAGAAAGCAAAGGAAGGCATTTACTCACCTCGATCCGTGCAACATATCCCTCCCTCTCTATTAAAGAAATATTTCCGAAAACTATCCGAGGATAGGTACCAGATTTCAGAAGAATTACGTCGATGTATTGAATTCACTCGAGTGAATCTGAACGATTCGACAGATACGAAACAATACAGAAATTTCGATGTTATTTTCTGCAGAAACCTGCTCATTTATTTCGATGATCTTTCCCGACGCCAAGCAGCCGACGTATTCTACGATGCTTTACTTCCAGGAGGATACATTCTTTTAGGACATTCAGAATCCATGAGCCGAATCTCCCCACTCTTCAAAGTGTGCAAATTCCCTGAAGCCATTGTGTATAAGAAGCCGGAGGGTATGACTCCATGAAACCAACAGAAACACGAATTCTAATCGTCGATGATGCTGCAACAGTCCGTTTATTCGAACGTACAATTTTAGAAAAAGCTGGGTACCATGTAGATGAAGCCATCAATGGGATAGAGGCTTTGGAAAAAATAGAACTCAATGGCCCTTACGATCTATACCTGGTAGATATCAATATGCCCCAAATGGATGGATACTCTTTTCTTGAAGAAATGCGTTCGCTGGGAATCGAACAATCCCCCGCCATCATGGTATCTACCGAATCAGAAAAGTACGATAAAGAGCGAGCCTATCGTTCAGGAGCTAATTACTATATTACGAAACCAATCAAACCAGAAACTCTACTTAAATATATACAAATATTTTTAGGTATAGGGGGTACCAAGTGAGTACCTTACTGAATCAATTCGTTCTTGAGTCTCGTGAAATTTTACAGAATCTTTCAGAAAAAATACTTTTATTGGAAAAGAATCCCCATGATAAAAATCTGATTCATGAATTGTTCCGAGGGATCCATACATTAAAAGGGAACAGCGGGCTATTTAACTTTGAACTAATGAATCAGGTACTTCACAAGACTGAAGACTTAATGGTCGCAATTCGGGACAATCGAATTCCATATTCCAAAGAAATTGCGGATCTCCTATTGAATGTTCTGGATTTCATCAGTATTCAATTGGACGAAATCGAGCAAACTGGAAACATAAAAGAAGAAAGTCTCCGAAATATGGCTATAGAACTTTCCCAATCAGTTCAAACATACATACCAAACCATCAAGCAGGAAATTCCAGAAAAGGGAAAAAGCAACAAGAAAGTAAGAAGTCGGACACAAGTATTCTCTTACAAGAAAATTTAAAACGTTTTCTTATAAAAATCCCAGAAGACATTCGAATGGCAACGTTCGAAAAAGCTTTTAGTAAACAACCACTGCAGTTCGTTCTTTACCAACCAGAGGAAGAGTGCTTTTTCAAAGGAGAAGATCCTTTTTTTCTCGCAAGGAATGTTCCCGGTTTCATCTGGGGTCAGATTCAACCGAGGAAGAAATTACCTCCCTTAAGTGAATTTGACTGTTATAGATGCTTTCTTGATTTCTTGGTCCTTTCTGAGGCGAAAGCGGAAGAACTCTTAGAGCATTTCAAATTCATCCTCGAACAAATTCAGATCTTTGAGGTTTCCCCCTATTGCCTCATTATTCCTGTAGGAAAGCCCAATGGGGGTCCGGTATATGGTGATTTCGTATATGAAGGGTTATTACTCCTAGAAAGAGGAGAAAAAGAGAAACTGCTCTCTGCTATTCAAACATTATCCAACCTTTCATCTCCAGAACTTTGGATATCCTCTGCACTACGCTGGTTACGTATCCTGCTAGAGCAAAAAGAACCCCCGATAGAACACCAAGTAATACGAAGATTATTACAATCTATCGAAACTTTAGAAATACCTGATTTTTCAGATCTCGTTGCTTCTTCAAGTACCAATTCAGATCACCTTGAAACACCTTCTGAGTTGCGTTCTAAAGAACTTGTCCCTACGCAAGACCCTGTTTCTTCTGAAATCCTTGATATACTGAAAACTCAACATGAAATCCTTTCTTTCCCAGATAACGATCGATGGTTTCTAGGGCGGTTAAAAGCCTGTTATCAAACCCTAAAAGGGTGTAACGCCTTTTTACAGGAGCCTGAGCCCACGCTGGAGTCTGCATTTAAAAAATCCTTGGATACCCATTCCCCAGCTCCGCTTCGTGAATGGATTGAAGAGATATTGAATACCCAAAAGAAGCACCAAGAATCCTCTGCTGAAACTTCGATAGATACACAGCGCGAAATTCGCCCTGCTTCACCTCAGGAAAGATCAGCGGAATATGCTCAAAGAAATGTGTCAGACATTCGATTTGGAAGAAGGGCAGAAGATCAACCGGGTAGCCGCATCTTAAAGGTAGATCAAACGAAAATCGACAGATTGATGAATCTCGTGGGAGAGCTTGTGGTTGCAAAAAACTCAATCCCTTATCTCGCAAACAAAGTGGAAAAATCCTATGGTTTACCTGACTTATCTAGAGAATTGAAAGCTCTCTATGCTAATATGAATCGTATTTCTGATGAACTCCAGGATATTGTAATGAAAGTCCGAATGGTTCCCTTTTCTATGATCTTTCAACGTTTCCCACGATTGGTTCGGGATGTTTCACAGAAACTTGGGAAAGAAGTGAACCTAATTATGGAGGGGGAAAATATCGAAGCGGATAAAAACATGCTGGACGCCTTGACGGAACCCCTCATTCATTTATTACGAAATTCACTTGATCACGGGATCGAGCTTCCGGAGGAAAGAGAAAAAATAGGAAAATCGAAAACTGGGACCATTCTTTTAAGGGCAATGCAGGATTCTGATCGCGTATTCGTTGAAGTGGAGGACGATGGCAAAGGGATAGATCCTGTTCTTTTAAAACAAAAGGCCTATGAAAAAGGAATGATCGATGAGAATCAATTGGAAACCTTATCAGAAAAGGATGCGCTAAATCTAATCTTTCTCACAGGATTCTCAACCAAAGAGAATGCAACCGATCTGTCTGGTCGAGGTGTAGGAATGGACGTAGTGAAGAACACTTTGGAAAAATTGGGTGGAACCATAGAAATACAAAGCGTTCTCGGAAAAGGGACTCTATTTAGATTGTCCATTCCACTCTCCATGGCTGTAACGAATGTGATGATCGTAGAAACAAACGAACAATCTTTCGGAATACCTATGTCATGCATTTCGGAAACTGTCCGGATTCCTGAGCAAGAAATACATAAAGTGAAAGATAAGAAAACTACTGTTGTAAGAAATAGGATCTTGCCTCTCTTTTCATTGAACGACTTTCTTGGTCTCCCTTCAAAACAAAAAACAAATTCGGAAGGAGAGTTTTCTGTATTAGTCCTACAGATCAACGAAGAACCCTTAGGTTTAATTGTAGATGACTTCAAGGAGGTGATAGATGTAATACTAAAACCTTTGGAGGGTTCTTTGGCCAAACTCGCCTGTTATGCAGGAACTGCTCTCTTAGGGGATGGCTCGGTATTGATGGTATTGAATATTAAGGAGTTACTTAAATGCCTATAATCTTTAAAGAAAACATTACTTTCTTAGAAAACATTGTAGGAATAGAGGAAGCAGAAGAGCTGTTAAAATGGCTGGAAACACATAAAGAGGGAGCTGTAGATTTATCTAACTGTTCACACCTACACACAGCCATTGTTCAAATCCTCATGGTTGCACGGAACCCAGTTATCCAACTACCTACTAATGCCCAATTAGCTCTTTGGCTTCGAACAGCTTTTCAAGACTATCTAAAAGAAAATAAAGGAGAGTTATGATGAAGAAGGTATTTTTAATTGATGACTCTGCAGTAATGCTTATGAGCGTTAAAGAAGCGCTCTCTATGGCTGGTTACGAAGTTGAGACTGCAACGAATGGCGAGGATGCGATGGAGAAAATCAAAGGAGGCATCAAACCTGATTTGATCATCACCGATATTAACATGCCTAAAATGGATGGAATCAGTTTCATCAAGAATGTAAGGCCTATATTGAAATTTACCCCTATACTTGTTCTGACCACAGAAAGCGAGACTGCAAAAAGGGACGAAGCAAAGAAATCTGGCGCTACAGGTTGGCTGGTCAAACCAGTTTCTGGACCTGATCTATTGAAAGTGATCAAACAAGTATTACCCGAGGCATAGAAGAATGAGAAAAAAGGATATTTGCATCAGATCTTATATTCTCTATCCCGGTGTAACACTCCTGTATCTCATTCCAATGCTATTATTTCTGTGGGGACTCGAAAAAAACAGAGATTCAATTTTTCTAATTTTTCTTTTTCTAGTGTATTTAATAGCTATTTCAATTCTTCTTTTCTATTTTAAGAGAATCAATAACCAGTGTATCCAGAAACAGAAAACACTTGAATCTTTTCAAGAAGAATTATATCGCTTGCGTTTGGAGCAACCAAGTAAGGAACTCTTACAAGGACCCATAACGAGTCAGATGAATCATGCGCTTTCTATGCCCATACTTACACAATTAAAAGAAAAGATGCTGAATGAACTAACTGTCATGCCGAAACTTCTCTCGGAAATAAAAGGAGAACTTGCGAGTACCAATACAATCACTGAAGAAAAAGTGTTACGAATCGTTTCTGCTCTTGCGGAAATCCGTGCACAGAGTAAATCTCTGCTCTTCCTAATGGAAGCTCAAGAGAAAAAGACGGGGGATCTTGCAGAAAAACAACTGGCTCGTTTAGAAGAAAATGCCAAGACCCTCCGCATTCTTTCTTCATACCAAGAAAAACGCTTATCTCAAATTGAAGATGATACGAAAAGGATCAATGAAGCATTACGTGAAGTAAAAAACTTAACAACCCTTACAAAACTCATTCGAGAAATAACCGAACAAACCAATCTCCTCGCATTGAATGCTGCAGTAGTCGCGGCTAGATCAGGTTCTGCAGGTAGGGCTTTTTCAGTCATTGCTCGGGAAATACGAAAGCTTTCACAGCAAATAGAAGATACAACGATGATGATTGAAACTCAGGTAAGCAGTATTGTAACTCATATCGAAAACAATCTATCTGCTATTGTCGAAATATCTAGAACGGAAGAAGAGAAAAGACAAATCAGTTTGATCATGAATACTCTCACATCCATGAATCAAGCTTTCACAGAAGTGAGTGGATATTTTGCAGATCTGTTCACTGAATCTCACAAAGTAATGAAGGATGTATACCAAAAAATTATCGAAGCGCTTGGTGATACTCAATTCCAAGATGTACTGAAACAAAGAATTCAATATGTCCAGGAAGGACTGACGGTCTTGGAAGATTATATATTTACAATTTCAGACGTGCTCCAGAGAATTGGGAAAGAAGAGATCACAGATATTGATTGGCCTTCTCTTAAAAAACGAGTGGAAAAATTGAACTCTAGACATCCTATAGCTAATTTAGCAGTTAGGGATAAGGATTTTAGCATAGATAACAAACGACCAAGCATCGAACTGTTTTAAGTTTTTAAAAGGTGAACCAAGATGGTTGTAATTTCTTGTTCGAATAGGAAAGGAGGCGCTGGGAAAACAACAGTTGCTGTAAACCTAGCAGCAGAGCTTGCTGCCCGTGGTAAGCGAGTGCTATTGATAGATCTGGATTCTCAGTGTCACTGTTCTATAGCCTTTGGGATAAAAAGATCGAAAAATGATCCATCAATTCATTCTATCTTTTCATCTCCTTCAATATCTTTGAATTCTATTATATTACCTACATTTCTTGAAAATCTATCGATTGCCCCAGGAAATCCCTTTTTCAACCATAGTGGGGGCGACAAAGACCACAAGGTACTTTGGAAGGCTCTACAAGAACCATCGTTGGAGAAAAATTTCGATTTTATTTTCATCGATACTCCCCCCTCCTTAGATTCTCTCTTGATGAATGCAATCTACGCATCCACCCATATTCTTGTTCCCTTCGTACCACACCCTCTCTCCTTCGAAGGAGTACGTCAACTTATCCGAGCTCTATTTCCAATCATGAGTTATGAACATAAAGATTTGAAAATACTAGGCTTTGTGCCTGTAATGGCATCGGAGAGAATCAAGCTTCACGTTCGAATAAGGGAAGAAATTACAAGGAACTTCGGCGATCCTAAGTTACTTCATCCAATTCGAACTGATGTACGAATTGCAGAAGCATTTTCAGTAGGGAAACCGATACGATTGTTTGCTCCAGCAAGCAAAGGAGCTGAAGATTTCACAAATCTAGCAACCGAAATAGAGAATAAACTAGGGTATTCTAATTGAGCCTCTTTACCATTCTTATATTATTCAAAGGATTTCTATCCTTCTTATACGCCCAGAGGGACTCGAACCCCCGACCTACTGCTTAGAAGGCAGTTGCTCTATCCAGTTGAGCTATGGGCGCATTGTCGGGATGGAGGGATTTGAACCCCCGGTCTCCTGCTCCCAAAGCAGGCGCCTTAGCCGCTAGGCTACATCCCGTTACGTGCCATCTGTTCTGAATGACGTGAGTATATCTATCCGCGGGGGGAGCGTCAAGGACCGATTCTTTACATTCCCTTACGTTCATGGTAGGGTACCTTCTTCGCAGGATATGCGCGACTTCATGGGGACACAAGACTTTTCTAATCAGACGGCAAGCCCCGCGATACGTATCGAAGGAGCCCGGCAGAACAATCTGAAGAACCTTTCCCTAGATATTCCCATTGGTAAAATGACGGTAGTTACCGGGGTCAGTGGGAGCGGGAAGTCTTCCCTCGTGTTCGATACGGTGTACGCGGAAGGGCAACGGCGGTACATCGAAACCTTTTCTGCCTACACCCGTCAGTTCCTCGAGCGAATGGACAAGCCACAGGTCGATCGAATTATGGGGATTCCACCCGCGGTAGCGATCGAGGCAGCCAATCCAGTTCGTACTTCTCGATCTACTGTTGGCACCATGACGGAGATTAACGACTACCTCAAGATCCTCTATGCCCAACTGTCCAGTTTGTACTGTCGATCCTGTGGGAAAGAGGTACGGAAAGATACTCCCGATTCAATCGTTGTGTTCCTAAGAAAAGCGTCTGGAAACGCCCCTATTCCGATCCTTATCTCCTTCACCGTGCCGGTTCCTTCAGGCTCCTCTTCCGAGACTCTTCGAGAGGTTCTATCCACCCAAGGATACACGCGGTTTATCGAACCCTCGAAAGATCTCCTCGAAGTGATCCAGGATAGGATCCTCTTCTCCTCCGATACGGAAGGCCGAACCCGTGAAGCCTTGGAAACGGCTTTTCGATTCGGAAAAGGTCGCCTTACCGTATATCAGCTCGGTGAGGATCGAACGACCCCCATTACCCAATGGAAGTTTTCTTCCGATCTCCATTGCGCCGGGTGTGACATTTATTATCGGGAACCCTTCCCCAATTTTTTCTCCTTCAACTCGCCCTTAGGGGCCTGTCCCAAATGCCGGGGGTTCGGAAGGATCATCGATGTGGATTACGAGCAGGTGATTCCGGACGAAACGTTGAGTCTACAGGAAGGGGCCATCAAACCCTGGCAAACGGAAAGTTACAGGGAATGTCAGGAAGATCTGGAATCCTTTGCCCGAAAACGGGGCATTCCTCTCGATGTGCCCTGGAAAGACCTTACCGATACCCACAGACAGTGGGTGATCGAGGGAGAGGGGAGCTGGGAAGAGGGAAAATGGTACGGGATAAAGAGATTCTTCGAATGGCTCGAGTCTCGAGCCTACAAGATGCACATCCGAGTCCTGTTGTCCCGGTACCGTGACTATAGGATCTGCCCCACCTGCAAGGGCGCCCGATTACAGGAGGAAGCCCTCCTGTGGCGTCTAGGCGGTTCGAAGGCAGAAGGAGGATTGAACCTACACGAACTAGCCTCCCTTCCCCTGCATAAAGCGAAAGATTTCCTTTCCCGCCTTACCTTAACTCCTGAACAGGAAAACACCTGTGGGGTCCTCCTTCAGCAGGTGCTGAACCGACTAACCTATTTAATAGACGTGGGATTAGGATACCTCACGTTGGACCGACAATCCCGAACCTTGAGTGGGGGGGAACTCCAGCGGATCAATCTTACCACCGCTCTAGGGTCCGCCCTGGTAAACACCCTCTTTGTCTTGGACGAACCTTCCATTGGGCTCCATCCCCGTGACATCGAACGACTCATACGGATTCTTCACCTTCTGCGGGACACAGGGAACACCCTACTGGTAGTGGAACATGATCCAGAGGTAATTCGAGCAGCTGATTACATCATCGATATGGGGCCTGGCCCGGGGCAACAAGGGGGACAGGTAGTGTTTGCGGGTCCTAAATCTACTCTCCTCTCCCATCCCACTTCCCTCACCGCTAAGTATCTCCGAGGAGAAAAGAAAGCCTACTTAACCTCGCAAGCTCCCTTCGCCTTGCCCGAATCCTTCCTCCACATCGAAGGAGCCACCGTTCACAACTTAAAAAATCTTTCCCTCCGGATACCCCTCCATCGATTGGTTGTGGTCAGTGGGGTAAGTGGTTCCGGTAAATCGACCCTCTTGGAGGAGGTTCTTTACCCCAACCTGCAGAGACTTCTGGAAAAGAGACAAACTGCTCTACGAAACGTCAAGAGAATCGCGGGTTCCGAAACAATCGATCGAGTAGTGTTGATAGATCAGAAACCTATTGGGAAATCCAGCCGTTCCAACCCGGCTAGCTACATCGGAGCCTACGATGGGATACGGAAACTCTTCGCTTCCCTTCCCCTGGCAAAAGAACGAGGATTCACTGCCGGAACCTTCAGTTTCAATTCCGGGAACGGAAGGTGCCCCACCTGCGAGGGCAAAGGATTCGAACGGGTGGAGATGCAGTTCCTGAGTGATGTGTACCTACGATGCCCGGATTGTGATGGGAAACGATTTAGGGAAGAAGTGCTGGAGATCCTCTACGAGACCGAGACAGGAGATACCCTTTCCATAGCCGACGTATTGGATCTCACGGTAGAGGAAGCTTTGCAAGTATTTCAAGGGAAAAAGGAGATTACGACCAAACTCACTTTTCTACAGGAGGTGGGTCTCGGTTACCTAACGTTGGGACAGGGAGTCCCCACGTTGAGCGGAGGGGAAGCTCAACGGTTGAAATTAGCGGGATACCTTGCGGATACTAGAGGAACCAGATCTTCCCATATCCTCTTCCTACTGGATGAACCGACAACAGGGCTTCACTTTGAGGATACTGCTGTCCTTCTTCGAGTGCTCCAAACGCTCAAAGAAGCAGGCCATTCCCTCATTGTAATCGAGCATAATATGGATGTGATTGCTTCTGCCGATTATATTCTCGATCTTGGACCCGAAGGAGGCGAGGAAGGGGGAAGACTCGTTGCCCAAGGACCTGTGGAGACCATCCTTTCCGTACCAGAAAGCCATACGGGACGTTCTTTGCGAGCCTACCTATCGCAGGCACTCCCCCATCCCATCCAGTACGAACAGACGGCAATCAATTCAGGGCATTCCCCGTCAAAGGGAAACGTGGCTGAAGCCGTTTATTCCTACTCTCCCCTACAATCCTTATCAACTCTTCCACAGGATCGAAACATCCTCGTCCGAGGAGCGAGGGAACACAATCTGAAGCACATCACTACCACCATTCCCCTCGATCGGTTCACCGTTATCACGGGAGTCAGTGGCAGTGGAAAGAGTACCCTTGCCTTCGATATTCTGTTTGCCGAGGGGCAACGGAGGTACTTGGAAACCCTAAACGCCTATGCTCGACAATTCATCGAAGTGTTACCGAGACCCGACGTGGAGGAGGTTCTAGGGGTGCCGCCTACCGTTTCCATTGAACAACATACCAGTCGGGGAGGCAGGAAGAGCACCGTTGCCACGATAACCGAGATCTACCACTTCCTTCGGCTCTGGTTCACCAAGCTTGGCACCTACCACTGTCCCCAATGCATGGTTCCCATAGAGACCCAGACACCGAAAAGTATCTTGGATCTCGTTTTAAAAGAGCTCCACAGACATTCCCCAACCCCTATCAGTACCCGAAGTGCGATAGAT
The DNA here is from genome assembly GCA_937140905.1 of uncultured Spirochaeta sp. Classification (GTDB taxonomy): domain Bacteria; phylum Spirochaetota; class Spirochaetia; order DTKZ01; family DTKZ01; genus DTKZ01. The sequence goes on from CAKZQO010000167.1 coordinate 13,838, forward strand.
TTCATCCAGATCTATGCTCCCCTGATCGTCAATCGGAAAGGGATCTATAAGGAACTCGCTTCGTGGGCCCAGAAACAGGGGTATCCGTACCTTCGGGTGGATGGTGAGCTGTATCCAACCGATTCTTGGCCTACCCTTTCGAGGTACCGGGAGCACTCCATCGATCTTCCCATCCCGATAGATTCCAACCTGCCTCTAGAGGAAGCTCTACACCGCTCCATCGAAAAGGCTCTCCGATTAGGGAAGGGCAGTCTGCGAGTCTCCTTCAAACAGGAGGAACGTTTTTATTCCATCAAACGGATGTGCTCTTCCTGTGGAGCGAGCTTTCCAGATCCAGACCCCAGGCTCTTTTCTTTCAATAGTAAACATGGCTGGTGTCCCCGTTGCTATGGAACGGGTCTTGTCATTCCGGGATTCGACGAATCCCAGACGGGGGAAGAAATTTGGTGGAACGAGTGGTACGAAGGAGAGGAAGTTCCTTGCCCCTCCTGTAAAGGAAAACGGCTTAAACCCGAAGCATTGGCCGTGACCTTCAAAGGATACTCTATCGCCGATATTACCGCTATGTCGGTAAAGGAAGCGTTTCGATTCTTTTCCACGCTGCAGTTGGAAGGGCGAGACCTAGATATAGGTAAGGAGATCCTTCCGGAGCTTCTTTCTCGGCTTTCCTTCTTAGAAGAGGTGGGGCTTTCGTACTTGAGTTTGGATCGATCGGCCCCTTCATTGAGTGGAGGAGAGAGCCGGAGAGTGCGGTTGGCCGCTCAACTCGGTTCCAATCTGCGTGGAGTATGCTACATTTTAGATGAGCCTACGATTGGCCTCCATAGTCGGGACAACGAACGACTGCTTTCCACCTTGAGGATGTTACAGAACAAGGGGAATACCCTTGTAGTAGTTGAACACGATGAACAAACGATTCGACAGGCCGATCATGTGATCGATCTCGGTCCCGGTGGCGGGAGCCTAGGAGGGAAGATCCTTGCCGAGGGGCCTCCCGAGATCGTTGCTCAGAATCCTTATAGTATCACGGGAAAGTATCTGTCCCAACCCCTCCCACATCCCCTTCGAAAGAACCGGCGGCCTGTGAGTGTCGAATCCCCTCGTCTCTGGATCCGTCACGCTACCCTCCACAACCTCAAAGGGCTCGATGTGGCCATACCCCTAGGTAGGTTCGTAGTTGTCACGGGAGTAAGTGGGAGTGGAAAGAGCACACTAGTACGAGAAATCCTTCGCGCTTCTCTCGAACGGCTCATTCAAAGGAAAAGGCAAAAGCACTCCGATCAAAAAAAGATGGTTTCCTCTAGAACCCAACCTTTAAGACCCTTTGTCGGATGCCAGAGTATGGAAGGTTGGGAATCCCTCGAGAGAGTTCTAGAAGTGGACCAGACTCCCATAGGGAAGACCCCTCGTTCCTGTCCTGCCACTTATATAGGATTCTGGGATCCGATACGGAAGTTCTTTGCCGAACTGCCCGAATCCCGCGTACGTGGCTATACACCAAGTCGCTTTTCCTTCAATGTCCCCGGTGGACGTTGCCCTACCTGCGAGGGGCAGGGAGTAAAAAAAGTCGAAATGAGCTTTTTGCCCGATGCGGAAGCTCCCTGTGAGGCTTGTGGGGGAAAAAGATTCGAACCGGAAACCTGTTCCATCCTCTTCCGCGGCAAATCCATCGCCGATGTTCTAGCCATGAACGTGGACGAAGCGGTAGAGTTCTTTTCTTTCCACCCCCCTGTGCATCATGCATTGAAACTGATGCAGGAGGTTGGCTTGGGATACCTCGCTTTAGGGCAACCGAGTCCCACGTTGAGTGGTGGCGAGTCGCAACGATTGAAGTTGGTAACAGAACTTGCCAAAATCGGCCATACAGGGAAAAAAGCTCCTCCCCCTACTCTCTACATACTAGATGAACCTACCATTGGTCTCCATACGGCGGATATCGAGAAACTCTTGACTGTTCTACACCGGTTGGTAGATGCCGGGCACTCTTTGGTGATCATTGAACACAATTTAGACTTAATCGCAGAGGCCGATTGGATCCTCGATTTAGGTCCTGAAGGTGGGGATGAGGGAGGGTACCTTGTAGCGGAAGGGAGCCCAGAAGATATAGTGCATGGCATAAGGATCAACTCTTCTCCCCCCATCCAGAAATCTTACACCCGGCAGTATCTCGCTTCTAAACTTCAATCACCCCTTATCCCGTAATGCTAAGTACTCCTCTGGATAGTTGGTAATTAGGATGTCTACCCCTGAATCGAGGTAACCTCTTGCTCTTGCTACATCGAAGCGCTCCCGGGAAAACCACCCATGCACCAAAAGACCTGCTTCGTGAGCCTCTGCAATAATTTCATGTGGGGCGAGATGCATGGGAGGATGTAACGCTTTTACTCCCAATGAAGCCGCATATTTGTGGGGCTCGTAAAGGTGGCAACTGTACAGGATTCCGGTAAGAACCTTTGGCGCGATTCGTTGGAACCGGAGCACGGTATGGTGATTGAAAGAAGACAGGATCACCCGGTCTTCCATCCCATACTTTCGTACCAAAGCGTAAGTTTCCTCTTCGATCCCTGGATAAAAGAAATAATCGGTTTTTAACTCGATATTTAAAAGAAGGGTTGTGGGTTGTAAGAGGTTCAGGACTTCTTCAAGTAGGGGTATTCGTTCCTCCTGAAACGCAACTCCAAACCATCCCCCCGCATCGAGCAAGGAAAGTTCCTTCGCTGTCATCTCCTGGATGACACCCTTTCCATTGGTGGTACGATCTACCGTTTCATCATGACAAACCACCAGTTTTCCATCCCTGGATCGGTGCACATCCAATTCGATCCCATCTGCCCCAATTTCGATGGCCTTACGAAAGGCAGACAGAGTGTTCTCGGGGCATTTAGAACTTACTCCCCTATGAGCAAAGATCAATGGTTTCTTCTTCCGCATAATCTTCTCCATCGAGATTCTATCAGAAAATTTGTCCATGGGATATGGCTAAAGATCCCAATCTGTGTTATATTAAAAGCAAACATCACTTCTCGAATCAAGGAGAGGTTCTTATGACAGTTACACAAGATGAAAGGGATCGGGGAATACTGGTTCTGACCTCCATGAGGTTGGACGAGTTTATGAAAGTGATCGAGGCAAAGATCAGTGAATTGAACGACAAGTCCAAAGTATACCTGGAAGAATGTATCGCCGATTACCATCAGTACAAGGGAGCTACTCCCCATGAAATCGAGACTGCCATCGAACTACACAAACAGTATGTAGCGAATTTAAAGAACATGTTACAGGATCTGAAAGAGACCTGTAAGAAAAATCTCCACAAAGACTATCTTGTTCCCGCCTTAATCGTGGAAACCTTTATCGAACTGGCTAGAAAGGCTACCGCCATAAAATACGTGAAGATGCAACCTACGGTTGCCCGGGTAGCATAAAAGATCGAGCCAAATATCGTGTGAACTCTCCCGGAAAGGGAGAGTTTTTTTTTGCAATCAGAAGTAAAACCGAATCAAAAGGAACTTCCATGCTGTTAACATGATTAGATGAAACTCTACCTAAAAGAAAAAATCCTAAGCCTTCCCACCGAGGAACGTCCACGGGAAAAACTCTATTTCCAGGGAGTATCCACTCTATCCGATGCGGAACTCCTTGCCATTCTTATCGGTTCAGGAACTAAAGTAGCTCGGGTTGAGAAGATCACCTCCCTACTACTAGATTTTCTGGATCGTTCCAATGGAAGCATCACGGTGGATGAATTGATGAAGATTCCAGGTATAGGGAAGGCCAAGGCAACTCTTATCCTCGCTGCATTGGAGTTTTCCAGACGCTCCCTATGTCCCGCACGCAAACGTATTGGATTTCCCAGTGACGTGCTTCCTTTGGTGTCCCACTATGCCAACCGTAAGCAGGAATACTTTCTCTCCATCTCCCTCAATGGAGCTCATGAAGTACTAGCCATCCGGGTAGTATCCATTGGATTGGTCAATAGGTCCTTGGTGCACCCAAGGGAAGTATTTGCCGACCCTTTACAGGATCGAGCAGCCGCTTTGGTCATTGCTCACAACCATCCTTCGGGGAATCTCGACCCCAGCGCAGAAGACAAACAGGTAACCACGAGACTTCGAAATGTAGCGGAACTTCTAGGAATCGTGTTTCTAGATCACATCATCTTTAGCGAAGAGGGTTACTACAGCTTCCTAGAACACGGTGAGTTAACCGATCAATGAACGATGATCTTCTTAAAGACCTCCAGGATCATTTCGGTTACTTTCTGAGCATCCACCCGCGGAACGCGGGCTTCCTTCCAGATGGATTTCATGAAGTAATCCCGCATTCCTTCGATGATATCGTCTGTCATGTAGAAGATGTAGGAATAGTTCTGACCAAAGGATTTTAGCACTGTGAAGGACGTGTAGGTCATTACAGGTTCTTTACCAATCATGATTCGATCCTGTCTGGCACTGGTGTAAATATTCAGCTCCCTGAGCCGATAAGGGATACGCTGAAAATTGTTCCTATAGGCTGGTTCGATATGTTTATTGGGATAGTTGGCGGGCTCTACTAACACGAATACTTTCTGACCATCCGCCTGAAACACGAGACCTTCCTCGTTAGTATAGATATCTTTCACATTGCTGAAGGATATAATCTCGTACTTCGTATATGTGGAAGTGTCATCGAAAAACGCACTCACAATATAACCACCTGCAGTAGGTAGTTCTTTCTTGTTGTAGGCCTCGAATAGTTCTTTTACTATAGCCATACACTACCACCTCTTACCGTTTTTTCCTATTGTAGGAGTTTTTCTCTATTCTGTCAAATCTTTCTGATGATTTCTGGGGAGAATTCCTTACCGTTACTACCACGAAATGGATCATCTGGTTTCCTATTCCTATCCCTTGTATAGTTTTCTGTCCCTCTCTATAATCCTATCCAATGACTCTACCGGAAGCTCTTGCCTTCATGCACATCACCCTTCCTATTACTTTAACCGATCTGGAAACTACCTACAGGAGCCTGATCAAACAGTACCATCCGGATCGAAACCAAGACCGACTCCAATGGTCACATGAAATGACCCTAAGGCTCAATGAAGCGTACACATTGATCCGGGATGCCCTCACGAGAGGGGTCATGGAAGAAAGAGAACCGGAAGAAGAACACAATGTTCCCCTTCGGATCTATCCAGAGCTCCAGAGAGCGTGGCAGAAAATAGAAAACGGAATTCACCTCTTTTATACCTACGGGTTGGAAAATCCCCACATCCGACAGGAGGGGCCTTTCCACATCAAATTCATCCTTGCTCAGAAACAAATTAAACAGGGCAAGAAGATCCTGGAACAGTGGGAACAGGAACCGCTCCTCCCCGAGGATCGGGAAGAACTCTTCCTACAGAAGAGCTTTTCCGAAGCTTTCCTTCAAAACATGCGGATACAGAAAACCTTCGTGGCAGATGGGTCCATCCACCATAAAGCGTACAAGCATTACTACAATGGGAGTCGTCTCCTCGATGGATTTTTAAAGAAACTCCTCTTTCCGGAAGACTATACGAATTTGATTCTTCCCCCTAAATGCTCCACTCTCTGCCAACAGGAACTTCTCACGGTCCTCCTGCACTACCACGAGAGCACATGGGTAGGTGAGGCTACCATCAAACTCGCTTTATTGGAAAGTTTCATTAACCTCATGAACTTTCGAAAAGGTAGGGATTCCTCCAACCGGTCATACTTCTATCGGTTCTAGAAAAGAAAACACCTTCCTCTATCTAATGGAACTCCTTAGAGGAAGGTGTCACTAAATAGTATAATTCGCCCGTGCTTCCTTTTGAGAGAGATTGTACTGGGCAATGGCGAGTTTCGCGATCGGGATTCCATAGGGTGAGCAGGATACGTAGTTCATTCCTACCTGTTGCGCAAACGGGATATTCTCCGGTTCTGCTCCGTGTTCCCCGCACAGGCCTAGCACGATATCTGGTCGCACCAATCGAGCTCGCTCCGAAGCGATCTTGATCATTTCTTTCACCTGGTCGCCCAATACCTTGAAGGGGTTCTGGGGAAGGAGGTCCATTTCGTTGTAATCGGAGAAGAAGTTGTTGAAATCATCCCGGGAAAGACCATTGGTTGTTTGGGTCAGGTCGTTCGTCCCAAAACTGAAGAATTCGGCATACCGGGCAATTTCGCCCGCTTGAAGGGCGGCAGCAGGTAGTTCGATCATAGAGCCTACCCGATAATGGATAGGTTCTTCGAACCCAAACTGTTTTCGGACTTCTTCTTCGATATCCCGGATACCTACGATAGTTTTCCCTTCGATCTTTTTCCCATTCCGGATGATCTTCACTTCGGAAGCGGTCATGACCACGGGAATCATAATTTCGGGTATGACATTGACCCCTTCTTTCTTGAGGCGGTACGCTGCCTCGAAGATCGCCCGTACCTGCATGTTGTAGATTTCCGGATACGATATGGCGATCCGCACTCCTCGGTGTCCTAACATGGGGTTTACTTCCCGAAGCAGGTCGCATCGGGTCTTCACTTCTTCGGGAGTCATTTTCCGTTTTCGTTTCTGCAGATACTTCACGAAATCTGCCATTCCATCCTTTGTGTGAGGTAGGAACTCATGTAAGGGTGCATCGAGAAGACGGATCGTGACCGGAAATCCTTCCATGATTTTGAACAGTTGGTAGAAGTCCTCCGATTGGTCCTTCTTCAATTCTTCCAGTACCGCCAGTCGCTCTTCCTGCGTCTCTGCAAAGATCATGTAACGGAATCGGTTTATCCGATCCTCGTTGAAGAACATGTGTTCGGTTCGGCATAGACCGATTCCCGGCGCCTTGAACAAGCGGGCCAGCTGTGCATCCTTTGGTTGATCCGCGTTGGCATGAACGTCGAACCCATAGATATACTTTTGAACGATTTCAAGGAGTTCCAATAAACCGGAATCCTCCGGTGTGGGTTTCATGAGGGTTCCTTTCCCTAAGTAAATGGCAGGAGGGTCATAATAGGGAACGTTCAACGTGATCACATCCCCCTCTTTCACTAAGTTTCCTGCCACCTTCATTCCCTCTTTAGTGAACTCTATCTCTGGATATACCAACGCCACTTTTCCCAGGCTTCGAGCCACTACTGGAGCGTGGGACGCGTACCCACCTTCAGAAGTTAGGACCCCTTTGGCTACTTCAATGGCTTTCACATCTTCAGCAAAGGTAGCGGGCATCGCCAGAATGAAATCGGTCGACTGGTTCGTCTGCACGGCTTGTCTGTAGGCTTTTAGAAGGGCGTCTGTGGAGAAGTATACTTTTCCTATGGCCGCCCCTACTGCGCCCGCGATTCCACCCGTAACCTTTGGATACTTTTTGACCGACGAAGGATCCAAGGTCGGATGCAGGATCTCTGAAAGTCTCCCTGGTTTGATCGCCTTTATGACAAACTCTTCGTCCACGATCCCTTCGTTCAACAGATCGAGGAGGCTCTTGATCTCTGCCTGGGTGGATTTGTTTGCCGCGGGCTGTTGATCGATGATCCAAAGTTCTCCATTTTCTACGGTAAATCGTACCCTCCGGATCTCCCTGAACTTCCGTTCTAACTGTTTACCTATTTCCTGTAGACGGGTGAAAATCTTAGGCTCCATCTTCGCAATGGGGGTTCCCTCCTTTTCCCGTTCATCGAAGGCCTGGGTGAAGAATTCACCCATCAACGCATTCTCCCCAGTAATGATATTATGGGTGAAAAAGCTTCCGAAACAGCTCTTTTCGTTGAAGTTTCCAAAAACCATTGTTTGAATTAGGAGGGCTGAGTCTTCACTTGTGGTGTTCTCCTCGATGACTTTACGGAAAAGGTTAATCACGAACATGAGCTGTTGATAGGCATCGGTATAAATTTCTTCGGGGTAGAGGGTTCGGTAATTCTTAAAAGCCCGTTGGAGGGCCGCTTTCGTTTCCCCATCCAGGGCCTTACGATACGCTTTGAGTTTGGAGATCCGCTCCTT
>CAKZQO010000168.1 GCA_937140905.1 uncultured Spirochaeta sp.
CTTTAGAACCGAACGAACCCCTGGTTCGTCGTCTATGATGAGGATCGTGTTCATTCCCCTGACTCCAACTGCAGATCGATGAAGAAGGTGGTACCCTTTCCTGGTTCTGATTCGAACCAGATCTGGCCTTTATGGTCAAAAATGATGCGTTCCACGATGGACAACCCCAATCCCGTCCCTTGCGCTTTGGTGGTAAAGTATGGATTGAACACAAGGTTTTTGTGTTCCTCCGGAATCCCTACTCCCGTATCCGACACCAGGATTCTACAGTAGCGAGTATTCCCTTTTTTCACAAGATCTGCCCGAATACGGATCTCCCCGCCTTCGGGCATGGCTTCAATGGAGTTGGTGAGAAGGTTTGTGAACATCTGTCGGATCTGCTCCGCGTCGGCCATCAGGGTAAAGGAATCGGGAATAGGATCCACCGTGATCCGAATTCGAGGAATGTACTTGTACCCCTGGACAGCTTCTTCCAGAATCTGTTTCAACGGAATGGGGCGAAACACGGGTGTCGGTAGACGGGAGAAGTCTTTGAACTCCTTCAATAGCTTATCCAGACTGTTCGTTTCCTTCAAAATGGTCTCCACAGAAGATTGGAGAACTCGTTCGAACTGTTCCCGATCCTCTTGGTACTTTTTCAGTAAACGTTCCGCTGAGAGCTTTATGGGAGTCAAGGGATTCTTGATTTCGTGAGCCAGTTGTTGAGCGATCTCCTGCCAAGCGGCGACCTTCTCTGTTTGAACCAAGTTCTGACGACTCTTTTCCAGTTCCGTTACCATGCGGTTGAAGGACTCTGCCAGATGGAACAAATCGTCCTGTGCACGGGAAAGAATCCGGTAAGAGAAATCCCCTTCCGCTACCCTTCGGGTGGCTTCCTCGATGTTTACGATAGGCCGGATGATTTCATCACTTAGAAGGAAGCTCACCAAGATGGATAACAGAAGTAGGGGTAAAGCGAAGAAGGAGTAAATAATGATCACGGTCGCGTTGAAACGGGTGCGATGCTGTTCCAATTGGGTGAAGGTGTTCAGGGTAGTTGTGATTCGCTCCGCGTGCCGGTCGAAGGATTCGGGGAGGGAAAAACTTAAAATTGCGATAGGACGGTTTGGGTCCGTGCCGATGACTTGTTTGAACCGCAGAATCGTGATTCCCCCACTCTTCGTTTCTCGAGGGAGTAACCCTTCGGGGGCCGAGACCGCGGCAGATCCTTCCATGGAAAAGGTTGTGTTTCCCGCGAAAAAGAGAGGTATCCCCTTTGCAGAGAACACCTGGTAAGCGGAAAGGTCTGGATACAGGTACCGAAGATTGTTCCAGGCTTGAGTCGAGGCACGATCGGAGCGTTCCAGGATTTGTTGGGCATACCGATTGCGTCCGATACCGCGGAGATGTTCGATTTTTTCGTCGTAGTAGGTGATGGCAATGGACAACCCTCCCTCCAGCGCTTCCCGTAAGGAGGGATGAAAGATCGTGTTCACGGCAGAGTTGAGGAAAGAGACGGACAAAAATCCCTGGGGGATGGAAGAGACCGCAGAGATCAGGATGAAGAATCCTACCAGTCGAACCTTGAACCGTACTCCTGGCTTCCGGGAATACCGATCGCGGAACAACCGCAGGATGTTCAATCCTACCATCCCTAGAAGAAACAGGAGAAAAAAGACGGCTAAAACAAGGAGGATCCATCCCTGGGTGGTATACCCTTGAGTTAAGTCTGGAATAAGTCGGGTGGAAAACAGGAGAACCAGTATGATCAAGGCTAGATACATGAAGAGAAGCCCTAGGAAGGTTGCCTGGAAGGTGTCTTTTCTCATGGGCCAGGATCCATCCGTACCCACCGGCTGGCCATGGTTTCCAACCGACCTACGGAATTCAGGATTTGCAGGGGTGGATTGAAAAGTTTAGGTTTCAAGACCGCTTGGCAAGTGGTATACACCCGGTTGCCCTTAGGTGGGGGTACCTGAAACAGGGGAGATTGGGTAAAGACCTGCTGGAAATCCTCCCATGAAGAGAAATGGTGCTGGGCGCCACTTGATGTGGAGATCAGGTATTCTCTCCCGATTGGATCCCACCGGGCTGTGTATGTGTACTGCGCTTCGTGGAGAAGGGTGTTCCCCAAGAACACGGTCTTCCTCTCCTCGTACACCCGAAGGGTGAAAGAGATTTCAGCCCTGTATCCATCCTTGAGGGCTTCCTGTAGCCGGGCCACCTCTTCCGGTGTAAGGGTGGCGCAAAATTGGACTGTGTTCGGTTCCTGGGTGGGCAGGTAGGTGGAATCTAGAGAAAAGAGAGTTGAGGATAAGAGAAGGGCTACAAGGATGTTACTCTTCTTCGAAACGGCGTTCAAATAGCTCAGCCAGAGCATTGACCGCCTCCTGTTCGTCCGGCCCCTCCGCCCGAATCTTGAGGTTCGTGTTATATCCGGCGCCTAAGGTAATAATTCCCATGATGGACTTCGCGTTTATCTCTTCGTTGTCTTTGATCATATGAATTTTCGAGGAAAACTTGTTTGCCGTTTGAACGATCAGAGCAGCTGGCCGCGCATGTATCCCCGCGCGATTTTTAATGGTGACTTCCTTTTCTGTCATTCCACTCCCCAATGGATCAATAGTTGTCTGTGTTCTGAAAATATACTGCTCGAGCATTCTCACTTTCCAGCCATTTTAACACATTTCGGTTGAATTCTTTCGCGGAAAAGTATCCCATCTTTTTCAATCGCTCGTTCATGGCAGCGGTTTCGATCAAGATGGGAATGTTCCTCCCCGGTTTTACGGGAAGTTTCAGGTAGGGAACCTGCACTCCCAGGATTTCCGTAGTAGTATCCTTCTCTCCGATGCGGTCATAGTTCTTGGTAGAGTCCCAGGGTTCCAGTTCCACTACCAACTGGATCTGTTTTCTGTCCCGAATGGCTCCTACCCCGAATAGGTGAGTGATATTGATGATCCCTATCCCTCTGATTTCCATGTGGTGCCCGATGATTTTGTTTGCCCCAGCCCCCATGAGAATGTTCCCCGCCACGTTTTTTATCTCCACGGCATCGTCTGCCACGAGCCGGTGCCCCCGCTCGATCAGTTCCAGGGCCGCCTCGCTCTTCCCCACCCCACTCTCCCCCGTGATTAGTACTCCGATCCCGAATACCTCGATCAGCACTCCATGGATGGTTTGTTTGGGAGCGAACACTTCGCTTAAGGCTCGGATGAGGCGAGCGGTAAAATCGGTGGAAGGAAGGTCGGTCTGAAGGACGGGGCAGTGGGCTTTCTCCGCTAGTTCCTTGAAAATTTCGGGCGGCTGTAGGCTATTTGTGAAGATAGCGCAGGGAATGTCGTATTTAAAAAACTGAGCCAGGTTTTCGATGCGGTTTTCCTTCACCATCATCTCCAGGTAGGCGCTTTCCCCTCTCCCAAACACCTGGATTCGTTTGAAGGCGAAGTTGTCGTAGAATCCGCTCAAGGTGAGACCCGGGCGGTTCACATCGGGCATCTCGATGGGTCTACCTAAACCCGACCTTCCCGCGATACAACGGAGGTCGAGAGCTTCGTGTTCTTTTAAATTGAGAGAAAGTAGATCCAAAACGGTGAACTGTTTCATGGAATTCAGTGCTGTTTGATCTTCCCCTTTTCTTTAGAGACTTTGGCGTCTATCTTGTCGATCAACTTTTCGATTCCATCTCGTAGGTTGAAATCGTTCACTGTTATATGATGCGAGGTCCCCCAGCGAAAGTTCAAGTGGGCTTCAATGGCGTAGTCCTTCTCCTTCGTGATGGTAAACAGTAAGTCTACAATCATGTCTTGGGCGAACTCGATCTTTTGAACTTTCTTTTCGATCAGTTCGCGATAGTCTTGCGGGAGATCGAAATGGACTGCCTTGATTTCAAGATTCATACTTTACCTCCATACATGTTATCTGTCGTAGGAGGAACTAATCGCTAGTTCCTTCCTATACTTGGTAACGGTCCTGCGGGCAAGCTGGATCCCTCGCTTGGAAAGCAACTCTGCAATTTTTTGATCCGATAGATTTTTTCCTCCTTCCTGTTCGATGATTTCTTTGATGATTTGCTTTACCGCCTCCTTCGAGTACTGAGATCCCGAGGATCCCGCACCCGAGATGGAATTGGAAAAGAAATACTTCAATTCAAAGATACCCCATTCCGTCTGAATATACTTGGAGGTGGTGATCCTAGAAACCGTGGCCTCGTGGACGCCGATCTCCTGCGCGATGTCCTTCAGAGTGAGGGGCCTTAGGTATTTGGGGCCTTTGAGGAAAAAGTCTCGCTGGAATTCGACGATCGCTTTGGCAACCTTAAGCAACGTTTGGTTTCTCTGATGGATGCTTTGAATGAACCAACGAGCTTCCTTTACCCGGTTGTTCACGAATTGTTTCACTTCTTTCAGTTTCTGGGCTTCGGGATGATTTTGGATATTGACGAAGAAGGGATTGAGCCCCAGCACGGGAATTTCTTCGTCGTTCAGGATAATGACGAATTGTCCCTCTTTTAACGTGACCATAAGGTCGGGAATCACGTACCGAGGAGGCTCGGCAGAGTACTCTCTACCGGGAAAGGGGGTCAATGTTTTAATGAAGCTGAGACAATCCTCGACTTCTTTCTCCGTGATTTTTAACTTCTTCGCGATTTCCTTGATCTTACCTCGTTCCAGAAGTTCCAGGTGCTCTTGTAGAATCAACACGGTGTAGGGAGGAGCTTCGGGATTCTGCATGGCCTGCACGATGAGGGATTCCCGGTAGTCCCGCACGCATACCCCTACAGGGTCGAATCGTTGGACTAGTTTGATCCCCTCCTCCATAAGGTGGAGTTTGTCCGGAGGAAGGATGGTCTTTGGATCTTCCCGGTGGAAGCCGTTCTCGTCCAGGTTTCGGATCAGGAGTTCGCAGACATAACGGAGATCTTCGGAGATGGGTTGTAGGCTCAATTGCCACAGGAGGTGATCCTGAAGGGATTCAGGGCGGGCCAATGCCCCTTCCATAAACTTCCGTTTCGCGTCCCCCGCTTCATCGTCATAGCCCCCCTGGGGAAATCCCGAGTCTGAGGAGTCTTCGAAGTACTCTTCAACTTCCTTCTGCCGGGGGGGCGCCTCGTCGTAGGAAACAGTCTTGGTATCCTCGATTACTTCGAGGGCGGGGTTCTTTTCCAGTTCCTCTTCGATGCGGGCCTTTAAGTCCTGGAGGGGTAGGGCCATGAGCTGGATACTCTGCAAGAGTTGTGGGCTCATGTGGAGTTTTTGTTCTTGAACCAGAACGGGTTTCTGGTACTGCTGCACGCCTTCCCCCTCGAGAACCTTTGATATTCCTAGAACCTGCCTAGATTAATATTGAAGAACCATTTCCCATTTGTCAATTAAAACCTTCCCGTTTCTCCAATCCGATGCAGTATAGCTCGAACGATTCGCTTCGACAGGCCTTTGGTTTGAAGGACCGGGTTTTTTTGAAGATCCGGTCTAGCCGTTGTAGGATTTGACGAGTATCCGAGCCCTGAAATACTTTTACCACGCAGGATCCGCCCGCTTTTAACAGAGATGGGACCAATCCTAACACAGCTTCTACCAGAGCCTGGGATCGGGCCGTATCCACGGTACGGTTTCCGGTGGTAGAGGGGGCGGCGTCACTCAGAATGACATCGAAGGGAGCCTCAGGAACGAGTTTTTCCATAAGGCTTGGATCCGTAATATCTCCCTGGATATAGGTCAGGTTTTCCTGCGGGGGTAGAGATAGGGGCGTTAGGTCTATTGCCACGATCCTAGGGGTAGGGCGCAGGATTCGAAGCACATAGAGAGTCCAACTCCCTGGAGCAGCTCCCACGTCTAGTATTTTTTTTGCACCCCGAAGGATGTGGAATCGCTCCTCTATCTCTTGCAATTTATACACCGAGCGGGCAGGGTACCCTTCCCGTTTCGCCCGTTGTGTCCAGTAATCGTTCAGGACGCGCACCCTCTCACTGTACCATGGTTGACTTGTAGAGTGAAAGCCCGTACTTTCTACCATATGGAAGTCCTTTCGCTCCTGAGGCGTCCTTTCCGGTATCGGTACACCAACGTGGCGTTGATGCTGATCCTGGTGAATGTGGCGTGTTATTTTTTTAGAACCCTCGCGCCCCGTGAGGCCTTGTACTACTTCGCCATGATTCCTGGCCGGGTAGTTCGGGATGGTGCGTTCTGGCAGGTGTTTACCTACATGTTCTTCCACGCGGACCTATCCCACCTGTTCTTCAATATGCTGGGGCTATTCTTCTTTGGGTTCCAGGTGGAACAACGGATGGGAAGCACTGAGTTTCTCCTGTTCTATCTGTTGTCGGGTCTCGTTGCGGGGATCTTTTCCTTCTTTGTGTTCTATTTTTCAGGAGCATATGGAATCATTCTTTTGGGGGCTTCAGGGGCCATCTACGCGGTGCTTCTTGCCTTCGCCGTATTCTTTCCCCACGCGGTGATCTATGTGATGGGCATCATACCGGTACGGGCACCCATCCTGGTAATGATCTACGCGGGCATCGAGATCTTTTCTCAGGTGTTCAATGTTCGGGGAGGGGTGGCTCATCTAACCCATTTGGCAGGTTTAGGGGCTGCTTGGGTGTACTTTCTGGTACGGCTCCGGATCGATCCCTTATCGGTTTTCTTCGATCGAAGGTACTGAATCGTTTACTCTTGCCGATACATAGGGTATGGAGACCCGTCTTTTCGCTTTACCCCGATCTCCATGGCTTCGATTGAGCCAGGTACTTTTACTTCTCGTAACTTGTTATTCTCCTACTTATAGCCAAACAATCTTGAACGAAGAGTTTTGGTACGAGTATCAGCCAGAAGTTTGGGTATGGGACGCGGGAAAGGTAAAAGATCCAATCCCGGATTTTAATACCTTTACCCAGGATGAGCTGTTCCAGCGGATCCTGGAGGAAGCCCGGTTTGTGCTTTCGGGGATGGTGTATGGCTTCACCTTCACCTATACCCCGTACGATAAAGCAAGGAAGATGGAGGAAGAGTTCCTGTTAGAACCCTACCAGTGGATCCAACGAGGAGATCCCAACCTTTCCGTGGTAAGCGTCCGCCTAGAGGGATCCCGGGTGTACGTGCGAGTTCGGTATGCCCTAAGAGACTTCCAGGAAGCCTGGTACCAGGGTCTGCGGTCCAACGTGTTGCCTGCTACCTCTGGGATGGGAGAAGCTCCTTTTTACAAAGGGCAAGAGGGAAGAATGAAGGCGATACAGGAGGGTGTCAAGAACGCGATCCGGGAATATGCCCGAACCATCCTGTACAATAAGCCTCATACCCTGAAAGGACTTTTAGTGCTGGATACCGCGCCCCGGATGATGATGGATAGTGGGCTGTACAAAGCCGTGGTAAACCGAGCTATCCTTCGCTTGGAGGAAGTAAGACGGTACCAGGTGCACTGAACACTAGCATGGGGCGTCCTTGCTTCCGGATCCTAAAACAGCCTTGCTATATGGAGCAAGAGCATGAGACCTCCCCCGATCAGGATCCCGCCTAGAATCTCCCCCAGGGAGTGACCTATCCGTTCGTTCAACCCTTCGTATTCGTCCGGATGATATCGGGAAGTGATGCGGTTTAACAGTTTCGCGTGTCTTTCCACCGCTCCCCGCAGGCGAAAGGCGTCGTAAATGACGATCGCGGTAAAGACGAAGGATACGGCGAATAGGTCGGAATCGAAGCCGGAACGTAGCCCGATCCCCGTGGTAAGGGATGACACGAATGCCGCATGGGCGCTAGGGATGCCACCCGCAGAAAAGAAATACCAACCGTTGAACTTTCTTTCTTGGAAGGAGTAGTACCCGACTTTGAACAATTGGCAAGCAATCTGAATCCCGGCAGAAGCAAGGAGAAGGGGGGAAATGGTGAGATTCATGGGTTGTGTTGTACCGGAGAACGTCATAAAGGGCAAGGGTCTGTCGATTCAGTACACCGTCAAAGAGAGTCGGCCCCACCTACCGCCCAAGTAATAACGATATACAGCCGCCGACCTTAAAGTCGGTATTTCTCTGAGGGATCCCTTGAGTAAAAGCTCGCAAACAGGTACACTGAACTTGTTTCACACCCGAGTCGGGTGCTCGAACCAACACCAGCAAACAGAACCCCTTTCCTATCGTGGAAGCACTATTGGGAGTACGGTATGGGAAACGATATTGTCGGAATCGTGCAGAGTCTTCACCCCCTGGAGGTACGAGTGTTACGAGCCTTCCGTCCGGGGAGTATCCTCACGGTAGATCTATTACAGAAGAATCTATCCTTCAATACAGGACAGGCGAACCAGGTGTTTAGCTGGCTCCTTGCAAAGGGGCTTCTGGATGAAACGTCTCGAAAGACGGTACGGTTCTATGAATTGACGGATTTAGGTAAAGAATGGGTACAGAAAGGAACGCCGGAGGAACGACTCTTGAATCATCTGAAGAGTTCAGGACCGGCCACTCTTCCTGAGCTCTCCCGTGCCCTTTCCATCGAGAACAAGGATCTGGGCTCGGCCTATGGGGCCCTTTCCAAGGAAGGGGTTCTGGGGATGAACGACCAGAAACAGGTCGTGTTGAAGGATCTAGGGAAAGCTAGCCGCCTGAATCAGGTGAGGAAGCTATTGGATCGGGCCGTTCAGAAGGGGTTCCTTGCGGAACAGGACCTTTCCGCTGAAGAACTTACCCTTGTTCAGGGGATGAGCAAGAAACGGGGGGCCACGGATTCACCCTTTCGAACCGTGGAGCGGGATGAGGTGGAGTATCGACTGAGGGCCGAAGCTTCCGAGGTACAGAAAGAACTGGAACGACGAGGCCTTACCGGAGAAGAGGTGGGAGCGTTGACTCCCGAAATGCTTACCAAAAAGACCTGGAAACAGGTAGTTTTCCGGAAGTACAATATTAAGACTCCCCCTACCCGGGTACTAATGGGACGAACCAACGCGTACTGCGATTTTCTCCGATCGGTGAAAGACAAGCTCTGCTCCCTGGGATTCGAAGAGTTCGACGGGCCTTTAGTGGAAACGGAGTTCTGGAACTCGGATGCCCTATTCATGCCCCAGTTCCACTCGGCCCGGGACATCCACGACGTGTACTATGTGAAGGATCCAACCCACGCGAAGGAAATCGAACAGCCATACCTCGATCAGGTAGCCGCGGCCCACGAGCATGGTTGGAAAACGGGAAGCCGGGGTTGGAACTATTCTTTCGACAGGGACTTTACCCGCCGGTTGATCCTCCGAAGTCAGGGAACGGTTCTTTCCGCCAAGCAACTTCCTAAGGCAAAGATTCCCGGTAAATACTTTGGGATCGTCCGGTGTTTCCGGTACGATCAAGTGGATGCTACCCACCTGTCCGATTTCTACCAGACCGAGGGAATCGTCATTGGGGAAAGCGTGAACTTGAAGACCCATCTGGGATTCCTACGTATGTTCGCCGAAGAAATCGCCGGCGCCACGGAAGTGAAGTACGTTCCCGGATATTTCCCCTTCACCGAACCTTCCATAGAGGTTCACATCAAGCATCCGGTCCTCGGATGGTTCGAGCTAGGGGGGTCGGGGATCTTCCGGCCCGAAGTGACGGAACCATTGGGTGTCCATGTGCCGGTACTGGCCTGGGGAATCGGAATCGACCGGATGGCCCTGATGCACCTGGGGCTGAACGACCTGCGGGAGCTGTTCTCCTACAACATCGAACATGTCCGACTGAGAAAGGGGAAGTAACCATGCCGAAGATCGAAGTGAAGAAGGAACGGTTCTACCGGTTAATTGGAAAACCCTACGATCGAGATACCCTTGAAGCGAAGCTTACCTTTGCCAAAGGGGAAGTGGACGATGTGGATGAACAGACGGGAGTTCTAAAACTGGAACTGAACGATACGAATCGTCCCGATCTCTGGTCTACCGCGGGGCTCGCTCGATTCCTTAGGATCCTGGAGACGGGTCGGATTCCCGAATACACCTTCTTTTCCCGGCCGGGCGATTCTCTAGACAGGCATGGATCCAGGGGAATCCGCACCGTGGTGGTAGATCCAGCGCTAAAGGACATTCGGCCTTACATAGCCGCTTTTGCGGTGCAGGGTCCGCCGGTGGATGCCAATACCCTGGAAGATTTGATCCAGTCCCAGGAAAAACTCTGTGGAAACTACGGTAGAAAGCGGAAGACCATTGCCATGGGGATCTATCGATCTACCCTAATCCAGTACCCTGTGCACTATGATGCGGTGGACCCTGAACAAACGAAGTTCCAACCCCTCGGATTCGATCGGGTGATGAACCTACTCGAGATCAACCGGGAGCACCCCAAGGGACAGGAGTACGGGCACATCGTGGCGGGATTTTCGAAGTTCCCGTTCCTTCAGGACGCGAAGGGAGAGTGCTTGAGTTTCCCGCCCATCATCAATAGCGCTACCATAGGCGCGGTGGAGCCGGGTGATACGGAATTGTTCATCGAGTTGACAGGCACGGACATGGATTCTCTCTTTCTCGCTACCAACATCGTGGCCTGTGACTTCGCCGATCTCGGGTATACGATCCTCCCGGTTGAAGTACAGTACCCGTATGACACTCCCTATGGCCGGAAGGTGGTAACTCCCTTCTATTTCCAAGAACCACAGCGGGTAAGTATCGCAGCCATTGAGAAACTTTTAGGAGAAGCCTTCACTTCCGAACAGGTTCTCGCGGCCCTAAAGCGGATGGGGAACCGGGCCGAGATCCGGTCTGCGGGTAAAGGGAACGAGGCAAGTCGAAGCGCCGAGGTTGTTCTCTATCCACCCGAGTACCGGAACGATTTCCTCCATGGGGTGGACATCATCGAAGACGTGATGATCGGCGTGGGGATGGATCATTTCAAGCCTGTTACCCCGACGGACTTTACCGTTGGACGACTGACGGATTCGGAGACCTTTGCCCGGAAAGTGGTAGTTCTCATGGTCGGGCTGGGGTTCCAGGAAATGATCTTCAACTATTTAGGTTCCCGAAAAGATTTCATCGAAAAGATGCGAATCTCCGGAGAGGATCTCATTCAGATAGCCAACCCCATGTCGGAGAATTACGAGTTCGTGCGAAACTCCATTCTTCCTTCCCTTTTGCAGGCCGAAAGCGTGTCGGCCAGCGCTCCCTATCCTCATCACATCTTCGAGGTGGGAAAGGTAGCGAAGAAGGATCCTTCCGACGTGTATGGGAGTAAGACTTACAATTACCTTGGATTCCTTTCGGCCCAATCCGATGCGGGATTCAACCTAATCAGCGCCCAGCTTGGCGCTCTCCTATACTATCTGAACGTGGAATACACCCTAGAAGAGGTGGAGGATCCCCGGTTTATCCCCGGCCGTGTTGCCGCAGTCCTAGTCCGAGGGAAGCCTGTAGGAGTAATCGGCGAAGTAGCTCCCGAAGTGTTAGAGAACTGGGGAATCGAGATGCCCTGCACCGCTGGTGAGCTGTGCCTGGATTGGCTGTACTAAAGAATCATTTCCCCAATACCGTCCTATCCTATTATCTCAATTTTCTTGTGGGATGCCCGCTCTCTTCCACCATAGCTCAGGGTGTGCTGGAATGATATGTTTTTTACATGGATAAGCCATTCTTTAACACTTGTACAGTACTATTCTGTGATGGTTTCACCAGATTTGATTTTAGTGGATCAAAGGCGGCTTTCTTTCTGTTCTGTAAAATTAGTTTGATCTCGTTCACCGCGCTGTCTCAACACATAAGGAAAAGATTGTGTGAATCATAGAATCAGATTGTTTTTGATTAAAGGATTTTCAGTATGATTATTCTATCTGTAAGTGAAATTGCCCAAAATTTAAGATCTCCCTGAAACTAATTGAAGCAGATAAAAAAGAAATCATCCTTGTAAGGTATAAGAGTAAGATTGGTAGAATTCTCCGTGAGAACCTTTTTATGACCGCCCGCGAAGTGAACGCTCTCGTTGGTTGTGGAAACCGCTTTCCCATTGCCTTTTCCCCTGATTCCCCCGATAATAGTATTATGGGAACTGACAAAGGGCTCCCATCTGTACTGATCCCATACCCGGGTCCATCCGTCGATCCTTCCACAGAAGACATTTTTGTGTACCTACGACCAGAATCCAATGGATATCTAGTGGAAAGCCTGATTCTCAAGGTCATCCAGAAGAATCCCGAGTACAAGCAACGGATCTTCTTCGTGTACCTAGCCAATATTCCCGGTGAGTTTATCCTAGCGAATCACATCATCGAAAGACACTACCTCACCCGGATGCGGTTTGCCGTACTGGGGAAAAGCCTTTTCACCGAGTTCATGAAGCGGGATTTCGAGGAGAAGTTTGGCCGACCCTTTGATTCCTGCCGAGTGGTAGGGGCCTTTGAAGCGTTGCGGATCCTTGGATGGACACCCGAACAACTGTTCGAACTCTGGGTCCCCATAGAGGATGTGCTTGTCACTAGTGGGCAATCGGTAAAGCGGTACGGAGACCTGTTTATCGTGAACTACGATATTCCCGCGTTGGTGCAGAAGAACGCGCAAGGGACGGACATCGCGGTAATGCTATTCCGAACCTCCATCGGGTATGAACGCTTTGCCCTCATTTTCGAGCAGATGGAACAGACCCTGCGGGATGCCAAGATCCTTCCTCAGGGGATACCGGTGGACAGGGTGTTCCACTATTCCAAAGGACCTTTCGAACAAATTCTCGATGGACGGGATTATCTATATTCTCCAACCGGTACCCATATTCCCTGCGAAGAACTTTCCTTTGCCACATACCTCTTACAACAAGGGGTTCCGAAGGAAACCATTCGCGGAGTGATCGAGCATCCCATTGTTCGGTACTATGACGAAAAAGGGACCCTTCGAGAGAACAGCATCTACCTTTACACCCGAGGGGACTCCTATCCTAGAGCGCAGGAAAAGTTTCTTAACATAAATGCGCAGGTGCTTATCCGGTAGAACCCAGTACCCCTCGGTATCTAAGTAGTACCCAAGGCTCCAAGGGAAACCGAGCCCGTAGAAGGGGTTGCCGGCCAATTAGGATCGGAAGATAAGAGTTTCCACAGGGAATCGTAGGTATCGGCGACGGGTAAGTTGGGAAACTCCTGTCGTATCTGGGCAGGCGGACGGAACAGGTACCCCTTGTCTGCGTTTTGCAGCATGGAGATATCGTTATAGGAATCTCCTACCGCTTGAATATAGAACCCGAGACTCTTCAAGCCGATAACGGCCTTTTTCTTCCCATCCTTCTGACGGAGGGTATAGTCCACTACTGCACCATCTTTACCGATCACCAGAGTATTGCAGAACAGGGTAGGCCATCCGAGTTTTCGCATGAGGGGTTTTGCAAATTGATCGAAGGTATCTGACAGGATGATTACCTGAGTAGCCTCCCGCAAGGAATCTAGAAAGGAACGGGCACCCGGAAGGGGATCCATTGTTTCGATCACCCGCTGGATATCGGCTAATTTCAACCCGTGCTGGTCGAGGATTTTGATTCTCCGCCTCATCAACGCGTCGTAATCCGGAATGTCCCGGGTGGTTAATCGAAGTTCTTCGATGCCCGTGGCCTTGGAAAAGGAGATCCAAATCTCGGGTACCAGCACTCCCTCTAGATCGAGGCAGACCAGGTTCATACACAGCTCCTACTGGTAGATTCTTGTAACCTTTATACCATATTCCAGATCATAAAGGCGAGGGGGGTACTAACTTTCCCTTGCGCAGGAACCCTGGAGGTTTTATAGTGGGAGGGTATGAAAAAGATTGCGTTGTTTGCGTTTCGAGGCGAACCCATGTGTTTCGTGCACGTTCTGTTGAACGGGCTGGATATGCGAGAGCGGGGTATGGACGTGGCCATCATTCTGGAGGGAGCGGCCACGAAGGCGGCGGTGGAATTGGCCATGGAAGGGGCAGACTACCACGACCTGTACGTGCAGGTGAGGGACTCGGGGCTGATCGACTGTGTGTGCCGGGCATGCTCCTACAAGATGGGCGTGTTGGCGGAGATCGAGGCGCAGAAACTTCCCTTTGGTACCGACATGAAAGGGCATCCCTCCATGGCCCGGTATATCGAGGATGGGTATGAAATAATCACCTTCTAATCCATGGAAGGGAATCATTTTCATTGACTTTACATAACTGAAATAATCATATTTATTCCATGACAGTACTATTTTCTCGATTTTCAAAGAAACGGCGAATTTTTATTTTAAGCATGGTGCTGTTTCTAATAGGTACCCTTGGGATTGTCGCTTCAGGGAAAAAAGAACCCACGGAAAAGACTGAGACTTCATCAGAGACCCCGACTGTTCCGACTTCTTCTAATTCCACGGGCTCTACCTCTGAACCTCCTCCCCCAAACTCTTCCATAACCCCAACGAGCAAGCGGTCCTGGGCAGGAACTTTTCCAGCCCCGGAGTTTCCGGAAGGGATGGAGTGGCTCAATGTTCAGGAGCCATTGCGCTTCTCCACGCTGAAAGGGAAGATCGTTCTATTGGATTTCTGGACCTATGGGTGTATCAACTGCATTCACAACCTCCCGGATCTGAAGCGGTTACAGGAAGAGTTTCCCAATGAACTGGTGGTGATAGGGATCCATTCGGCAAAATTTGCCAACGAAGGGCGCTTGCAGAACCTCCGAAACATCCTGCTCCGGTACGAGATTACTCACCCAGTGGTGAACGATCCGGATTTCCTCCTGTGGCAGCTGTGGGGTCCCAGAGCCTGGCCTACCCTCGCGTTGGTGGATCCGGCTGGAAAGGTAGCGGCTGCCACAATGGGTGAGGGGTTCTACCCCCAGTTCAGGGAAATCATCCTTTCCTTACGGGAAGAGTTTGCTTCCAAAGGTCTTCTCGATTCTCGTCCGTGGAGGGCGGTATTGAAACCAGAAACTCGGAGACCAACCCACTTGAGTTTTCCGGGAAAAGTACGGGTGGATCCAAAGGCTGACCGGATCGTTCTCTCTGACACGGGGAACCACAGGATCCTGATCGTGGAAGAATCCACGGGCAGGGTGTTGGACCGGGTGGGAGGCCTCACGGCCGGGTTTTCCAATGGAAGATTCGAAGAGGCCCGATTCCGATCCCCTCAGGGGATTGCCTTGTCATCAGATGGAAAAACGATCTATGTGGCGGACACGGGAAACCATGCTATCCGAAAGATCGACCTGTCCAGCCGACAGGTTACCACGTTGGCAGGCACGGGAAAACAATCGGAGGAGTACCCGCCCGCTCCGGGCAGGGGAACCTCTATGGCCCTTTCCTCCCCCTGGGACGTGGAAGTAGAGGGACAAACCCTCTATATTGCCATGGCTGGAAGTCATCAGATTTGGAAAATGGACTTATCCACCCAATCTGTATCGCCCTTGGCAGGGTCTGGTGCGGAAGGGTACCAGGATGGGACAGGAAAGAATGCGGAACTCGCTCAACCTAGTGGCCTATCCCTTGGTTCTGACAGACGATTGTACTTTGCCGACTCGGAAGGTAGCTCCATTCGGTACGTGGATCTTTCCACGCAGGATGCACAGGTAGTTACATTAGCGGGAAGCGGCAAGAGCCTCTTCGAGTTTGGCCCAGAGGATGGAGTGGGGCAGGATGCCCGGTTTCAGCACCCTTTAGGGGTACGGGTTTACCGGGGAAAGCTATATGTGGCGGATACGTACAATCATCGGATTCGGGAGATCGATTTACAAACCCGGGAGGTACGGACTATCTCGGGCCTAGACCCGGGGTTCAAGGATGGGCAGGATGCCCGCTGGGACGAACCTGGGGGTCTGGATGCCAAGGGAGATACGTTGTACGTCGCGGATACCAATAACCATGCCCTGCGAATCTTCGATCTGAACAATAGGACGGTTTCTACCCTAATCTTGAAGATAGCAGAAGCCGCGCAGGGCGGGGCAGTCGGTCCATCTGTAACAGACGATTCTTACGCGAGGAAAGATTTAACGGGAAAAATTGATCGGCCCGTTAAAGGAATCCAATCGTCGGTATCGGGTGGGTTTTCAACATTGGGATCTTTCCCTGGCTCGGATCTTCTATTCACCGAGACCCTACCGCCCATCCGGTTCGCGAAAGGGGAGGTCTCTCCTGGAAGAGTTGAACTATCCCTATGGGTCGTTCTTCCCAAAGGATACAAGGTTACATCAGAAGCGTTTTCGACAGTGACTGTTCGACTTAGCGGAGGTATAGGTCGATTCCTTGGGGTATCCCCCCTCAGCGTGCAGGCTCCTACATTCCCCATCCGTCTTCCCTTCGAGTTTTCTCCCGGCTCTACCGAGGTGCACTTGGAAGTCGCCCTCGCGTACTGCGCGGAGGGTGGAGAAAGCCTATGCTACATCGATCGGAGAAAGCTGGAAGTGCCTTTGGAAGTGAAGGCCGGAGGGAAAGAAGATCTTGCCCTCCGGTATCCGGTAGTTCCTCGGTAAGAATCTCAAACTCTTAGAGGACGCTTAGCCGGAGACTATCGAGGAAAGGGACAGTAGAGGAAGGGTATTAGATCCCTCTGCGTGGTGGATAGGAGATCCGGTGAAAAAGAGGCTTTCAGTTCTTCGCCTCTTCTGTGCGCTTCCTCCAAATACTGTCGGAAATAGCTTGCTCTCTCTTCTTCCGTCAGGTTCTGCTCACTTGAGAAGGGGAAAGAATCTGTTGAACCCTCCTCTTCTAAAGAGGAGAGGATCGGTCCGATTCCGAAAGGCGGCACAGGGCATTCCCAATCCCGGGCGAACCAGTTTCCAGTTGATAGATCGAACCGGTACAGGGGAAGGAAATACACTCCATACCGGGCAACAAAGGCCACCGCATCGAGAATGAAACGGAACTCTTTCTCGGTAAAGAGGAAGTGGAAGTTCAGCCGGGCCCATCCGGGTTTGATTCCCATTTCTCCCTGCAGGATCTTTTCCTTGAACTCTAAGGACTTTTTTGTATCGATATGGAGAAGCCTATGCCCGTAGGGGCCTGCACAGGAGCATCCTGCCCGTGCTTGAATACCGAATAGATCGTTCAGGAGTTTCACCACGTACCGGGGGTGAAGGTAGGAGTCTCCCGCCCTGATATTGAAGGAAAGGATGGCAATCCGCAACTCCGGATCCGGATTTCCCACGATTTCGATTTCGGGGATGGTGCGAAAGAATTCGATAGCGCGACGAATATACTCTTTTTCCTTTTTTTCGATTGCTTCCAGCCCTAGTCGTTCCTTCAACTGGATGGCTAACGCGGCCTTTATCGTCTGTAGGATTCCAGGGGTTCCCGGTTTTTCCCGGGTTTCTATGTCCCGGGTGTACTCCTGCTCGTGCAGGTTCACGAAGTCTACCGTGCCTCCTCCGGAAAGGGTGGGTGGAAGATGCTTGGGATAGAGGCGTTCGTGGAACACGAGGACTCCCGTAGTTCCGGGTCCTCCTAGGAATTTATGGGGAGAAAAGAATACCGCGTCGAAAGATGTTTCCGGGCTCTGATTCATATCGATCTTGACATACGGGGCAACAGCGGCAAAATCGAAAAACACAAGGCAATCGTGACGGCGCAGGATCCGGGCGATTTCGTACACAGGGGTCTTGATCCCTGTTACGTTGCTCCCAGCGGAGAAGGACCCAATCTTGAGTCTCCCCGCATAAACCGGATCACTGACCTTTCGTTCCAAATCCGATAGATCAATCAACCCCTCTTCGTTCAGTTCGATCTCGATTACCTCTGCGAAACATTCGCGCCAGGTGATTTCGTTGGAGTGGTGCTCGTAAGGACCCACGAACACGACGGGGCTCTTGGCCTTCAGGGTGGTTTCGATCCGTTCCACGATAGGGGATTCAACGTTGTTGAACAGGATGGAGCGAAAAAGTGCTTTGGCGGCCGGTGGGATATAGAGGCCTAACATCTGCTGTAAGCGGTGTATGGCCCCTGTGCTTCCTGTGCCTGCTTCGATGATGTGGTACTCAGGGCCCGCGTTCAGGTGCTTTTTTATGATTCTCTCTGCTTCGTGGAGCCGTTCGGTGGTAAGGTTTCCCGTGACATCGTCCTCTGTGTGGGTGTTCCCGTACAACTCCAACAGATGTTCCATATATCGTTCGATGAATCGTACCCCCCGACCTGAAGCCGTGTAATCGGCGTAGGTAAGTAATCGATTCCCAAAAGGAGTGGGAAAGAAAGCATTCCGTCCAATAATTTGGGATCTGGTGAAATTCCACAGTTCCATATGTAGCAGATAGTACCATGGTGGTAAGATTCGAACAAGGGAACCTTGTCTTAAATTGGGCAATCTAATAAAAAGATACTTGATTCACATTAAAATAATTGTTATATATTAGATGTGAAAATAATCACAATAAAAATAAAATGGTGAGATAGATGAACATGGAAAAGATCCTAATCGAAGTATGCATGGGAAGTTCCTGTTTTAGTAGGGGGAATAAACGTAACCTGGAACTTTTACAAGAATATATTCGTAAAGAACAGTTAGAGGAAACGGTAGAGCTGCGGGGGCGACTCTGTGCGGGATCTTGCAAGAAAGGACCCAATATAATGATTGATGGGAACCTGTACAGTGGTGTGACTCCCTCTCTCCTGAAAACACTCCTTCAATCTCTTTCAAGTCGCAAGAGGTAGGCATGGATCGGTTAAATCCCATCTATACGGAACGAACTGAGTGTCAGGATTGTTACAAGTGTCTCCGAGAGTGCATGGTGAAAGCTATCCGGGTGGTGGATGGCCATGCGGAAGTGGTGCCAGAGCTCTGTATCCTCTGTGGACACTGTGTGTCTGTTTGTCCTGTGGGAGCAAAGAAAGTTCGGGAAGATGTGGCCAAGGTGAAACATGTATTATCAACAAAACGAGCTGTGTATGTTTCCCTTGCTCCCTCCTTTGTCAGTGAATTTTCAGAGGAAGAACAAGTGGGTTTGTTCGAAGGGCTTGATAGATTAGGATTTGCCGGCGTGTCTGAGACAGCTTTAGGTGCGGAGGCGGTGTCTTCCATTCTAGCAAAGAGACTTTCCGATGCCATCCACGCGAGTACAAACGATTCGGCAAAAAAAGCCAGTAACCAACAAACACTTTACCTATCCTCTGCCTGTCCTTCCGCGGTAGAGTACATTAAAAAGTATCATCCTTCTCTATCTTCTTACCTTATAGAACTTTCTTCTCCGTTGATGGCACATGCGCGGTTACTGAAACAGTTGTATGGAATGGATATTGGCGTGGTTTTCATAGGGCCCTGCATCGCAAAGAAACGGGAAGCGGACATACGCCCCGAGTTGATCGATGCGGCTCTCACCTTCCTTGAGGTACGAAACTGGCTTGCCGCTGAAGGGTTGTCGTTGGAACTGGGAGGAAGGAGAATGAACTTTTCATCACCCTTTTCTCCTCCTTTCGTGCCGAGAAAAAGCAAGGATGGATCCCTCTATCCAGTAGATGGGGGAATGGTTCGCACGATTTTTCATCGAAGCGAAGCTTCTCCAGACCTGTGCACATCTCTTTCGGGAATCCGGGAGATCTCGAAAGCACTCGGGGGATTAGAGATGTCTCAATTTGAGGCTCCTCTTTTTGTGGAAATCCTTGCCTGCCCAGGGGGGTGTGTGAATGGTCCCGCGTGTACAAAAAAGAATGGAACTCTCATGAAACGGAACCAGATTCTCTCCTACCATAAGAAAACCACTATCAGGGATGAGGATCCCAAAGGGATAGATCTGTTCTATCGCTGGGGAATCGAACCCTTACCCAAAGGAAAAGTGACGGACAGGGAAATTCGAGATGCACTATCCAAGGTGGGTAAGTATTCGGTGGAAGATGAATTGAACTGTGGGGGGTGTGGGTATGATACCTGTCGGCAATTCGCTGAAGCCTTTGTAATGAAGAAAGCGGAGCCTACCATGTGTCTTTCCTACATGAGAAAGCTAGCCCAAAAAAAGGCCGATGCCTTGTTAAAGGCTATGCCAACGGGGGTGGTAGTGGTGGATGAAGGGCTTTCCATCGTGGAATGTAATCGGAATTTCGCTCGTTTGTTCGGTAAGGAAGTGGAAGAGTTGTACGAAACAAAGCCCGGGTTGGAAAAAGCATCGCTAAAAAAGCTGGTACCTTTCGCCGATTTATTCGAAACAGTACTGGAAACAGGAGTGGATATCCTGGAAAAGGACCTCCGGTATGGGGAGAAGATCCTGAAGGGATCGATCTTTACCGTGGAACGAGGCAGGTATGTGGGAGGAATCTTTCAGGATATTACCCTTCCCTTCATCCAGAAAGACCGGATCGTGGAACAAGCTGAGAAGATTATTCGGAAGCAGCTTTCCACTGTTCAGAAAATCGCTTATCTGTTGGGGGAAAACGCTGCGGAAAGCGAAGTGATGCTGAACGCTATCATCCAATCCTTTGGACAGGAAGGTCGGTAATGCATACGTTCATCGAAGTAGATCATTACCAGTGTCCCAAAGGCGGTCACCGGATGGAAGGGGACGTATTCCTTTCTAGGAAGAACTCTACGGAAAACCGGGTAATCTCTGTGTTGAGCGATGGTTTGGGGAGTGGGGTAAAGGCTGGAGTTCTTTCCACATTAACCGCCACGATGGCTATCACCTGTGTGGCGGGAGATATTCCGATTGAACGAACGGCTCAGATTATACATCAAACCCTCCCAGTCTGTTCAGAACGGCGGATTCGGTACGCAACCTTCACGATCGTGGATATTGGGCAAAACCAGGAAGTCCGCATCCTTGAGTACGATAATCCTCCCTATGTGCTTATTCGGGATGGGGAACTCGTGGAAGTTCCCAAAACAGTAGCTCGCCTCCCTTCCCGGTATGGGAGGAAGACTATGATCTTTGTGTCTTCCTTTGTGGCCCAACCAGGCGATCGGATCGTGGTGTTCTCCGATGGGGTGGTTCAATCGGGAATCGGCACTCAGGCTATGCCTCTAGGCTGGGGGAATGCAGGGGTAAGGAGGTTCCTGCGGGAGCTTGTACAGCGGGATCTCACTATATCGGCTCGGGAATTGGCCCAGAGGGTGGTTCAAAAGAGCCTTTGGAATGACGCCCTTGAAGCAAAGGATGATATTACCTGTGGCGTACTGTACTTCCGTAATCCTCGGCGTACTCTTGTCCTTACTGGCCCACCCATTGCTCCTGAACGGGACAAAGAACTAGCTTCCATCTTCTCTGTGTACAAAGGGAAGAAGATCATTTGTGGAGGGACCACTGCCACCATTCTATCACGGGAATTGGGAAAACAGATCCGGGTGTGCCTCCAAAATCTGGATCCTGAGGTTCCCCCGCCTTCGGAAATGGACGGGGCAGACCTGGTGACCGAAGGAATCCTCACATTGGGGAAAACAGCAGAGCTTCTAGCAGGAAACCTTCAGGGAGGTATCCAGGCTTTTTCGGTAAAACATGCTGCCCATCTATTGGTGGAACACCTGTTGAATAGTGACATCGTAGACTTTGTGGTAGGGACCCGGATCAATGAAGCTCACCAGGATCCTTCCATGCCGATGGAACTGGAAATCCGTCGAAATATCGTAAAACGGATCGCTCACCTGTTGGAGGAGCGATATTTAAAAGAAGTACACATTCAGTTCATTTAAACTGGAGGAGGAAAATGAAACCATCGAAGGATGCAAAAAACATTCATGTGGTCATCTGCTCTGGAACGACCTGCTTCCTGATGGGGGCGTCTGAACTATTCGGGATCGAAAAAACAATAGAGGGATCTCTCGCTTCTCGTATCACTGTTGAGGGATCGCCCTGTATGAACCTCTGTAAGGGAGGTTCCTACGGGAAAGCTCCGTTCGTGAGAGTGAACGATACCCTGATTAGTACAGCTACCTTGCCCAAAGTGATTGAAGAGATTCGCCGGCAGGCATCCCTATAGAAGGAGTTGAACTATGCTATACAACAATACTGCCACCCATATTCGACGAGAACTCCTGGTAAAAGTTGCTTCCTTGGCTTTAAAAGGTCTTCTGAAAGAAAGAATAGATCGGGTTCCGCTGGAGATGATCCCCAAGGGGCAACCTTCGATCCGGTGTTGTATCCACCATGATCGGGCCGTCATCAAGTACAGACTTCTGGCCATCCTCGGTTTTGCCATGGAAAAGGAAACGGATGAGCTTCGGCCCCTTTCTTCCTACGCAGAAGAGGCTCTGAATCGAAGTCGAGTGGATGAGGGTCCTGTGCTAACCGTAATCGATGAGGCTTGTAGTGCCTGTGTGCAGAGTCACTATTTCGTAACCAACGCGTGCAGGGGCTGTGTGGCTCGGCCCTGCGTGTGGAACTGTCCAAAAAAGGCGATTCAGATGATCAATGGACAAGCAAGGATCGATGGTTCTCTCTGCGTGAATTGCGGGCTGTGTCAGAAGGTGTGTCCCTACCATGCGATCGTAAAGGTGCCCGTCCCCTGTGAGGAAGCTTGCCCCGTGGGAGCCATTTCGAAGGATTCTCAGGGAAAGGAGCATATCGATTTTTCTATATGCATCTACTGTGGTAAGTGCATGAATGAATGTCCCTTTGGCGCTATAGTGGAACGGTCTCAGATGCTAGATGTAATCCAGACTCTCCTATCGGGCAAGACCTTAGTAGCATTGGTGGCTCCGGCCATTGTAGGGCAACTTCCTGGAGATTATCCTCAGTTAGTAACAGCCCTTAGAGCACTGGGCTTCCATAAGGTCTACGAAGTAGCTCAAGGGGCGGATGAAACAATCGAACATGAGGCGAAGGAACTAGTAGAACGACTTCAAGGAGGAGAGCCTTTCATGACAACCTCTTGTTGCCCCGCCTACACAAGGTGCGTGGAGATCCATGTCCCTGAATTAAAACCCCATATTTCCGCTACCAAAAGTCCCATGCTTTATACAGCCGAGAAGGCAAGAGATGAGAATCCGGGAACCTTAGTCGTATTCATCGGGCCCTGCGTCGCAAAGAAGGAGGAAGCTATACAGAGCGGGAAGGTGGATTTTGTGCTTAACACCGAGGAACTGGGAGCTCTTCTGGTGGCCAAGGAGATCGATGTTCCCCATTGTGAACCTTCCACGATCCTGAATACTCCATCCGATGGTGCCCGGTCTTTTCCCATTGCGGGAAAAGTTTCCCAGGCGGTTGCCCAAAAGGTAAAGGAAACGGTAGAAGGGATACAAGTTCGCCCTATTGTAGTGGATGGGATTGACCGGCAAAACCTCAAGCTACTACGCCAGGTAATTAAAACAAAATCTGAGGGAAATTTGATGGAAGTAATGGCTTGCCAAGGAGGCTGCGTGGCCGGGCCCGTTACTATAAGTAAACCCATGGCAGCGGCGAAGAAGATTGAAGATTGGATCCAAAAGAATACAACTCAAAAGAGTAAAACCCAGGAGATGGTTGCCATAGAGGAAAAGACGCTAGTGGGAGCCCGCTAATCAGTTCAAGTGGGCTCCCTCTTTCTGAAGTTTAAAGATTCCCGTTTCCTTGTGGACCTCCTGGATCAGGTCGCTGGTGCGGTTGGATAGTTCCTGAACGGCTGAAACCGCTTCTTGGATCGCACCCGCTCCCCGAGCGATCTGTTCCACGCTCATGCGAACAATTTCCGTCTGTTGGATAAGATCCTCTACCTCCTTCATGACAGCGGAAGAACCTTTTTCCATTTCCCCTGAGGCTTCCCTAACCTGGGAGGTGATGTCGTTTATGTTAGTGAGGGCGGTTAGAATTTCCTGGCTTCCTGAGCTCTGTTCCACCATAGAGTTCTTGATTTGATAGATCAGATTGCTGAGATCTTCGATCTTTTTGGAAATCTGGTCAAAAGCAACGGCCGCTTCGGTAGAGGAGTTCACCACGGTGGAAATAACGTCGATCACAGACCGCAAATCCTGTTTCGTCTCCTTAGCTCGAATGGCCGAAAGTTCGGCGAGCTTACGAATTTCGTCTGCAACGACGGCAAATCCCGCTCCGTACTGACCCGCATGGGCGGCTTCGATGGCCGCGTTCATCGAAAGTAGGTTAGTCTGGGCGCTGATATTGGCAATTACCGTGTTCGTTTCCAGGAGCTTGGAGGATTGTTTAGAGATCTCCTGGATCTGGTTGTTCACGATGGTGAGTTTCTCCTTGCCTGACTTAGCTGCAGTAACCAACTCGGAAAAATCGGCTCCCATCCGTTCGATGTTGGTCGTCACGGACCGGATGTTGGATACCATCTCTTCTATAGCCGCAGAAGATTGGGTAACTGCCGAGGATTGCTGTTGGATCATCCGGGTGAGGGATTGAAGGTTATGAAGGATCTGTTCCATCGCGGAGGAAGTTTCCGTTACTCCTGCGGACTGGGATTCCACGCCTTGCTGGATTTTTTCCACGTTTCGAAGGATCTCCGTTACCGAGGAGGCGGTGTTGTCCATGTTCTCCTTCAATTGCAGACCCACGTTAGATAGGGTTTCCATCTTTTTCTGCAAAGATACAATCAGGTCACTGAGGCGTTGGGACATTTGGTTCAAGGCGTGGATCAATGCGCCGAGTTCTGGATCCTTCCCGACTTCCATTTCTTTACTCAAGTCCCCCGATGCAATAGATGAGGCAAACTCGATTCCCTTGGAGAGGTTTCCCAACAAAGAGCGAATGAGAAACTGACTGAAGAGGATCGTGATGATGACGGAAGATACTAGGGCAACGACAATTGAGAGCATAGAAAATCGAAAGATTTGTCGAGCTTGCTGTACGGTTCCCTCTGCTGTCTTTCGGGCTGCTTGCTTTAAATCGGCAAGGATCTGCAGGGTTTGTTCACTCAACGGGTCCAATGAGTTTAGAGCGATGAGCAAAGATGCTTTTCCTTCTTCCAGTTTATAGGACAACTGTATGATCTGTTCATGGGCAGCTTGGTAGCTGTCAAGGGACTGCCGAAAGGCATTGAGAAGGGTGCGTTCGTTCTCCGTTAGTGTTGCTTTCTCGAATATGCTGTACGTATCTATCAGCTCTTTCCAAACTTTTTGCATCTGTTTATCGTACGCTTCCATGTAGGCTTTGTTGTTGGAAAGGATGTGCTTCAGTTCGAGATTTTTGTACGACAGAAACTTCTCGATCAGTTCAGCCACGTAGTTCGTATTGATCGTCCCTGTCTCCATGATTCGAAGGGATGCCTGATTCACCCTCAGGAGGTTCGCTACACTCAATAGACCTACTAGCAAAAACAGGAACAGAAGGATCCCAAACGATAATTTTAACCTATTGGAGAATTTCATGTATTCTATTTTCGCATATAATTCTAAAATTTTCTATAGGGATCTAAAAGAAAAGCCGCTCAGTAGGAGCGGCCACTCTTTATCTATGGGCGTTCATCGGAGTTCGCCACTTATCTCATCAGGAACGGACCCTTTTCGCCTGCCATCTGGCCTTGAAAGCCTTGAAAGTAGTAGTACTCGTGATAACGGTTACCAGGATCACGATGAGGAGAAGGAGGGCAACGGGTCGAGTCACGAAAGGAAGGAAACTTCCCTGGGAGACCATGAGGGCCCTTCGAAGGTTCTCGTCCGCCATTGTGCCCAGAATGACTCCGATTACAAGGGGCGGGATGGGATACCCGAGTTCCCCCATATAGTAGGCGATGATCCCGATGGGCACCATCAGGTACAGGTTGAAAATCTTCAGTCCCAACGCGTAAGAACCGATCAAACAGAGAACAGCCACGATGGGCATGAATAGCGCCGGGGGGACTCGAAGAAGTTTTATGACCTGTGGGGCTAATAGGATCCCGCTAATATACATAGCGGCAGATGCCATTAAAAGAATCGCACTCACCTGGAACACGAACGTCGGTTGCTCCACATGGAGCATGGGCCCGGGAGCGATCCCATGGAGGAGTAGAGCTCCCAGAAGCATCGCGGCCGGAGGACTACCGGGGATTCCCAAGGAGAGAAGCGGAATCATCGCTCCTCCGATACAGGCGTTATTGGCGGTTTCCGAGGCTATGATTCCTTCATCACATCCTGTTCCAAAGATTTCCGGGTGTTTGGACGTGTTCTTTGCCGTGCCATAAGAGACCCAAGCCGCAATGTCTTCCCCAATACCCGGAACTGCTCCGATCCCCACTCCGATCAGAGCGCTCCGTACGATATGAGGTATGTTATGGACGATTTTGTTCCAGGAGGGAATAACCTTCTCAACTTGTTGGGCTTTGGCGGTAACGAACCGGTCTTTCAGAACTTGGATAATCTGTGGAATCCCAAAAGCACCGATTAGCACGGGAACAACTTCTATTCCACCTTCTAACTGGGGGAATCCTAGGGTGAAACGAGGGTAGAATTGAAGGGGATCCCGGCCAACCACCGCAAGGAATAGACCGAAGAATCCAGCCATCCACCCTTTCTGCACGAGATCGGGAGTAGAAATCGAACCACTGATTAAAATACCGAAAAAGGCTAGCAGGAAAAATTCGAAGGAAGTGAACTGCAGAGCAAGGAACGAAATGATGGGGGTGAATACCACCACGAAGAACATCCCCACAATGGTTCCCAGAAAGGAGGCTGTGGTGGTGAGTCCTAACGCTACCCCAGCTTCCCCCCGTAATGCTTTGGGGTACCCATCCAAGGCAGTAGCAGCTGCAGCGGCTGTCCCTGGAATATTGATCATAATGGAACCGTAAGACCCTCCGTACACGGCCCCTACATAGATCCCGAGGAGGCTCACTAGGGCAGGACCCGTATCGAGGCTATAGGTAAGGGTGGTGAGTAGCGCTACACCCAAAGTTGCCGTCAATCCTGGCAGGGCTCCAAAAATGATTCCGAGAATGGTGGAGCCAAAGAGGAGTAGAAGCGTCGTAGGCGAAGTGAGGATCGCGCCCAGGTAACTAAAAAAGGCTGTTAACGATTGAAACACATTCATGGGGAATCCTCCCTACCGAATGGCGTAGTATAGGATGAACATGAGATCCACGATTCCCCCCTCTTTGGGCAAGGGTACCCTGAGAAAAAAACGGAAAATAGGCACTAGGAAAAGAGGGGTCAATACACTGATGGTTAAAGCGTGGCGCAACTTTCGATGCCATTCTTCCTGCTCCTTGATCTGGAGCCGTATAAAAATATAGAGGGCTAGGATCAAACCTAGGGTTATAATGTCGATGGTATAGCGAAACGCTTTTATAAGGGCAGTGTCGAGACCGGTCAGGAACAGGAGAACAAGAATGCCCATTTCGATGGAATAGAAGGCTAATAGTTTTTTTAAAAAGGGAAAGTCGTCGAAATAGAACACCGTGATGAAGAAAAGTAGAAAAAGCAAAATACTGAGAAAAAAATCGATCCGGGGAAGATTCATATACACCAGACTCACAAGGGGAACGAGGATCGCTAGGAATCGATACCCTTTTTCCGTAACATGAAGCCCTTTTCTCGATTGGAGGGATTCCTTGAATACCTGAAATCCTCCGGTTTTTATGGCATGGATCAGGATGTTGATAGCCAAAAGTATGATTCCGGTGCCGATGAAAAGGGGAAATAGGGCGGGAGAAACGTACCAGACGTTTATCACTCCCCCATAGGTGTCTTTCATGGGCATTTTGAAGGTCTGGAATAGCATCCAGATTCCAAAGGCCATCAATCCAATGGAAGTTATGAAGTCCGCTCCCCTAAGTTTTGATTTATCCAACATACCTAGAACCTCTCCCTAAGAAGAGGAACCGTACCTTGATCGGTACGGCTCCTCTTTCTATCCTCAATTGTAGTTCAAAGATCCGCCATCTGTTAGGGTTTAGGGATGCCCAGCTTAGCAGGATCTACCTTGGCGGCTCCCAATTCCCACAGGGTCCAGGAGAACACGGATTCCAGCTTGTCGAAAATCTTGTTGGCTTCCTCTCCATAGATTCCCTTGATGGTAAAGAACCGATCTCGACCGAATTTTTGAACCGCTTCGGCTTTGATAGCTTGCTTGAACGCCTCCCGGAGTTTGGCCTTCACAGGCTCTGGAGCATCTTTGCGAATTCCAAACCCAATCTGCTGCTCCAGGGGGAGGTACTTCGATAGATCAGGATAATCGGTGAAGGCGGAGGGGATGGTGATGTCGCCAAATTTGAAGGGATCAGGGGTAAGCATGGCGAGGGGGCGTAGTTTCCCAGCCTTTAGGAGTTCAGATTGTTCTTGCACAGAGGTGATTACCACTGTCACTTCACCCGTCATGGCCGCATTCTGGGCAGGTGCAGACCCTGTGTAAGGGATGAAGTTGAACTGAGCCCCCGTTCCTTTCTCGAAGGCCAAAAGGTTTAGGTGATGTATGGAGCCAGAGGCGCTGGCGCCAGCTTTTATCCCTTTCGGGTTGGCTTTCATGGCATCAACCAGTTC
This sequence comes from uncultured Spirochaeta sp., assembly GCA_937140905.1. GTDB lineage: Bacteria > Spirochaetota > Spirochaetia > DTKZ01 > DTKZ01 > DTKZ01. The sequence continues at coordinate 28,183 of CAKZQO010000168.1, forward strand.
CTTGAGATTCTTGTAGGGTGCATTGGGTGTGACCGATAGGACATCGGGGGATCCACCGATGATGAAGTACTCCCACACGTTTACTCGTTTATCCCAACCACCCTGCACACCCGCAGTTACGATGGATTCGGAGAGCCCGCAAAGGGTGTATCCATCGGCTGGTTTGTTGTAGGCCTCTAGCATTCCCACCGAGCCCCCAACACCACCTGTGACGTTTACCACGTTGATGTTGACCTTCAGGATCTTTGCCATTTCCGCCATTACGAGACGGTTAGCGAGGTCCGTGCCACCTCCTGCGGCCCATACTAGAATGTTGGTGATGTCCCGGGAAGGATACTCCTCCTGTCCGCGGGCGAACACCATGCCTGTAGTAAGAATCAGGGCAACCATGCCTAGTAACAATACCTTTTTCATAAAGGCCTCCTTCAGGAATAGATATGGATACAATATAGATTATATTGTATACAAAATGGATTATACCATAGATGGGAGCGTTGTCAAGAAGAAACTCAATACATTTGGTGTCAAAGAAGGCTTATATATATGTTGTCTACAGCTCTTCGGTGGTTTCCTAAGACGCCTTTTCCTT
>CAKZQO010000169.1 GCA_937140905.1 uncultured Spirochaeta sp.
AAAGTTCGATAAGGGTTCGTATACGATTTCCGGTGGACTCCATGGGGTTGGGGTCTCGGTAGTGAATGCCCTTTCCCTCTGGTTGGAGGTAAAGGTGTTCCGGGATGGAAACATCTACTACCAGAAGTATAACCGGGGCGTCCCCGAGAAGCCTGTCGAAGTAATTGGTTCCACCGAATACCGCGGTACCCTGGTTCGGTTCGCTCCCGACCCGGAAATATTCGAAACCACCACCTTCAGTTTCGATATCCTTTCCACCCGGTTACGGGAATTGGCCTTTTTGAACAAAGGGATACGGATCACCATCATCGACGAGCGCATCCCTAACCCAAAACTCCACGAATTCGACGGGGGGGTGAAAGAGTTCGTCGAGTACCTCAATAAGAAAAAGACCACCATCCATGGAGGGCCCATCTACTTTCAGAAGACGAAGGATGATGTGATTCTGGAACTAGCCCTCGAGTACAACGACGGGTTCACCGAGACGGTGTTCTCCTTCGTGAACAATATCAACACGAGGGAGGGTGGTACCCACCTGGTAGGGTTCAAGTCTGCCCTTACCCGGACCCTCAATGAGTTCCTGAAGAAATCGAAGTTCGCAAAGAAACTGGAGGATACTCTTACCGGTGAAGACGTTCGGGAAGGACTTACCGCGGTTATTTCCCTCAAGATACCCAATCCCCAGTTCGAGGGGCAGACGAAGGCCAAGTTAGGGAACTCCGAAGTAAAGGGGATCGTGGAGTCCATCGTCAATGAACAGCTCACCAACTACTTCGAGGAAAATCCCGAAGTGGTTGATAAGATCCTCGAAAAATGCGTGCTGGCGGCCCGGGCTCGAAACGCTGCCCGGCAGGCTCGGGAACTCACTAGAAGAAAGAGCCTACTGGAGAACTCGAGCCTTCCCGGTAAACTGGCCGATTGTTCGGAAAAAGATCCGGCCAAGTGCGAGATCTACATCGTGGAGGGAGATTCCGCGGGGGGTAGCGCGAAGCAGGGGAGGGATCGGAGGTTTCAAGCCATTCTACCCCTCTGGGGTAAGATGCTGAATGTGGAGAAGACCCGAATAGACAAGGTATTGAGTAATGATAAGCTCCAACCCATCATCACTGCCTTAGGAACCGGGGTCGGATCCAACTTTGACATCAAGAAGTTGCGGTACCACAAAGTGATCATCATGGCTGACGCGGACGTGGATGGTTCCCACATCCGGACCCTCCTCCTCACCTTTTTCTTTCGGTACATGACGGAGTTGGTGGAACGAGGGCACGTGTATATCGCTATGCCACCCCTCTATAAAATTGCCGCAGGTAAGCAGGTGTTCTACGCTTATGACGACGAGGAGAGGGACAGGATCCTGAAGGAGCTGAATCTCCCTTCGGATAAGGTGAACATTCAGAGATACAAAGGATTGGGAGAAATGAACCCGGAGCAGCTCTGGGAGACCACGATGAATCCAGAAACCCGCAAAATCATGCAGGTAAAGCTGGAAGATTTCGTGGAAGCGGAAGATATCTTTACCACTCTGATGGGGGAAAATGTAGGGCCTAGACGGGAGTTCATCGAAGAGAATGCCCTCTTCGTGTCTAATTTAGATATATAACCAAGTCCTAAAGAATTCGTGCATTCTACTGTGTTAGGTGAGGAAAAACGCTGTGGCAGAATCGAAAGAAACCGTAATTCCGATAGCGATCGAAGACGAGGTTAAAACCTCCTACTTAAACTATGCCATGTCCGTCATCGTGGCACGTGCTTTGCCAGATGTGCGGGACGGCTTAAAACCCGTGCACCGACGGATCCTTTATGCGATGCACGAGATGGGGGTCCGCTCCAATCAACCGTACAAGAAAACGGGAAGAATCGTGGGGGACGTGCTGGGAAAGTACCATCCCCATGGGGACATGAGCATCTACGATGCCCTGGTAAGGCTGGCGCAGGATTTTTCCCTCCGGTATCCCCTGATTCAGGGACAGGGTAACTTCGGTTCCATCGATGGGGATCCGCCGGCAGCCATGCGGTATACCGAAGCCCGCATGACCAAGCTCGCGGAAGAGATGCTGCGGGACATCAACAAGGAAACGGTAGATTTCGGTCCCAACTACGATGACTCCCTCCAAGAACCCAAGGTTCTGCCCGCCGCTTTTCCCTTCCTTCTGGCCAATGGGGCAAGCGGGATTGCCGTAGGGATGGCCACCAACATACCTCCCCACAACCTACGGGAAATTTGCAACGCCATAGCACACTACATTGATCATCCAGAGGATCCTGTAGAAGAGCTCATGCGACATGTGAAGGGCCCGGATTTCCCTACTGGTGGGACCATCTACGGGATCAAGGGAATCCGGGAAGCTTACTCCACGGGAAAAGGTAGGATCGTGGTTCGGGCTCGGTTCACCATCGAAACCACCAAGAGTGGGAAGGACATGATCATCATCACCGAGATCCCCTACATGGTGAACAAGGCTGCCCTTATCATGAGAATTGCTGATCTAGTGAAAGAAAAGAATCTGGACGGGATTTCGGATCTTCGGGACGAATCGGATCGGGACGGGATGCGGATCGTGATCGAACTGAAGAAAGGGGTGAGTCCCAAGATCATTCTGAACTTTCTCTTTACCCATACCCAGTTACAAGTGAACTTTGGGGTGAACAACCTCGCTTTGGTGGATGGGCGACCAAAGACCCTGAACCTGAAAGAGATGATCGGGTACTACGTCGGACACAGGAAAGAAGTGGTGATCCGGCGGAGCAAGTATGACCTCCGCAAAGCCGAAGAACGGGCTCATATCCTAGAGGGGTTAAAGATCGCCCTGGAAAACATAGACGAAGTAATCGCCATCATCAAATCCTCTGGCACGGTAGAGATTGCCCGAACCCGCTTGATCGAACGATTCCATCTGTCGGAGATCCAGGCGCAAGCGATCCTCGACATGCGACTACAAAGACTCACAAGTTTAGAGACAAAAAAGATAATAGAAGAATTAGAGGAAACATTAAAACTAATCGCTGAATTGAAGGACTTACTGTCCAGCGAACAGAAGATTCTCCAGCTGGTGAAGAAGGAGTTACTGGAACTGGCGGTTCAGTATGGGGATGATCGCCGCACCATGATCTTTCCGGATGAAATCGAAGGGCTCAATATCGAGGACCTGATCCAGAGGGAAGACATGGTCGTGATGCTCTCAAGCCGGGGGTTCATCAAACGGATCCCTGTTACCGCTTACCGACTACAGGCGAGGGGCGGTAAAGGATCCTCTTCCACGGTCCTGAAGGAGGAAGACTACATCACCCACGTGTTTGTTGCTTCTACGCACGATTATATTCTCTTTATTTCCAGCGAGGGGAAAGCGTACTACCTGAAAGTCCACGAGATCCCCGAAGGATCGAAGAATTCCCGGGGTCAGCATCTTAAAACCCTCATTTCCATTTCACCCAACGAGGATATTGCTGCGGTAGTGGAGTTGGCGCAGTTCTCCGATAACACCTATCTACTGTTCGCTACCCGGAAGGGGGTGATCAAGAAAGTCACTACCTCTGATTTCGAGAATGCTAAAACCCGGGGAATCCTGGCCATACGGCTAGATTCGGGAGATAAAGTAGTAAAAGGTCTTCTTACCGATGGGAAGCAAGAGTTGCTACTATTGACCCGAAAAGGTCGCGCGTTGCGGTTCCATGAGGACAATGTCCGCCCCATGGGGAGGAGCAGTCGGGGAGTGCAGGGAATCCGGCTTTCCGGAGGGGATGAACTTGCAGGAGCTGTACTGATCGAACCGAAGAAACAAGTACTACTGGTTACTGAGTTTGGATATGGGAAACGGCTAGACTTCGAGAGCTTTCAACCCCATGGAAGAGCCACCGGAGGGCAGATCGCTTATAAGATCACCCCAAAAACAGGGGAGGTTTCTGGTGGATTGTCTGTGAAGGAAGACGATGAGTTGGTAGTAATTACCTCGCAGGGGAACGCGCTCAAACTTCGAGCCAAGGATATCCCCGTACAGGGGCGGGCGGCGCATGGAGTGAGGATGGTGGAGATTGAACAACCCGACTTTGTCGTGGGTGTCGACATCACTCAATCCTAGTTACTTAATTGAACCTTGTGTATACCCTCTAAATGCGTATTTCGGTAGATACTCTTCTTTCTTCTTTAGGGGTGTCTTATATCGTCGGAACCAGAGAGCTTCCCAGAGCGGAGTCAACGGTTCATGCGTAAGGAAGAACCGCTCAACATAGACCTGCTCTAGTTTCTTTTTGAACCTTTCTAAAGGAATTCCCGCTACCTGTGCATGAGAGGGGAAGCGAATGGCACCCCAGTGTATCCTGTAAGGTTTCTGGTAGTTGTGGTATAGAAGGTAGCAGAGAAGGCGAGAAAGCCCGTTATTAACATTACGGACAAAGCAAACAGACTCACGGTGATAGGCTGCTATGTCTTTAGTGAGTTCCCGGTCAATGTAGTTGGAAGGAAATAGAGGATTACAGACGGTGCGAGGTAGTTTGGAAGAGATTTGGGTGTGGGAAAATTGCTTTAGGGTAAGAGCTTCCTTCAGAAAGGGGACTTTCCGGAGAGCAGGGGGATAAGCGGGGTGTTCATCGGTATAGAGGGTAAGTTTTGGATGAAATGAGGGCTCCCAAAAGGTAGAAAGATCCTGAATAAGGAAGGAGAAGGAATCAGAAAGAGCACCTCGAGGAGGTTTCCACTGGGATTCTAAGACTTTTCGTTTGGCTTTCTGTTCAGATCGCATAGACCCTTTGCGGCGGATGGTAGCATGAGAGATACCGTACACAAATTGGGAGTCTTTACCCACGGTTAGATTAATGTTGTTAGGGAAATACTGGTTCCGATCAAAGCGCTCGTACCCATCGGCAGCGAGATCTTCCGTGAGTCGATGCGTGCGGAGGCAGTGCTGGTGAATAAGTAGGGTGTTTCGACTGAGCCGATCGATGCGGTTTTGAATGGATGCTGGGGAACAATGCAGAAGTCTAGCGATAGAACTGAGGTTTTGACCTGAGTAGAGGGCTTGGTGAAGGGAATGATAGGGAAGGGATCGCTTAGTATAATAATCCAATTGGAAGGTTCGTATCCCAAAGGTTTTTCCACAGGCTTTACATCGGTACCGAGGGACATGTCCCACTACTTGGGTGTAGTATGTTCCGATTCGTACAAAGGGAACTAACAAGGTTGAGTTCTTTAGAATTTTAGGGGAGTGATACACACACGCGGGATTGGGACAGAAGGATGGATAGAACATAGGTACCTCCGATTCTTTTTACGGAGGAAACCTATGGATTGATTGTCTTTTTTACCCATACACAAGGTTCGATAAACTAAAAAGGTGTTTCACGTGAAACATATAGTTAGATCTGGGAGACAACTCTCTCCTTAAACCTCCCCACTTCTCTCTCATACTCCTTCTTTAATACTTCTTTCTCCTTTTCGGGCAAAAAGGAAGCGTTTAGAGCAGTGAGGTTCAATGCGGTAAACTCTTCGATGCCAAATTTAAAGTAGTTGGCAGCTTTGACGTAATCATCGGAGAGGTCTGTATCCTGGATAGTAGGGTCGTCAGAATTGATGGTTACGGGGACCCCTAACCGAAATAGCCTTCCTAAAGGATGGTTCGTTTCATCGGGCCAGGAACCAGTTTGGTAGTTCGAGGTGATACACTGTTCCAGCACGATGAAGCGCTCCTTTAATACTTTTTGTAGCTCAGGATCTGTGATGGTAGCGGTACCATGGCCAATACGAGAAGCGCCCAGCTCTATAGCTGCCCAGATTTCTGAAGAGGGAGTTACTTCTCCTGCATGAATGGTGGATTTATAGATATTGTCTTTTTGGATGGTAGTGAATAAGTTACGAAATAATTGGATGGGAAAATTTTGTTCATCTCCTGCAAGATCAATTCCGACTATATCAGTAATATTTAAGGAAACGATCGCTTTGTATAGGTTGTACATCCCTTCTTGGTCTTGTTTTCCCCGGTTTAGGGTAATGAGGTATTTGATTTTGAACCCTGCTTCCTTAGCAGCTTTGTTCCCCGCTTCCACGATGAGCCGAGTGATTTCCCGTCTGTCGTAGTTGTTCTGTAAGGAAAAGTGTTCCGGTGAAAAACGAAGCTCGATATAAAAAATTCCATCGGCTTTTAGGTTTTTTACCGAGGCGTAGGTGATGTTGTAGACATCATCGTACGAACGGTACCAATCGTTCTTGAACTTAGAGAGGAAGAGCTGAAAATCCGGTTTTGATTCTTTAGGGAATTGTACGAACTTCTTGAATGCAGAGAACTCTTTAGGTACGTCCAACCCATTCTTAAGTGCGATATGGTGCCAGGTAGGTAAATCAAAGGTACCTTCCAGGTGACGATGCAACTCGACTTTAGGAAAGTGAGTAAAAAAAAATTTTTGTTCTTTTTTGGACATGTTCCAGTTCCTTCACGATTCGATCAATTATACTATAAATCTACACTATTTAGTGAATTTTTCAAGAAACTGGAGGAAGAAGTTCCTTTGTTCAATTGTTAGAAATTGCGCTCCTAAATGAATTAATCTTAAGAAGGAATAGATAGGGGGCACTTAAAGTGCCCTTATAAGTAATCTACGAGCGGCTATTACCGATCCTTTAAACCGAGTTTGAAACCCTCGCCTCTTTCTGATCATCATGGGCTTTTTAAGTTAACTACCCTTGCTCTGGGTCAACTTATACTGATTCTACCGAACTGATTTCTGGAACCACTTTCTTCAGGTACCGTTCCACTCCCTGCTTCAAGGTAAGCTGGGACATGGGACATCCATGGCAAGCTCCAGTTAGTTTCACGGTCACTTTTCCCGCTTCGTCCACATCTACCAGTTCTATATCCCCACCATCCATCTGTAGGGAGGGGCGAACGTCTTCGATCGCGGCCTGTACTTTCTCTTTCAGCATATTTACTCCTTGGGTAATACTTACTAATTTAGTATCGATTTGTCAATGAGTACTGTATTTTCAACTCGCTTTTCTGTATACTGATCCCGATGGGAAAGACGATTGTTTTTGCCAACCAGAAGGGTGGAGTGGGCAAAACCACTACCGCGTGCAACTTGGGAGCTTACCTGGCAGAAGCTGGCAAATCGGTTCTCCTGATCGATTTCGATCCCCAGGGCAACTTATCGAGTAGCGTTGGTGCCAAGAACAATGGAAAAGGGATCTATGAAGCGATCAACGGCAAAGCCTCCATCGAAGAGGTGATCCAGAAGACTCCCGTTGAGAACCTCTTCATTGCCGCTTCCAGTGTGAATCTTACCGGCGCAAATGTGGAACTGGTGGATCAGAAGGATCGAGCTTTTTTCCTGCGAAGGACCCTTGAGCCCATAAAGGATCGGTATGATTATCTCTTCGTCGATTGTCCTCCTTCCCTAGGGATTCTGACACTGAACGGACTGGTAGCTGCCGATTCGGTAATCATCCCTCTTCAGTGTGAATACTTTGCCTTGGAAGGACTCAGTCTTCTATTGGAAACGGTAAAACGAATCCAAACTAGTATGAATCCTTCCTTAGAGATCGGGGGAATCCTCTTCACCATGTACGATTCCCGGACACGGCTGGCCAACGACGTGGTGAAGGAGGTCTGTGGGTATTTTGGCAAGAAGGTGTTCAAGACGATTATTCCTAGAAACGTCCGATTGTCGGAAGCCCCTTCCCATTCAGTGCCTATCAACCTGTATGATCCAACCTGTGTGGGGGCTAAGAGTTACCAGAAACTCGCGGAAGAGGTGATCGATCGTGTCTAAGCGAGCCCTCGGTAAAGGGATAGATGCCCTTTTCCAATCCTTAACCGAAGAGGGAAAGGAAGAACAACGTTCGGAAGGATACGAAATTCTGGATGTGTCCCGACTGGTACCCAATCCCCATCAGCCTAGGAAAGAGTTCAAACAGGAAGCGCTGGAAGAGTTGGCTGCCTCGATCCGGGCGAAAGGGGTGCTTCAGCCGTTACTGGTAGAACCACGGGAAGATGGCTCCTACACGATCGTGGCTGGGGAACGGAGGTATCGGGCCGCTATCCTAGCGGGGTTACAGAAGGTTCCTGTCATCATTCGATCGTTTACCGAACAGGAACGGTTGGAGATCGCCCTGATCGAGAACCTTCAACGGGAAGACCTTACTCCCATCGAAGAGGCTAAGGCGTATCGGACCTTGATGGAAACCTCTGGACTGAGCCAGGAAGAACTATCGGAGCGAATCGGGAAGAACCGCTCCACCATCGCAAACACCCTACGACTTCTGAAACTGCCCGAGGATATGCAGGAGGCGATCCATGCAGGTTCCCTTTCGCCGGGCCATGCCCGGGCCATCCTTTCCATCGTGAATCCTGCTGATATGCGGATCCTGTTCAACCGAATCCGCTCAAAAGGGCTTTCGGTACGGGAAGCAGAGACGATGGCAGCCGAGTTGAACAGGGGTTCCCGGGCCGCAGAGCCAGAGAAGGAATCTACCTTTCCAAAACAACGTCCCATCGAACTGCAGGAATTAGAGCAACGCCTCCTGAATGTGCTTGGAACCAAGGTACGGATCCGGGGTAACGGGAAACGGGGTACCATAGAAATCGCCTACTTTTCCACGGAAGATCTGGAACGGATCGTAGAAATCCTAGAACGCTAACAAGTAGGAACAGTGTAAGGAGTGTCTCTTATCATGGAACGGATCAGATTTGGCCGAACCGATCTCAAAGTCAGCAGGATCGCCATGGGTGGAATACCCATAATGCGGTTGTCCAAACCAGAGGCGGTTAGACTCGTACAACGGGTATTGGATCTAGGGGTTAATTTCATCGACACAGCCACTGGATACACGGATAGCGAGGAAAAGATCGGGGAGGCGATTCGAGGGGTGCCCCGGGAAACCTTAGTCCTGGCTTCCAAGTCGCCAGCGGATGATCGAACAACTTTTCTCCAACATCTGGATCGAAGCTTGAAACGACTTGGAGTCGATTACATTGATATCTATCAACTTCACAATGTAAGTACTCGAAAGCGGTACGATGCCGTGTTCGCTCCAGATGGAGCCTTCGAAGGATTGATGGAAGCGGTCAAAGCGGGAAAAGTCCGGTACCCGGGTTTCAGTTCCCACAGTGTACCCCTGGCGATCGAACTGATGAAAACTGGCAAGTTTTCTTCTGTTCAACTGCCTTTCAATTGTATCGATACCGAGGCAGAGGATGTCGCTGTTCCGTTGGCGAAAGAGCTGGGAATCGGTTTTATTGCCATGAAGCCGATGGGAGGCGGGATGTTGGATAATGCGAGCCTTGCCATCCGGTACTTACTACGGTATGAACACATTGTTCCAGATCCGGGAATCGAACGCATCGAAGAGATGAAGGAAATCGTACAACTCGTGAACCATCCTACGCCCCTCACCGAATCGGAATGGAAGAAGATCGAATCCCTTCGAAAGGAAGTCGGCTCAGAATGGTGTCACAGGTGCGACTACTGCCAACCCTGTCCCGAGGGGATCCAGATCAGTTCTGTACTGAGCGTAAAGAGCTTCCTGAAACGGATGCCCTTGGAGAGGGCCTATCAATTCTTGAACGAGACGATGCGAAAGGTCCCTTCCTGTACGGAATGTAGGACCTGTGTCTCCCGTTGCCCGTATGACTTGTCCATTCCCGAACTGTTAAAAAAGAACCTCCGTATTTGGGATGAAGCTTTGAAAGCGCTTAATCCAGGAGTAAACACATAAGTTCCTTCATTAGAGTTTGGGAAACACCAGTTCGAACTTAGTTCCCTTCTGCCGGGTAATACGTAAAGAACCCCCTAGTTGATGGGTAAGAGCTTCAATAAGCTGGAGACCAAAACTCGATATCTGAGTCAGATCGATTGATTCAGGGATCCCAATTCCGTCGTCTTCGACTATGAGGGAAACGAAGGTTTTAGGTTTCCCCCAGGCATTCTCACCTTCAGGTTCGTATTCCTGGGCGGAGACTCGAATTCGTCCTTCTGTCCTTCCTGTGAAGGCGTATTTGAGGGAGTTGGTGATGAGTTCGTTTACGATAATTCCTACGGAAGATAGTTGATTTACTTGCAGCACGATGTCCTGTATATCCTCCTCGAGGGTTAGGAGAATTTTTTTGGGAAAGGAGTCGATAATTTCTCTTACCAATGTGGGAAGGTACTCCCGTAAGGATAGCTGTCGGATTTGATGGGTCCGATACAGTTTATCATAGAGGATCCCCAGACTTTTCAGCTTGTTGTTGGCTTCCTCCAACGTCTGGATGATGTATGGATCTTCCGATGCATTGGCCTGTAGTTGGAGTAGGCTCGTCACGGTCTGCATGTGATTCTTGACACGGTGATGTACTTCCTTTAGAAGGATCTCCTTCTCTTTTAAGAGGGAGAGAATCTTTTGTTCTATTTCCTTTCGAGTTGTGATGTCCTGAGTGATTCCGATCCGATGGGTGATTTTCCCTTCAGGGTCATACAATCCCTTCCCGATGATCCGTAGCCATCGGTGATTCCCCTTCGCGGTTAGAGTCTCTATCTCTAGATCGAAGGGGGTTCCCCTCTCCATCAGTTCCTGTACTACCTTCCGGTGCACGGATCTATACTGGGGAAGTTCGAACTGAAGAATTTCCTCCAATGTCAAAGGAGTGGAGGAGTCTAGTTCATAGATATTGTACAGTTGCTTTGTCCAGGAAGCCTTGTTCGTTCTTAAGTCGACCTTCCAAGCTCCGATCTTCGCGATCTCTCCCATTTTTTCCAGTAAATCGTGGGATTCAAGAAGATCCTGGAAGAGTTCTAAGGGTGGGAAGGACGATCGATCTATGTGATCTGGAATCATAAGGCCTTTTAATTTTAGCTATTTTAATTAAATTATCTTAATATAGATTTTATATTATTTTTTCAATTTTTGTCAAGAAAATTTATTAAACTATTTCTATCGGCAGTAACGGACAAATTGTTAAATAGAATTCTGGAAGTAGACACTCTTCGTATGAGTGAACTGTCGAATTGTATATCGGCTTCTGTAACGAAGCGACCCGCGGAAATGTTGCAATTTTTTTTCAAATTCTTTTTGGTGATTTGACATGAGACATCTGCTGTATATACTTAAATGAAAAATACAAGGTAAACTGTAAGTCCTTCGTGGTAGCCCTTCATCTTTGCCTCTGGGAATAAAGTAACCCCTCCTTCCACCACAAAGGTGCAGAATACCTTTAATGTTGAATGGAGGGCTCCATGCAAAAAATCAAACAAGGTCATTGTTTCATTCTTTTTGTAGTTGGAATTGGGATCGGGATTTCCCTTTTTTCCTGTAAAACCTTCCCCAAGCCCACGGAAGAGAAGAATTCCCTAATAGTTGTGTTATTCACAGGAATTGACGAGCGTCAGACTCAAACTGATGTTAACTATACAGATGCTGTAGAATTAGAAGGACCAGAAGAAATTTCTATTACTAACGTTTTTGGACCGTGGAATGTGAAAGCCATACCTGTTAAACCGGGTACTTACAAGATTAGAAGCAGGACTGTCTCCGTTTCATGGAGATATGGTTACAGGCAGCACAAATCAATGTTTCTCTGGGATGCGATTGTTGTGCCAGAGAACTCAATCGTATTAGTCCCCTATGTGTTTGAAATCTCTTTATATGGCTGGAACATCAATTATCACTCTACCAGAGACTATAAAATGAATGAACAACAGCGTAAAAAAATCTCGGAAGAACTTTCCGACACGATTGGTTTTTCTGAATGGATCGGAAAGCTCTTCATCGGGTTTGGGCAATACACTCCTCGCATGTCCCTGAAAAAGGACGAGTACCGGCTTAGGATCTTATCAGAACCCGCAGGTGCAGAGGTAATCGTTGACAACGAGATAAGGGGAAAGACTCCGACAACAACAGACGCTCTTTCTGGCAAACACCTTATTGAAGTTCGAAAAGAAGGGTTCTCTACGTGGAGAAATTACATTGACGTGGATTCGGACAACGAGGTTTCCATTACCTTGAAAACCGTTGAAGAAGTTAAGAAGGAAGGAGGGCAGATTGCAGAGGTAAGTCGCAACCAGTACAGCCTTCTAGTAACTCCTTTCGTGAATTTAGGGAACCCGGATGCTGCTACCTACCAAAATGTGTTTCACGAATCTCTCGGCGCTACCCTGTCGCAGGATAAAAGGATTGTTGTGTTGAAAACACCGGAGAACGTACCGAAGGAAGATAACCGATCAAAGACGATGAAACCCGATTTCTCTCTTGCCACAAAGAGTGGCGCTGATCTGATGGTGGCGGGGGATTTCCTGATCGAAAGGGAGGATCTTCTGATCCACGCATCTCTATTTGATGTCCAAAAAGAAAGTGCTAAAGCTAGTATCCTGTATTCCAGTAAAACTGGATTTAGCATCTTTGATTCTATCGATGACATGACAAAAGAGTTCGTAACCTCCGTAGATAAAGTATTACCTGAAACAGGTAGAACTATCCTGGAAAGGAAAGAGGTAGTACAAACGGAGATTACTTCTTTAGAGAAAAAAGTATCAGTGAAAGACGTAATAGAAAAACGGAGTCTTAGAAAACATGATTTTTCCTTAAATGGGGGATTCGGATCCTCCTTAGATTGGATAAAATACAACGCTGTAACAGAAGGAAGTTACCGATCCATAGGTGCTTCTTTTTTAGCTAGTATTGGGTACACTTACCACTTCAGTACTCTCTTTGGATTAAGTGCGATTTTGAGTCTTTCGACGGTTGCACAAGGAGTGCCCGAAAACCTTTCTGACTATGAACAAAGTGGAGGAGTTGATACTGCATTATTGCTAGGCCCTGAGTTTTGTGTTTCCGGACAACTTACCGAGGTTTATTTACGGCTCTTGGGACAGTATAAGAAAGCCTATTCTCAATCCCTCAAGTTGAAAAGCACCCAGAACACGATTGAAGAAACGGGTGAGTTTACTTTCTATGGGATAACTATCGATGCAGGAACTAGATTATACCTGTACCGTCGGATTTCTTCTCTTGGGTGGTACTTCAATATCGGTGCACGGTACTCTCCCCTTCTATATCGAGAAGGCGAAAAAGAACCGAACAAGGAACGTATCCTAGTACCCCAAGACGCATTCTTGTACCTTGGATTAGGAGTTCGATTATGAAAAAAATAATTCCTAAAATAGTTTTATGTATTTTATTTTCTTTTTTAATGGGTTCTGTGCTGCTGGATGCTCAAGAACAGGTCAGGGTTCCTAGGAAAGTATTGGTCCTTTCAGCACCAGAAGAAGGCTTGGAAACAATTCCGAAGGACCAAAAACACTTTCTCCGAAGCATGCCTTTTTTTCTCTTTACAAAAATTCAAGGGAAAAAACCTGTGTTTTTGACCCAAAAACAGACAGAAGCAAACTCTACAATTAAAACACTCTTTTCACGAACAGAGAAAGGTGTTCGGATACTCTTCTCCGTATCTGAAAAGAACACCGTACAGAAAGAAGAAGGATTCCTCTACCAACCAGGACAAACCGCAATCGAGGAGTGCGCCCGGGAAATAGAACGGATTTCTGAAACCTTTATTCCGTTTCTGGACGATGTGGTTCCTGAAATAACGGTAGAACGGAAGATGATGGAGGAACGGCGGAACAAAATCATAAAAGAAGCTACTTTTGAAGACTCCCTAGATAAACCGTACCAGCTTAGCCTTTGGATGGGAGGATTTCTAAACTACATGGAAAAGGATGTTGCCAATAATACAATGCAAACAAAATTTTCGTCTTTTTTACCCCTGAAGATAGGATGTGATTTTAGTTATTATCCTTCTACCAACTTTGGATACATAGTTTCAGCCTTATATGCTCAGGATGAGGATCTTATTTTTGGTACGGTTGATACCCTTGTAGGTTCAGAAAAACAAACCATAAAGAACAGTAAGACTCAAAACTTGTTTACCCTTGGGGGGGTAGGAATTGGATACAGGACCCTAGGGAGGGTATCTTTAGAGTTCAACATGTTACTATACCTTGGATTCGTTCAGGTCACGGCAAAAGAGAATGTGTACTACCTTTTTAAATCGGGCAATATAGATACCTATGATAAAGCTCAGATAATGAATGAAGGAGACAGCGAAAGATTCTTTTTTTCTTTGTTTTCTATTCAACCGATCATAGCTTTTGCCATCACCGAACGGTTATCCTTAAAAACAAGATTAAACCTCAATTTTGACCCCCGTATGATTATTAGTCCTGTTATTACTACGTACCCGTATGATCGTCATTCAAACATTCTCTTTGGATATGTGGGAGAAATAGGAGTTGCAACTAGGTTTTAACAAGAATTAACAAGAGCAATAGGGAAAAAAGATTTTATACCTATATGAACGTGGTGGTGGAAAAAGGAGAGTGACATGAAAAAAGAGTATCTTTTATTTCTTGTTCTATTTTTAGTGGGATGTATCGTGCTCATTTCGTGCAAACCCCCGGATGCATCCCAGCATGAGGTGTCAAAAGAACAGTCTATAGTTCCTTCTGTGACCCCTGTACAAATCAAAGCCCTGGTGACTTTTGTTTCCGGAAGCGTAGACGCGTTACGTAAGGGGGTATGGGGGCCCCTACAAATTGGCGAAAACGTAGATCAAGAAACCGTGGTGAAGGTACGAGAGCGGTCCTATTGCGAAATACAGTTTGGAAACACAGCGGTTGTGCGGATCAATGAGAATACTCAAATAGTTCTGGAAAAACTAGTGATCCAAGAAGGAGAAAACCAAGTAGATGTAAAGATGGATTCTGGAGCGGTACTGGCTAAAGTGAGTAAATTGAGTGGCAAAGATAAATTTCAGGTTCGAACTGGGGTGGCAGTCTGCGGTGTAAGGGGAACAGAGTTTGGCGTTACAGCCGCTCCGGATGGAAAAATGCATTTGAAGGTCAAAGAAGGGAAAGTAGTGGTTTTACCCACTACAGCAGATGTGGAAACCATTGGGAAAAAAATTACCAAAGATGAGAAAACTGCTAAGGTGGTAGAAACCGTTGTAACAAAGGTCTATGATGCAGCACCTGTGGTTCAAAAGAACGAAGAGATTGTTATTACTCCTGAAGTGGTACAGAAGACACAGAATCTAATAAAAAAGGCGGAACAAGAAATTCCTCAGATTGTTGCCAAATCCACTGAACCTACCATAGAAAAAGATATTGCCTCGTTGGTTGAAGAAGTTACAAAGACAGTCAGCGCGGTCATCGAAAAACCTTCGATATTGAAAGAAGAGAATAAAAAAGTGCTTGCTGTCCTGGATACCATGGAAATAATCCCAGTACCTGTTACACCACCACCGTCTGCGGCTTCTCAAACTTCCCAAGAAAAGCCCAAGGAGGAAAAAAGAATCCCCTTAGTTGTAGTAACCATAACCGCAACACCAGAGGACTCGGAAATTTTGCTTGAGGGGAACTTAATTGGAAGAGGATCTTTGAAACGAATCATGGAGGAAGGATCAAAACTAACCTTTAGAATACAGAAAGAAGGTTATGAGCCTCAGGATCTATCAGTGGAAGCGAAAGGGAAGTTGGATTACAAGGTAGAGTTGAAGCCTAAACCTCGGGAGGTGTCGATCCTTGTAGAACCAACAGATGCAGAGATTCTTGTGGATGGGACTCTTGTAGGAAAAGGAACCTACAAGGCTTTATTTGAAGTAGGAAAGGAAATCAAGATAGGAGTTCGTAAGCCAGGGTATGAAGAGAAAACGACTACTCTTAAGATTAACCTTGACACAGCACCAACGCTTAAACTAGCTTTGGGAAAAGTTTCCAAAGAAATCCAAATTTCCACCATACCCAAAGAAGCGCGAATCTTCCTCGGCAATACTCCTGTAGGTTCGGGCAGTTATAGAGCCTTTTACTATGTAGGAGATACTCTTCATATAAAGGTGCAGCATCCAGGGTATAAAGAACGGCAGCTTACAATGCAGGTCAAGGAGACGGGAGATAATTTCTTGGAAGTATCTCTGGAGCGTCTCCGGAAAACTCTTTCGGTTACAACAGACCCAAGTGATGCAGAAATTACACTGAATGGCCGTCCTGTAGGTAAAGGTCGATATTCTGAAACCTTTGATTACGGTATGACTTTGGCGTTTGATGTTTCACGGGAGGGTTACGTCCGTCGCACTATTGGATTTGAGGTGGGGGATTCTACCCAGGAGACCTATTCAATACAGTTGGAACGACAGATGAAAGAACTTTCTATTTCAGTCGATCCTCGGGATGCGTCGATTGTATTGGACGGTCGAGTACTTGGCCAAGGTAACTATCAAGGAAGGTTCGGAGTGGGAGAGAAACTGACTTTCCACATTCGCCGGGACGGTTATAATGAAAAAACTCTTTCTATAATTGTTACACCTGCTGTTTCATCGACCTATCAGGTTGAACTGGAAGCGAGACCTATCTATACACGGATAAAAGCGGGTCCTGCTCGTATCGTGGGGTTAGCAAGTACGGATCAGGGAAAAGTACTAGGAACAGACATGCAAGGTCGGGTTTTTTGCGTGTCTTTAGACGGACGAGTCCTTTGGAGCCTGCAAACGGCTAATGCTCCTAACGAAACCACACCCCCGGTCCTGCATGAAGGGAAGGTCTATTTTTCTGGAAGCAAGGAACTGGTGATTTTCGACATGGATAAGGGAACAGTTTTAAGCCGAAAACCTCACGATTCCGCTTCTGCTAACTTGTTCGGGCGCCGTCCTGTACCTTCCGCCATCGGGTTACTCTTCCCTACCAGTCAAAACATCCTAATTTTAGATTCCCAGACGGGAGAAACACGTAAATCTATACCCATTGGAGGCGACTCAGTATCAACTCCCTTGTTCTACAAAGGGAAGTTGTTTGTTCCTGACCAACTAGGAAAGGTGCATGTTTTGGACGGAGCCTCGGGCGCAGAGGAAGCAGTGATTGAAACCCAAGCTTTACAACCTGTTGCATTGGCAATTCAGGCAATTGGAAATGTAGGTTATTTCTCGGGAAGAAGAGGAGCTATCGCAGCGATCGATTTAGAAGCACGAAAGGTACTATGGCAGTCGAAGATAGAGGATCCCCAGGCACAGGTGTTTCATGATTTATCCTGCTCAGATGCAGGGATTTTCGTGTTCTCCAGGAACAATCTATATTGCTTTGATCCAAAAGTAGGCCGATCTCTCTTTTCTCCTATAACGGAAGTATCCTCTCCCCCCATTCTTCGAGGAGATCTTCTCTACTTTGGCACGTTGAAAGGTGCGTTTATCCAACGAGATTTAAAGAGTGGAATTACTCGTACCGTAGACATCCAAGGTAAGGCTTCTAGCCGGCCCATCGGGATAGGGAACGAATACCTTGCCGTTGGAACCGAATCGGGGGAAGTAGTGGTACTGAATCCAAAAGGTTTCAAGTGACAATCTTTGAATCCAGATTCATTCCTTTTCAGTGAATCATGGGAGGGGGCAGCGCTTTTTAAGTAAAGAGCTCCCCCTTTTTTAAGGCTGAACTACAGGCACCGGTGTGTTCCTGTCAATAAAAGATTGGTCACCCAATTGTCCTCTATTATTTGAGCCCCAGGCCCATACGGTACCATTGGAAGCGGAGATAGCGAAGCTATGATTTAAACCGGCTCCAATCTTCGAAATATCAGAAAGACCTGGAATTTGGGTGAAAACATTTCTTGCAATCGTATCTCCCAAGCCTAATTGTCCGTAATCATTTTGCCCAGAAACCCAAACAGTTCCGTTTTGGTGGAGTACCAGGGTATGGGAGGCATTACCAGCGATATCAACAACCTGACTGATATAAGGATTCTGGATAGGAGTAGCAGAATTGTTGTTGGTTCCATCCCCGAATTGCCCCGTCCAGTTTTCTCCCCAGCACCAGAGAGAACCATCTGCCGTAACTGAAAAGGATGATAACCCTACTATGGCTATTCTGATTACATTTAAGAGTCCGGGTACTTGGGAAGGATTTGGTGACCCCGCGTCGAAAGACCCTTTTCCTAATTGTCCTGATTGATTATCCCCCCAAGCCCATAGGGTTCCATTCGTTTTAAGAACAATAGCATAATTATTACCCGCAGACACCGCTATATTATCAGAACTAAGACTTATAATTTGTGTAGGAATAGATCGATTATTGTAATCTCCTAACCCTAACTGTCCACAATTATTCGCACCCCATACCCAAACAGTACCATCTGTTTTTAAAGCAACCATGAATTCAAATCCAATCGAGACCTGATGCACATTTGAAAGGATCTGTTTGGGAGTACTGTGATCCGAACCTACAGTTCCATCGCCAATCTGCCCTGCTGAGTTCCATCCCCAAGTCCATAGAGTGCCGTTGCTCAGGATAGCAGCATTGTTATTATAAGCACTACAAATAGAAACAGCATTCGACAAGATAGTCACCTGCCTAGGTTTGGTAGCGTCTTGGTAATTATTGGTGGTTCCAAGTAACCAATTAGCCCCCCAACTCCATACAGAACCGTCGTTACGAAGAGCAAGGCTTTGTTCATGCCCACCTTGCACTTGTGTGACATTACTAAAAGCAGGGGAAGTAGAAAACTGATGCGGTGGGGAAAGAAGACCACCCACAGAACCGTTGTAGGCGGATACCTTGTACCAGTAAGAAATGGCCGGCATTAGGGAATTGTCTGTGTATTGATTCGTTGCTGTATCCCCAACCTGAGAGTAGGATTGGTCATCAGAGGAACGATATACTTTGTAGCCACCCGTGCCTGGGATCTTGGGCCATTCAATGGTGATGCTAGTTGTGGTACTACTCTTTTTCGTCAGTATGGAGGGAGGGGGAAACCCATTCAATGTCATGGTAGCTTTTAATCCAGTTGAGGTTTTACCCGTGTTATCCTTTGCTAAGAGCATATACCAGTAGGTAGTGTCTGGAACTAGACCAGAATCAGTGTAGGAAAGAGAAGTGGTGGTGGCAAGGGTTGCATAGCCGGAATCTTTTGTGGATTTGTATAGTTGATAAGAGGAAGCTTGTACAGAGGCAGTCCAATTCAAAGTGATGGTACCGGTGGAAGCGTCAGGTATAGCCGTGAAGCTATCGGGAGCAGAGATTTGGGTATTTTCTATTGATTCGCCGCTAGGATCCTCGCAAGCCAACAGCCAAGAAGTGAATATTACGGTAGCAAGAAAAAGGGTAAAAAAGGGAGTATCGATCCAGTGGAATCCTCGGTATTTTTTTATCATATAGTTCTCCATTAAAGAGTTATAATGCTTCAATTTAATTCTTACGTAACCCTCTATTCATTGCAAGCAAACTTCTACATTGACAAAGAAAAACTCATTCTTTATAGTGAAATCCCGAATTGCCAAACTGGAGAGGTGTCCGAGTGGTCGAAGGAGGCGGTCTTGAAAACCGTTGAGCCGCAAGGCTCCGTGGGTTCGAATCCCACCTTCTCCGTGGTATTGGTCGTTGGAGAGGTGCGAGAGTGGTCGAATCGGGCTCCCTGCTAAGGAGTTGTATCCCAAAAGGGTACCGGGGGTTCGAATCCCCCCCTCTCCGGATGTGCCCATAGCTCAGCTGGATAGAGTATCAGATTGCGGATCTGATGGTCGGAGGTTCGAATCCTCTTGGGCACGCGAACTGGAGAGATGCGAGAGCGGTCGAATCGGGCGGACTCGAAATCCGTTGTACCGCGCAAGCGGTACCGAGGGTTCGAATCCCTCTCTCTCCGTTCCTCTCGCGAATCCGGTAATTTCCTGCTCTAGGCAGGGACAAACGAGTTAGTAGAGGCGTTCGAGGAAGGTGTAAAGCGTTCGGGTGCGTTCTTAAGTGGCGCGCTCATCTAGGGAGAGATGTCCGAGAGGCCGAAGGAGCACGCTTGGAAAGTGTGTGTACCCTAACCGGGTACCGAGGGTTCGAATCCCTCTCTCTCCGGATTACCCCTTTAGTGCTTTGGTTAGGTTCCGTGCAATCTGCTGTCACCCAACCCCGTCAGGCCCGGAAGGGAGCAGCGGTAAGTGATCAGGGATGTGCCACGGGGTACTTAACCAGGTCTAAAGGGGTTTTTAAACGCCATCATGTCGTATGAAGTAACTGCCAATAGGAAAAGACCGTCCGATTTCGAATCCCTCGTGGGACAAGAGTTTGTCGTCACTACCCTGAAGAACTCCCTTACCCAGGGCCGGATAGCTCATGCCTACCTCTTCGCAGGTCCCCGGGGAGTGGGAAAAACATCCGCTGCCCGTATTCTGGCCAAGGCCTTGAACTGCGAGAAGGGGCCAACTCCCCATCCCTGTGGGGTCTGTACCCAATGTCGGGAAATATCTTCCGGCTCTGCTCTGGACGTGATCGAGATCGATGGAGCCTCCAATACTTCAGTGAACGATGTTCGGGAGATCAAGGATGAGGTGCTGTTTGCCCCTGCTTCGGGTCGGTACAAGGTGTACATTATCGATGAAGTACACATGCTATCCAACAGCGCCTTCAACGCATTGCTGAAAACGATCGAGGAGCCTCCGCCCTATATTGTGTTTATCTTTGCCACAACAGAGATACACAAGGTTCCACCAACTATCCGATCCCGATGCCAGCAGTTCAACTTCCGGCTGATCCCCTTGGAAACGATCTTTACCAAATTGCAGGAAGCTTCGACGGATCTGGGAATTCAGGCAGAGGAAGCGGCCCTTCTCTGGATCGCCAAGGAAGCGACTGGTTCCTTACGGGACGCGTACACAATCTTCGATCAAGTCATTTCGTTTGCCGAGGGAAACCTGACCCTGAAGAAGATCCAGGACAAACTGGGGCTTACAGGTTTCGACCGGGTAAATACCCTAGTGGAACTTCTCTCTGCCGGCAAGGGGAACGAAGCGCTACGCCTATTCGACGAGGTGATGACTTCGGGAGTAGCGGTGGAACAGTTCGTGATCGAACTCACCGATTATTATCGCTCCCTTCTCTTCCTAAAGATGGGGATCCAGAAACCCTCCCTCTTAGGGTACACGGTAGATCGATTCTCTTCGGAAGTTCTTCAAACGCTTTCGGTGAGGCAGATCGAAAAGGCTTTAAGCCTACTCCTCGAGCTGTATCGGAACCTTCGCTACTCGATCAATGGTCGGTTCGAGGTAGAGCTGGTGTTGAGCAGGTTGGCAGACCTTCGAAACTATCTGTCCCGGGAAGAACTTTTAGAGCGGATCCAGGCATTGCGGCGGGAGCTACGGTACGCAACAGGAGAAAGCACGGGACAAAAGGGAATAGAACCAAAGGGGACGCTGGGGACGGGTATAAAAAGAGGATCCCTCCAAGTTGAGAGGGAAATAAATAGCGAGCCTTCTTCAGGCGCTCTTCCGGAGGAAGGAGAAACAGAGGATGGTTGGCAAGAGGAAGTGACCCCGCAGGCGGAGCGGATCCCGCAGATAGGGATCGAAGCAATCAAGGAGAAGTCAGAACTTGAGACCTCCCAACGACAGGGAATTATCGCGAGTTTAAAGCGGAAGAAACTGACCCTGAGTTCAACTCTGGAAAAAGCAGAAGCTTGGCGATGGCAGGGGAATACCCTTATTATTGTATTCAGGAACAAGTTTTCAGCCGATCTGGTGCAGGCAGATCTTGCCCTCGTGACTCAGAAGGTACGCGAAGTCTTAGGTCGCGAGGTAGAGGTGGTGGTGCACTTTGAACCTTCCAAGACTGACCCGGATGGGGGAGTTGCCAATAATAAAGGGGCTAGATCGTCTGAAACCGAACCTTCGGAAGGAGGGAAAGAGGATCGGATCGAAATTGCGCGGAAAGTCTTTCGGGGGGAAATCATACAATGAACATCAATCCGTTCGAACTAATGAAGAACTTCCAGAGTCTCCAGGCAAAGCTCAATGAAACGCAGGAGAAACTGAAGAGCGTGAAGGTGGTAGGGCACGCGGGGGGAGACATGGTTCAGGTGGAGATGAACGGGCGGTTCGAGGTACTTTCGGTTCGAATCTCCCCTGAAGCGGTGGATCCCCAGGATATTCCCATGCTGGAAGATTTGCTGAAAGCAGCTTTTTCCGACGCCCTATCCAAACTTAAGGAAGCGATCCGGTTGGAAATGTCGGATATTACGGGAGGGATCCCGCCAGGCTTTTTCGGTGTGTAGAGGATTCCATGAAAGCGCTGGATGAGCTGATTGCTCAGTTAGCCAAACTTCCGGGTTTGGGAAAGAAGAGCGCATCCCGCATCGCCTACTATCTGTTGAAGGCGGATCCCCAGTACGTGCAGAACCTGGCCCAACAACTTGTCCATGTGCGAGAACGGATCCATCCCTGTAAGGAATGTGGTTCTTATACGGAGGATGAGATTTGTTCTATCTGTGAGGATACTTCCCGGGATCGCTCGTTAGTTTGCGTCGTAGAACAACCGCAGGATGTGGAGGTGATCGAATCGATCCGGGAGTATCGGGGATTGTACCACGTGCTGATGGGGGTGCTTTCTCCTCTCGACGGGGTGGGACCCTCGGAACTACGGATTTCGAAACTCCTGGAACGGTTACGTGCTTTACCAGTGAAAGAGGTAATTATTGCCACGAACCCGACCCTCGAAGGGGATACCACAGCCCTTTATTTAGTGCAACTAATTGAACCTTTAGGGATCCACACGTCTCGATTGGCTTTGGGCCTTCCCGTGGGCGGAGATTTGGAATACGCGGATCGGTTAACCCTGGCGCGATCCCTTCGGGGACGCACCCCCCTTTCCAAGAGCTGAGGGAAAAGCGGGGGGTAATCTTCCAGCAATTTCTCCCAAAACATGCTATGATGAATCCTGGGAAAGGGAGGATTTCGTGCACACCAAGTATCGGCTACTAACTCGAAGCGATTTCGATGGATTGGTGTGCGCAATGTTGTTCAAAGAGATGGATCTCATAGACGAAATCCTCTTTGTCCATCCCAGTGACATGCAAACGGGAAAAGTACAGGTTCGCTCTACCGATATCACCACGAACCTTCCCTATGTACCGGGAGTGTACCTTGCCTTTGACCATCATGCCAGTGAAGCGATTCGGGAACGGCCTCATCAGAATTACATCATCGTTCCCGCGGCCTTTTCCGCGGCTCATGTGGTGTACGATTACTACGGAGGCCCCCGGGCGTTTCCTCCCCGGTATGAGGAAATCATTCTGGAGGCAGACAAGATCGATTCAGCCCGATTGACGAAGGAAGAGGTACTGCGGCCTACTGGTTGGATCCTATTGGGCTTTCTGACAGACAGTCGCACGGGATTAGGCCGATTCAAGAACTTTCGTATTTCCAACTACCAGTTAATGATGGATCTGATCGAAGCGTGCAGGATCTATTCGATCGATGAAGTTCTTTCTTTTCCCGATGTGCAGGAACGAGTTGCCTTGTATTGGGAACAGGAGGGGTTGTATAGGGACCAACTCAAATATACAAGCCGAGTGGAAGGAAATGTGCTGGTGACGGATCTGCGGAAGGAGCCCGTTATCTACGTGGGGAACCGTTTCCTCCGGTACGCTCTGTATCCGGAGATCAATCTTTCCCTTCAAGTGATGTGGGGTTTGAATCGGCAGAACACGGTAATCAGTTTAGGAAAGTCGATCTTTAACCGGACTTCTACAGTTCACGTGGGAGCGCTTTTACTCCGGTATGGAGGCGGGGGACACGAGAACGCGGGAACCTGTCAGGTACCAAACGACGACGCGGATCGGATCGTGAAGGAGATTTTATCGGTTGTGAAGGAATCGGCTTCTCCTTGACACTTTGGGTCAGAATCCGTATCTTCTTTTCATCTTGTAATGAATCCCATACAGAAAGAAATCGAAAGGCGGCTGACCTTCGCCATTATCAGCCATCCCGATGCGGGAAAAACCACTATCACGGAAAAGCTTCTTCTCTTTGGGGGAGCGATCCATACGGCAGGAGCGGTGAAGTCGAAGAAGAACACCCGAAAGACGGTTTCCGACTTCATGCAGATGGAACAGGAACGGGGGATCTCCATTTCTACCTCGGTGATGGGCTTCGAGTACCGGGGTCGGAAGATCAACCTACTGGATACGCCGGGGCACGAGGATTTTTCCGAGGATACCTATAGGACCCTCACGGTGGTGGATAGCGCCCTCATGGTGATTGATTCGGTAAAGGGGGTAGAGGACCGTACCCGAAAGCTCTGCGAGATCTGCCGGATGCGGAAGACTCCTATCATTACCTTCATGAATAAGCTGGACCGGGAAGGCCGGGATCCCATGGAACTCCTCGATCAGGTGGAAGAGGAACTGGGGATCACGGTATGCCCCATGAGTTGGCCTGTGGGGCAGGGCCGGGAGTTCAAGGGGGTGTACAGTCTCTATGAAAAGCGGTTGATCCTCTTTGATCCTCATGGAAAGCAGGATGAGGAGAGTTCCGTTCAGATCACCGATCTCACCGATCCCCTTCTGGACCAAAAGGTAGGGAAATCGTTGGCTGAAAAATTGCGGGAAGATGTGGCTTTGCTACGGGAGGTGTACCCTCCCTTCGACCGCAAGGCGTACCTAGAGGGTCTCCAAACTCCCGTGTTCTTCGGCAGTGCCCTGAATAATTTCGGCGTCCGGGAACTCCTGGATTGTTTCGTGGATATCGCCCCACCCCCCCTTCCCCGACCTCTAGAGGGTGGCTCGTACGTGTCTCCCTTTGCCGAAAAGTTCTCGGGCCTGATCTTCAAGATCCACGCGAACCTGGACCCCCGTCACCGAGACCGGATCGCCTTCATGCGGGTTTGTTCGGGGGTGTTCGAACGGAACAAGACGTACTTCCACGTGCGGAGCGGAAAGACCTTCAAGACCGCCAATCCCACGGCTTTCATGGCCCAGGATCGGTCCATCATCGACGAGGCGTACCCGGGAGACATCATCGGGATCCATGACACGGGAACCTTCAAGATCGGAGACGCCATCACCGAGGGGGAGATCCTCCGCTTCACGGGGATCCCCAGCTTCGCGCCCCAGATCTTCAAGACAGTGGTAAACCTGGATCCTCTCAAGTCCAAACAATTGGAAAAAGGGCTGGATCAGTTGACGGAGGAAGGGGTAGTACAGGTGTTCACCCGCCTCAATTCCAGTCAGCGCCTGGTGGGGGTAGTGGGGCAGCTACAGTTCGATGTGCTCCAGTTCCGGCTGGAAACCGAGTACAAAGCCCAGTGCCGGTTCGAACCTACCGAGTACACCAGCGCCTGCTGGGTCCACTGCGGCGATAAGGCTCGGCTGGAAGAGTTCATCCGAAGACACGAAAGCAAGCTCTGCCGCGACCGGGAAGGCCGTCTGGTATTTCTAGCCCGGAACCGTTGGACTATCGAACGCACCTTCCAGGAAGAAAAGGGAATTCAGTACTACTTCACCTCGGACTACGAGTCCTAATGAAAGAATAATAATACCGTTCCCGCTACAGCGATAAGGGCTCCTACCACTTCTCGGAAACGGATAGGTTCGTGAAACAGGATGTGGGAAGGCCAGATCACTAGGACGGGTACTAGGGCCATGATCGTGGACGCTACCCCCGTACTGGTATGCTGGATGGCCAAAAGGCTCAACGATACCCCAAGAAATGGACCGAAGAAGGATCCCAAGAGAATAATTCGTAGAGCTTTTCTGTCCCGAAAAGCCGCGATCAGCTGGGATCCATGCCGGGTGGCAAGCACCACTAGGGTAAATCCTACAATTCCGGCCAGGCACCGGATCTGCGTGGCGGCAAAGGGGTTGAAGGACGGGGCTCCGTGCTTACTGAGAATGAGCCCTGCCGCTTGCCCAAGCGCTCCTCCAAAAGCTAGAAGGACCCCTCGAAGGGGGTGACGAAACTGAGTACGGGTCGCGTCAGAGTCTCCTTCGGCACTATCCTTTTCGAGGATAACGAGCGCAATCCCACTCAAGGTGATGACCATTCCCACAAAACCCTGAAGACTTATCCGTTCCCGAAGAAAGATCCATCCCAATACCGCCGAAAGAGGGGGAACAGCCGAATAGATGAGCATGGAGATCCTTCCTCCGATCTCGATGAAGGCCTGGAACAATAAGAGATCCCCTACCACGAACCCTACAAAGCCCGAGGCTGTCAACCAGAACCAGAGCGAAGGGGGCGCATCGAGGGGAAGAATCCTTCCCCGGGTGATCCATGTGAAAAGGGAAAGAAAGATGAACCCGAAGGAGAGCCGAATGAGGTTCAGGGACCGAGTTCCTACCCGTTTGCCAGCATACTCGAAACAGAGAACCGTGATGGTCCAGAATAGAGCAGTGGCTAGCGCGGCGAACTCTCCCAAACGAGGACCTAATGGTATGTTCAGCATGGGATGACCATACCATAGACCCTGTCAGGTTGAAAACTATGGGAAAAAGGATACAATGGTAGTCATGGAGATGGAAGAAGCTCGAGAGGTGTATGGGTATCTGAAAGCGACCCCACTCTTCACTTACTTTGAGGAAGAAGCCTTGATGGACCTGCTCCGGAATTCCCGGTTGATTCGGTACGATACCGAGCAACGGGTAATCCAGGAAGGGGACGTGGGGCCAGAGTTCTACCTGGTAGCTCGGGGCAGCGTGGATGTGACGGTGAGCGAAGGGGATCGAGAGGTGTTCATCAGCACCATCGGCGAGGGGCAATTCTTCGGGGAAGCAGGGCTGTTTGCCCGGGTACGAAGGACAGCCAACGTGGTAGCTTCCGATGGGACTGTGTTGGTAGCTATTGGAAGAACCTTCTTCCTTTCTTTTTTACAAAAACGTCCCAAGACAGGGATCCAGCTCCTCATGCTGATCATCTATAGTTTGCTGAAGAAACTGCGTAGCGTGAATCAGGAACTTGCCTTCGAGAGAAAGTTCGATATCGATCAGGAGGACATCGATGAAATCATCCGGGGAATTTTGGAAGAAAAATAGGGGAGTTCTGATTCTGGTTGTTCTTGTCGGGCTGGGTATCCTACAGAGCTTTACTTCCTGCGCTACCGTCCCCTACGTCCAAAAAGAGGAAAAAGTGGTAAAACTAGTGGAACTGATCAATCGCGGGGGGGTGAACGAAGTGCCGGGAGTTGCCAGTACCCCCTTTCTCATCGATGGAGAAATCGTACTTCTCCAGAAGGATCTTTCGGAGTTCTGGGAAAATCTTCACAAGGTTGGGTTCAGCATTCGAAGCCCGAAAGTAGTGCAGAACCGTTTCGCAATGATGGAGGACGCGAAGTATTTCCGGGATTCCATGGAAGTCCGAACGTTCCTGAAAAAGTACATCGACCGGGACACCTCCTTGGTGCAGGTTCAGTCGGTCGATGGCACCTTCTATTTTCTATTGGGACGCGAGGTGAAAGGATATCCCAGGATGATGGGGTTCAGGGGGCCAGTACAATGAACACACAGAAAAGCAACAGAGGAAACGAAAGGGGTGCGAAAGCTACCGCGCTTTTCTTCTCGTTCTTACTCCTCTTTCTATGTAGTCCCTTCGTTGGCTATGGGCAAGAAGCCCTAACTGTGTACGTGGAGGGGGAAGCGAACGCGAAGAACCTCCAGGGGAAACTCCTCCCGCTGGAGATCGGGAATCCGTTGAAAAGTGGCGAGTCTGTCATCACCAAGACTACGGGTAGGGCAGATCTAGAGTTGCCGAACAAGAGCCTGATTCAAGTGAAACCCAACACGGTATTTACCTTATCCGAAGTGGAACTGGAAGGAGAGAAGCAGACTGTGCTAGCTACCACGGTGGGTTCCGTATCCTACAGGCTGAACAAGTTCACGGGAAAGGGACCCTCCATACGTACCGCCGGAGCGGTGGCAGGAGTTAGGGGCACGGATCTAACCGTGTACGCGGGCGCTGACGGATCCACCCTAGTGGTGGTGGAACAGGGTGCCGTCGCGGTAGAATCAGTAGGGAAAGAGGTAACTCTCGAAAAGAACGAAGCGGTAGAAGTAAAACCGGGAAGTCCTCCGGGAGAGAAGTTTACCTGGATCGGGAAACAGATCGACTATAGCACGTGGAACCAGGGAAAACTGGAAGAGTTCCTAAAGGATCCCGTGGCGGGAATCGAACGGGTTGCTCTGCAGCTGGAGATCTACCGGAAAGGACTGGCGGATATCCTTCCCGTGCTAGCCCGGGTGGAAACCGAGGTGAATAAAGTGTACGAGGAACTGAAGAAGGCCGTGGAAGCGAAGGACGAGGTTCGGGCCAACCAGCTTCGGGAGGAGCTTTTGAAAGGGGTGGGGTACAACCGCAGGATCCTCTTCCTCAACAAGCGGTTCTACGCCCTATCTTACCTATCCTTGCGTAGGTACGTGGTGGGCGGGTTATACTTGCAGATGAAAAGCCGCTACCTTACCAAGCCTACCGCGCCCGTGTACGTGGAGTTCCTGGAACGGTACAAGGATATTCTACAAAAGTATGAAGAAACGATCGTACCCCACTTAGTGGAGGCGGACATCTGATGAGTCTTAGTGAGTGGGCGTGTTTTACTTCTTAGGCTTTCATAGACGCCCGCATTGCGTGAAGTATCAAACATAGGAGGAAACCAATGATCGATAGAACAACCAATGGGATTGGCGAAAAAACCCAGTATGAGAATAGGGCACCCAGTAGAACCAGTGCGAGGGTGAGGGGAAAAGCTCTATTCGTCCTCACCGCCGTGGCTGCCATCTCGCTTTTAACCTTATTTGCGGGCTGTGACCTATTCATGGCCAAAGGAGTGACCATCGAGGAACGGATCGACATGTTCATGAAGGACGTGAACGCGGGGAATTATAGTAATCTATATAACCATATACATCCGGATGCGAATTATTATGGGCAAACGAAAGCGGCAGATTATTGGAATAAACCGGGAGTTTTTCCTTCAGGTGAGACCTATTCGTTAGGCATAGTTATTCCTGTAGGGGATATAGTTACTACTACAC
>CAKZQO010000170.1 GCA_937140905.1 uncultured Spirochaeta sp.
CTTATCCTGTCAATTACAGGTCTCCCCTACAAGGGAAATTGATGAAACATCCACCTCTAGCGGGGCCGTATCTCGAACTATCTATGCGGTCGGGTTTTCTACTATGGACAATGAAGTGTTCAAGCCTGTCCTCTGGATAAATGGAACTCCACTCCTACTCCCCCTTCCAGCTGGAAAAACAGAAGGGCGAAGCTTTGCCGTACAAGTCTCATCAGGCACTATCTATGTCGCGGGAGATGTAATAGATAGCGAAGGTAAAAAAGACCCCTGCGTCTGGGTTATCCCCATAGGAACCCAACCATCCGCGCCCACACTTCTTCCTGTGCCTCCGAACCACACAGGCGGAGATCCTACATTGACAGCTATCTTTATCGAAAATGGGACGGTATATGCCGCAGGAATACTAGTGGACATGTCGGATCCGGAAAACCCCCAACGCAAATTGACTTACTGGAAAAATAACACCTCTCCAACCTTCGTGCCCCCCCCAGAATCCTTCACCATCGGAACTGTAGGATTTGGTGGATTATGGGTACAGAATGAGACAGTCTATATTGCCGGGGTGGCCAACTCTGAAACCGATTCGGTACCTTATCTGTGGAAGAACGGGACTCCCCACGCCTTATCACTGCCTAATGGGATCAATGGAGGTAGAGTATATGGGGCTTCCTTTTCCCAAGGATTTCTCTACCTTGCCGGATACTACGCGGATGCCTCAACCGGGATTCCCTGTTACTGGAAATACAACACAGAAAACGAGACTAGTACTGTCATCACACTCAATGGGTACGCTTCCAACTCAGTTAACTTCGCAATTGTTCCATTTGTGGACAATTCCAACGTATACATAGGCGGTGGCATTGGAATCCCAAATGAAGACGGGTGGACACCTACCTATTGGAAAAACGGGGCGCCCATCCCCGTACCTTTCCCATCGGAACTAATGGGCGGCCTTGTTGCTAGTCTCACCGTGAAAGACGGGATCGTGTATGTTGCAGGTTTCTATGGAGATCCGGAAGGGATCGGTTCCGAGGCGTTCATCTGGAAGGGAGCCACAAAACTAGCAGTCAGTTCTCCTTCCGGTTCCATGGGAACCCAGATCTATGCCATAGCAGTAGAATAATAGTTGACAAGCATATCCGTTCGCCCTACTGTTACAAAGAGGAGCGAGATATGCCAACGATTGCCGAAGTATACCGAACTCACCTGGCTGCGATGATTCAGAACACCTCCCAGAATCAGGAGGTAACGGAAAAGAACGTGTTCCAGCCGGGCAATCCCGTAAACCGTAAGTATGTGGACAAGGTAATCGAAGACCATCTTCTTCCCGGAAGTCGGATCATTAACATCGAGACCCTCTATGAACTGCACCGTAGGAGCAAGGAAGGGAAATCCTGCCTCATCCTCATGGAACACTATAGTAACTTCGATCTGCCGGTGTTTATCTACCTTCTATCCCGAAGTAGTCCGGAAGGACAGGCCCTAGCAGAGTCCATCGTGGCAATGGCAGGATTGAAACTCAACGTGGAAAGCAAGGCTGTGCTTGCGTTCTCCGAAGCTTACTCCCGCATCGTCATATACCCTAGCCGTTACTTAGAGAAGATTACCGATCCGGAGGAACAGAAGGAAGCTCGGAGAAAGAGTAGCGTCATCAACCGTGCAGCCCTTCATCACATGGTTCGGTGCAAACACTCAGGGCACATCATCCTAGTCTTCCCTTCGGGAACACGGTACCGGCCTGGTAATCCTGATACAAAGCGGGGTCTCAAGGAGATTGATTCCTACTTGAAAGTGTTCGACTATATGGTACTCATAGGAATCGGAGGAAACATCCTACGGATCCATCCGAGTGGAGAGATGGAGGAAGATCAACTGTTCAAAGACACGGTAGTGTACAAAGTAAGCCCGATCCTGGAATGCGAAATTTTCCGGAACGAAGCCCGTTCCAGGGCACCCGCTGATGTGGACCTTAAGCAGTTCGTAGCCGATGAGGTGATGCGAGAATTAGAAAAGCTGCATGAAGAGATAGAGCAAATCCGGGAGCCAAAAGGGTAAAAGTACAGAGCATCAAGTAGGCTCTACCAAGCGGTGACTTTCCTTCCACGAAGAGGCATCCACCTCTAGCACCTGAGAGAACGGTCTGAAACCCGTACTCTCGAAGGATTCAGAAAGCTCCAAAGCGGTTCCGAGGAGTTCGATCGTCACCCGGTTCCCTGGAACAGAGAGCACCGAGGTACAGAAAGTCTCTACCAATGCTCTAGAAAGACCAATTCCCCTGTACTCCGGTTTACAGTAGATTTGCAGGATATGGTAAGCCTCGATATCGGTGCGAAACTTGTTCTTCATGGCCCATAGAAAAGCCACCAATTCCTCCGAAGGACTCCTTGCTTGAAGTACAATCGAATCCGGATGAGAAGGGGAAAGACCGAACCTTTTACTCTGATAGAGACCCTCCTTTTCTGCTTCTGAAAGGGATAGGGGACTAACCATTTCTAGAAACCCTTTCCGGTCCAACTCTAGAAGGAGCGCATCATCCGGAACATCCCAACGATTTAGTTGAAAATCAGAGATTACTAGATCCTCTGGCTCCTCCCAATCGATCTCCACTTCCTTCAACCCCCAGCTTTCCCGCAGGGAGTTGTACCAACGATACACCTCTTTTTTCATTTCTCGGTTCTTGAAATGAAACCATAACTTTTCTATTTCCGGCCGTTCCTTCAATGCATCCTTGAACTGTCGAAACACCCCTCGGCCCGATGTGAGAATCTGCCGCAATCGTTCCCGATAGATTGGATTCCGTAATGATGCCGTAAACCGTTCCATCAGGTTGAACCCATCCACCGATCTCCATTCGGGAAGGGGAATGTACCGATCTTCCTCCTCCAAATCTTCTTCCGCCAATTCTATGGCAGGTACCAGCGTCCCTTCCACTACATCGAAATAGTAATCGTTTTCCTGATCTTCCATGGCGAAGATGATCTGATCTACAAGTTCTGGACCCAGTTCGAACTTCATACAGGGAGTTTCCCTTTTTCCAAATCTTCGATCACGGTCATCAGGTTTCCCTTCGATACTTTTACCATCATGCCCGTTCGTCGTTCCCTCACCTCCACGTATCCTTCCTGCAACCCTCCCGTAGAGACTACTATCCGAATAGGTATGCCCAACATATCGGCATCCTTTAGTTTCACTCCAGCCGATTCCGATCGATCATCGTACAGAACGATGTCTTTTAAGGTATGGTGAATATGTTCAGCCGTCTGACGCACCGTTCCCGATTTCCCAATGGTTAGAAGGTAGACCCGGAAAGGTGCGATGGCCAAGGGCCAGATGATCCCTTGATCATCATGGTTTGCCTCAACGATCGCTGCCATCAACCGTTCCACTCCAATCCCGAAGGCCCCCATGTAGGGATACAGGCGGCCTCCCCTCTCTTCCTGCACGCTCAGATCCATCGATCTACAATAGTAATCCCCTAATTTGAAGATATGCCCCAACTCCAAGCAACGGGTAAACTTCAAGGTCTTGCCGCAAAACAGACACCGTTGCCCTTCCTTTACCAGGGCTACATCCGCCACGATCCCTCCATCGTAATCTCTTCCGTAATTCACGTTTGTGAAGTGATAATTCGATTCATTGGCACCATAGACAAGATTGAAGGAGTTCACCACTAGATCATCGATCACCAAAGGTATTTCGGGATTTATTCCCAAGGGGGAGAGATATCCGGGCTCAAGCTCTTCTTTTCGGGCTTCCTCTTCGGAGGCGAGTCCTAGAATCGGTTCTTTCAGAATCCTTCGAAGCTTTTCTAGGCTCACCTCATAATCACCCCTAACGACCACAAGAGCCAGTCCACGGGGAGTGCGATAGATGAGGGTTTTCGCCAACCGGGACTTGGGAACCTTCAAATATTTCGACAAAGCTTCCATAGTAGAACATCCCGGAGTATGGATCTTTTCCATTTCCTTAAGGGGTTCTACCTCGTACTCTTTGGCGGCAATAGCTATCTCCTTGTTAGCCTTGTAGTCGCAATCTGTACATTCCACCACCGTGTCATCCCCATGCTCGAAGGGCATGAGGAACTCGAAAGACTTTTCCCCCCCCATATATCCCACCCCTGCTTCTGCTACCCGCACAGGGATTTCACATCGGTTGAAAATCCGCATATACGCCGCGTAGATCTTGGGGAAAAAATTATTCAAGTCCGTATAGGAACGATGGAAGGAATATCCATCCTTCATACGGAACTCTTTCGCCCGAATCAACCCTTGTCGGGGCTTTTCTTCATCCCGGAACTTCAATTGGAACTGATACAGAAAGAGGGGGAGATCCCGGTACGAATGAAGGGAACTCTTCAGGATCTCCACGAACGCTTCCTCATGGGTAGGAGAAATCACTAGTTCTTTTCCCGCTCGATCTTCGAACCGTACCATATCCCGATCGATCCACTGGTCCCGTCCGCTTTTTCGCCAGAACTCCCGGGGTGTCACCAGGGGAACCGAAACTTCCTGTCCTCCTAGAGCATTCATTTCCTCTCGGATGATTCTCTCGATGTTTCGTAATACCCTCAATCCAAGGGGAAGAATCCCATACAATCCTTGCCCCATAGATCGGATGTATCCTCCCTTTAAAAGAAACATCGTGCTAGGGGAACGGACATCCTGAGGCACTTCCCGAAGAGTCTTGGTGAAGAGGCGACTGTATAGCATACAGGTTCATTGTAGGTAAGAGGATCCGGTGGGTCAACTGTACATGTTGCCTCATCCAAAAATCTAACCCTGAGTTTTGGAATGCCTCATCATAAATTCTAACCCTAGCGTACACA
>CAKZQO010000171.1 GCA_937140905.1 uncultured Spirochaeta sp.
CTCCTGGTCTCGTGCTCACCGACATCCGGGGCGGAATCGAGCCAGAGGAAGAGCAGAAGAAAATGGCCGCCGATATTCCGTTGAAACGGTTGGGAAAGCCAGAAGAGATAGCCGCAGCCATCTGCTTCCTTGCCTCTGACGAGGCCGCTTACATCACAGGTGAGGAGATAGACATCAACGGCGGGTCGCATATGGATTAGCCTAGGGATTAGGGAAATTACACTTTTAAAAAATGAAAGTATGAGAAGGCGAGTTTTAAACTCGCCTTTTTTATTTGCCAATTCACGAATTTTACTTTCGATCGCGTTAGAAAAATCTTGCGAGCTCATTGTACAGGTCCTTTCATTGTTAGCACAAAAAAATCGTTATACAATTATGTCAAACAACACATCCAACAGGGGGAAGAAATGAAACCATTATTGTGGCTCAGGGTACTTAGTGTAGCTTTCTCGGCCCTATTTTTTACCGTGTCTTTCTCGTATACGGATGATTTGGCTTCAGACGCGCGGATACATAAAAAGTTCAAGCTCCTGCCCGGCAAAGCGGACAACCGGTATGTAGTCTACGTTCCGTTCGAGGTTGCCCGCCCAGGCAGAATCCGGGTCTATCACCAGATGACCGGTGTCGATCTACGGGTGGAAGCGACGGGAGGCCTTCCCAACTATATTCTCGCAGACTCCCGGGTTTTCGATAAAATAGAGGACTCGGCGTGGGTAAAGATGTGCAAGACTGTGGTTAACTACGTTCCAACGCTTAAACTCGAAGCCGCGGCTTTAAGGGAGATCATCCAAGAGGTGAGGGATCTTTTAGGCAATGAGTCAAAACCAAAATGGTACCATGGTACTCGGAAACTTCTAGACAAGGGCGAGCCCCTAGTGTTGGATGTGGATGACAAAGACCTTCTCACCACGAAAGGAAGGTACGTTGTCATTCTGCGTAATCCGTCACCTGGGGAATACCATGGGAACGTCCTAATCTCTTACCCCGGAGACGCGTGGGAGGTAGACCCGGATCTGGAGGCCGCGTACGAGAGAAAGCCCGATCTGGCTGTGGATAAGATCGAACTCGACCCCGATAACCGCGTGGTCGTGACCATCGCTAACCTTGGGCCAGGATGGTTGCACAAAGTGCGCTACAACCGTAAGGACGAGGGGGCCATTCGTCTTGAGATAGAGGTGGACGGAAAGAAAGCGGTCTCTCTTCCCATCTCCGAAGTGGACCCGAAGTTTTCCCTCGTCCTTAAAGGGAAACCCGTCGTCTTTCGCAGCGAGATTCGGCTTACCAACCCCGCTAGAGTCTCGGCGATGATAGACTCTAGTGACGTGGTTGCCGAGCCTGACGAACGGAACAATAGGAAGCGCGAGAACCTTACGCCGAAACAAACATCCTCTCCAAAGACCGAACCCGGGCAACGGGTTAAGCGCGACTGAATCAGCTTAACTTGAACAGGTTCTCCTCCAGGAACTTCCAGGTGGCCAGGTAATCCGGTCCACCGAAGAGCTTGCGGAACCCCTTATCGTCCAGTTCCTCCAGGAGTTTCCATAGCTTCCGAGTGATCCGGTTATTGGCCTCGAAGGTTCCCCTGATGTCCCAACGGGTGGGGCTCGTGTCCGAAGTTAAAAAATCTTTATACCCGTACCTCTTGAGGTAGTAGAGAAACTCGGCGTAGGAGAGGAAATGTTTGGTGCCGCAAAAGTAATCCCAGTCCCACTTGGCGTCGTTATCGTTGATGTGGATGTAGTATGGATGACCGCTCTCCGCCACTAAGGCCACTTCTTCGGCCGGAGTGAACCCGCCGTAGGTGGAATGACCGAAATCGATCGTGACGCCCATCTCCTTTACCCCGATGTCCTTGATCAGGAGCAACGCCTTGGCCGCCGAATCCACATAGCAGGTCCCCCGGGTCTCGCTTGGCTTGTACTCGATGAAAAGGGGAATGTTTTTCTTGTAGGCTCCCGCTTCCCCGAACGTCTCGATCAACCGCTTCCAGGCCTGCGCGTAGTCGCTCTGAAAGGCGAACTCGTACCCGTCCCCCAACGGACAGCAGGTGACCTTGTCAGCCCCCACCGCTTCTGCGAAATCCTTCGCCTCTTTCATGAACCGTACCGCCTTGTCCCGAACCTTTTTATCCGGAGAGGTGACTCCCCCATTCCGGAACTCGGGTTCCGCCTTTATGTTCACATTGATAGCGGCGAACTCGATCCCATACTTTTTAGCGAGACTGAGGGTCTTTTCCGGAGTTTCCACCTCGTACGGGTATACTACCTCTACCCCCGAAGCCCCCTCGATCTCCTTCAGCATCTGGAACTTTTCTTCCAAAGATTTGGGCTCATTGTACTCGTGGAACCGGTCCTTCGTCTTTCCCAGGAAGGATGTGATAATCGCGAGTTTCACCATATTTGGTCTCCTTCTAATTAGATTTCTTCAGCGGAAGCCCTGCCATTTGTTCTACCATAAGGCTTGCCACTATCGTTTGGAGGAAGCGAAGCCCCCTCCCATATTCCTTTGCGACTTGTTCTGCCTTACATACGATTTCTAGATCTAACGAGCCCCTGTACCCCGCAAGGAGAAGATTTCGCAGGAGATCTTCCCAGGGGACCCCAGCTTTCCCCGGAGCTAGCGCCAGGTTTTCCGTTCCCCAATTGTCTTTCAAGTGAGTTCCGTAAATGAAACAGGATCCATCGAGAGTCAATCGGGCAGGCACGAAGGGTAAAATTTCCTTACTACTGAAGGCATGACCGGTATCGAAGTTATACCCCAGTGTGGTACTTCCTAACAGAGAGCGGAGCTTCAAGAACCCTTCGATACCGCCTAAGAGGGAGGAGGGAACGATTTCTAAAGCCATGCGAAACCCTGCCGCTTCCACGATTTCTAACTGGAACGCGACCTTTTCCACTAACCTCTGATACATGTCTTCGTATGTTTCCCTATCCCATACGGACCCAGCGGGGATCTGAAAAGCAGGGATCGGCACAGTGATCACCCTACATTCCGGGAAATCTTTTAAGATGTCGAGTACTCGTTTCATTTCCTCGATCCCAAAAGCTGAACGAAGGGTTTCCAGGGACTCGAACCCATGAAGCAGGAAATGACCAACGAATTGAGTAGGAATCAGTCCTTCTTCCTGAGCAACGGATGCTAACATCGCTCCTTTCGTTTCCCATTCCTCAAGACGATCCACATGGTAGATCTCCAATTGAAAACCATCAAACCCAAGGGCACGTAAGTCGGGTAGAGCCTGGGCGATCTGCTCCACCGTAAAATCCGTGGTAAATCGAGAAAAGAAATAAGCGGGAGACACTCCAAAGGAAATCCCTCTCAATCTTCGTTTTAACTCTTCCTGTTGCGCCATCAACTGCACCTTTCTTGCCATTCCATAAGTTAGAATGCGTTAAACATTGGCATTCCTTCGCATTCTTAAGACTCTTTATCACCTACCCAGAGCCCAAATATACTGTATACAATATCATAAACACAATATATTATTTTGTCAAAGACTTTTCCTTAAAGGCAATCTGGAAGGTTAAAAGGTCAAAAGGGACGGGCAAGAAATGCGCTCTAGCGTTACTTGTGAATTGCTTGACTTTACGGAAACAACCATGGACAAAAAAACCAGGTTAATAGTATATTGTACACAATATATTTCCAGTGTTTAATGCGCAGAAGGAGGTACGGATGGTGCTACCTGAATCCGGGATAACCCCAAGTAAGAAAACCCCATTGCATAGGAAAGTAATCGTTGCTGTTGCGCCAGTAGCCCACGTGGATCACCCTGTTCCTAAAGGTACCCGGAATCCTTTGACTCCAGAAGAAATCGCCCAGGATGTCATAGACTGCTGGAAAGAAGGCGCTTCGATGGTTCACCTTCACGTGCGGGATCGGACTGGAAAACAGGTCTCCGATCTAACTACCTTTTCCCAAACCCTCGACCTCATTCGAAAGGAATCGGATATTCTCATCCAGGGATCTACGGGCGGCGTATCTACCCTTTCTCTAGAAGAACGGTGCGTGTCCGTGGATGAACCCCGCACTCAGCTCGCCTCCCTAAACATGGGTTCAACTAACCTAGGAGAGGGGGTGTACATCAACACCTTGCCCGACATTCGTTTCTGGGCCCGAAGAATGAAAGAGAAGCAGGTAGTTCCCGAACTCGAGATCTTCAGCCTGGGGATGATCGAAACCGTGTTGAAATTGAAGCAGGAAGGCGTACTGTCCGATCCATTGAACTTCAATCTTTGTCTCGGGTTTGAAGGCGCATTACCCTCCCGGCCGATTCATCTGTTTCATTTTCTCAATTCCCTGCCTACTGGTTCACACTGGAGCCTGATCCATGAAGGAATGAAGGATATGTCTCTCCTGCTCATGGCCGTGACGCTGGGAGCCTCTGGCATTCGAGTGGGGTTCGAGGATGGATGCTTTCTCACTCCCGCTAGACCTGCACAGAGAAACGTTGAGTTGGTGGAACATCTCGTTAAGCTACTTCGAGGGATCGGCTATGAGCCGGCTACCGTGCAAGAGGCAAAAGAACTACTCGGGGTATTGAAGAACTCTTAGCGCTTTGAAGCGTGTAGGGCTCGATAGCCCCCCATATTCTAAGTCGTAATGTTTTTTGTATACAATATCTATTGACGAACTCTCTTCTTTCCTTTTATACTCGGGGAATGTATAAGGTCGAATTCGAAGATCTAGCCACTAAAGTTTATAAAACCTTGAAAAATATGATCATTAGTGGCGAGCTGAAACCCGGCGAAAAGCTCATCCAGGAAGACCTGGCAGAGCGACTGGGGGTTTCCCGCACTCCCCTCCTTTCGGCCTTCGCCAAACTAGCGCAGGAAAACCTGGTAGAAACGATTTCCCGGCGTGGAGCCTACGTAAAAAGGTTTACTGAACAAGAACTGGTAGACATCTATGACATTCGTATTCAGCTCGAACCTCTGGGAGCAGAACGAGCAGCTACCTACATCGAACCTGAAGAAGTTGCTCAACTGGAACAACTGTTGCGTGAGTATGACGTGGCAACTCAGGCAAAAGACATGCACACGCTCAAACAAATCGATTACCAGTTTCATATGTCCATCATGCGAATCAGCCGAAACCGGCTGTTGTACGACATGTTGAGCACCTTCAATGTCATCATTATTAGTAATATAAAAGGTCTCCTGAAACCACCCGAGAAGAGCGATGGGGAACATCATCAATTATTAGAGGCGTTAAAGGAAAAAAATCCTGCAGAAGCGCGTAGGATCATGTACGAACACATTAGTGATTCCCGCTCCAATCTGCTGAAGCACCTTATACCCTTCGACTCCGAATAAGGAAGATGAAGATGTCCAAGATTGAAAACAAGATCCTGACGGACCTGGTGTACGAGAAACTCAAGGTGATGATCGACGATGGAGTTCTCACCCCGGGTCAAAAAATCAACAAACTGGAACTTTCCAAGATGCTAGGTGTCAGTCAGACTCCCATCAACGATGCTCTCAGTCGGCTGGCAGGGGAAAAGTTCCTGGAACAACGAAGTCGGCAGGGGTACTTTGTAAGGGCCTTCTCCGACGAAGAATTAGTAGCCCTCTTTGAAATGCGGGGGGCGCTGGAAGGAATGGCCATTAGGCTCTGCTGTGAGAATGCCACTCCCGACCAAATCGAAGAATTAAGCCGGTGCTTCGAAGGATTCTCATTCCCCCTGAACGAAAAAACCTATATGGATTATGTCCACGCGGACAAGAACTTCCACGAAAAGGTAATCCGGTATTCGGGCAACTCGATTCTCTGGGAACTTTCCAGAACATCGGGTTACATGATAAAAAGTAACATGAAGGGATTGACTCGGCCACCGGAAGAAACGTATCCAGAGCATGTGGCAATGATCCAAACCCTAAAGGAGCGGAATGGGGATGAGGCGCAGCACCTGATGATCCAGCATCATTTAAGATCCCGGAACGTGTTTCGTGCAAAACTTAACAGGAAGGAGCTAAACACACTATGAAGTCACTCCGAGGGAAAATTCTTGTCTCGATACTCTTCTTGTCCGTGTTGTTATTAGGGGTAATCCTTTGGGGTATGTATACCACCTTTTCCTCTTTGATTCTGATTTCTATAGGATTCCTTCTATCCTCCATCCTATCTTGTATTCTATTCTTCTTTTTCCTTACCCGGTCTATCCTCCATCCTATCCGGACTATTGCTTCTAGTTTAAAGGATATTTCGGAAGGAGAAGGGGATCTTACGATCTCACTTCCCATGCCCAATAGCAAAGAACTATCCGACCTTAGCATACGGGTAAACACCTTTGTCCAACACCTCCATGACATGATCCTTCGGATGAAAGGCGCTATCGACGAGAACAACCGGATCAGCGAGAAACTTACCACCCAGTCCGATCTCATCGCTTCCAGTCTCCAGCAGATCTCTTCGACCATTCAACAGATCGGGAACAAAATGGAAACGGTCGATCGAATGATCCAAGACGCGCGGAACCAAACCCAAACGATTACCCAACAAACGGGAGACGCAGTAGGCAAGATCGAAGCGCAAGCCACTAGCGTGGAGGAATCCAGCGCAGCCATAAACGAAATGATTGCTTCCATCCGTTCCATGGGAACCTTGGCAGAACATCGCAAACAACAGTTGATCGATCTGATTCAATCGGCTCGTAGCAGTTCCGAAACCATGCAATCCACCCTGGACCGCATCAAGAGCATTGCCAAATCTACCGCAGTAATCGAGGATTTGATAGAAATCATCCAGTCTGTGGCAAACCAGACCAATATCCTTGCCTTAAATGCCTCCATCGAAGCGGCTCACGCAGGAGAAGCGGGAAAGGGATTCGCTGTGGTAGCGGAGGAAATCGGTAAACTCGCTTCCGCTACTGCTTCCAACGTAAAGAGTATTACCTCCAACCTGAAACAAATCCTTCGAGAGATCAAGGAAGCCTCTCAATTCACCGAAGAGACCAACCAGAAGATGCAACTCATGTCACAAACCATCCAGACGGTATCCGATAGCATGAACGAACTGATCGCCGGGATGTCCGAACTAGTGCAGGGGAGTAAGGAAATCACCGACGCCATCGGAGTACTAAACGAAACAACCGAAGCCCTGAAGAACGCTGTACATACAATATCTTCTAGCTCAGTCACCATCGACTCGGCCATGCAGAAGGTAGCTGACTTATCCTACCAGAATAATGCTGCTTTCGGAGAAATCGTGTCCGGGATTCAGGCTGTGTCCATCAGCGGAACTGATCTTTCCAAGATCAGTATAGAAAATAACCGGATCAGTGAACTGATCGAACAGGATA
>CAKZQO010000172.1 GCA_937140905.1 uncultured Spirochaeta sp.
CTCTTGACTCTTAGTGGAACACCCTACCCGAGTCTATCACGAGAGTCTGGCCGGTGATGCTATCCGTTTTCAACAGCAAGGTCACTGCATCGGCCACATCGTCCTTGTCGGCCGCACGCTTCAGGGCGGAACTCTTATTAACCTGTTCTACGTAATCGGGAGCCAAGTTATCCGTCATTTTTGTCCCTTCCATCAAGCCAGGAGCCACGTTATTGACCAGGATCTCCGGGGCCAGAGCCACGGCGAGGCATTTGGTGAGATGGATCAAGGCGGCCTTTGAGACGGCGTAGGCGATGGAACTTCCCGTGGGGGAGAGGCCCGCGATGGACGTGACCAGCACGATTCTTCCTGAGCCCTGCCGTTTCATGAGGGGTGCGATTTTGCGAACGGTAAGGTACGGGGATGTTAGATTGTAGTTCATGATGTAATTCCAGGTTTCCCCATCCAATTTATTCAGGTCATGAAAGGGAATCCAGACATTGTAGGCGGCATCTAACACCAGGCAATCGATCTGTCCAAAGGTTCTAAGGGTTTCTTCCACCATGGTTTCGATGCCTTTCTCTTGGGTAATATCGGCCCGTATGATGACGGCTTCATGCCCCGAATCCTTTAGGGTTGTAAGGTTCTTCTTCGCTTTTTCTTCGGAACTGTGGTACACCATGGCGAGTTTCATCCCTTCTCTGGCAAGGGCTGAACAGATCCGCCATCCCAATCCCCCAGTGGAACCTGTTACCAGGGCAATTCTATTCTTCAATTCCATGAGCATTACCTCCGTTTAGTTTAAAATCTCAAGAGATTACGCATTCACTCTTTAATGAAACCTTAAGATGGGCCAGCCCCTCCGTTTCGCCACAAAGAAGAGGCGGGGATCCGGATTTACAGCGATGGGATGAGCGACCGTTTCCAGCAGGGGAAGATCCGTGATGCTATCCGAATAGAAGGAACATTCCTCTGGAGTGCCCCCATTCTGGTCCAGGAACTCGAGGACAAACCGCTTCTTCTCATCCCCGAACGCGGGGAATCCGATCAAGTTTCCCGTACTTCGATGATCGAGAAACTCAAGGCTACTGGAAATGTATTCGTGCACTCCCAGATAGTGGGCTAGGGGTCGAATCAACATGTCCAGGGAGGAAGATGCGAGAATCACTCGCGTGCCTCGAGCCTGGAGGGTCTGTATCAGTTGGGCAGCTTCGGGATACACGTCCTTCTTGATCCATTGAT
Source organism: uncultured Spirochaeta sp. (assembly GCA_937140905.1). GTDB lineage: Bacteria > Spirochaetota > Spirochaetia > DTKZ01 > DTKZ01 > DTKZ01. The sequence continues at coordinate 1,222 of CAKZQO010000172.1, forward strand.
TAAAGGTTCTTGAGGCGAGGTCTTCCAATTCTTCCCGAGTCTTTCCCCGAAGAAAGGGGAAGGAGCGATCCAGTTTTCGAATCGGCATGAAGCCGATCCGGTAGCAAGTATAGTAGAAAGGCATCGTGAGAAGGGCGGAGATTGGGAAAATCCCTTTGCGGACGCCTAGGAAGGCAAACCGCCGGCCTGTGGAATGTCTGGTTAGGGTATGGTCGACATCGAAGAACGCGAACCGGCTCGTATCCATATTGGTTGGATACGGAACCATACCCGGTTTTTCCCCGGAGGTAAAGGGGTATAAGGCTAGGGTTATCTGGAAATCATGTAGAGATGTAGGTTGGGTAGGGGATGGTACCGGAAGGTGGTGTTCAGTTCAAGAAAAGGTTCGGATAGAAATCTTTTCCAGGAGTTCGAAGAACGAAGGGAAGGTGACAGAGGCGGCCTCGGCGGTTTCGATGGTAACAGGACCCTCCGCGGCGAGAGCCGCAATGGCCAAGGCCATCACAACCCGATGATCCCCATGTCCATTCACTCGCCCTCCATGTAAGGGGAATCGTTGATTCGCGTGAGTTCCTGGTGTGGGGGATACCCCCCGGATCTCCAGGCCATCGGGGAGTTCCTTTACCCGCGCCCCGAGTTTGGAAAGCTCCTCCGCCATAACGGCTATCCGGTCCGTTTCTTTCAACCGAGCTTGCGGTACGTTTATGATCCGGGTGGTCCCGTCCGCGTAGCAGGCGGTAGCTGCCAGGGCCGGGAGGGCATCGGGCATCGCGTTCAGGTCGATCTCGATTCCTTTCAGGGGGCGCCCCGTGAGGGTGATCCTGTCTGCTTCTATCCGGGCGCTACAACCCATCCGTTTAAGGATATGCACGACCTCTTTGTCGCCCTGGCTGTCCCCCATGTCCAACCCTAGGAGGGTAAGAGTGGAACCGGTGATGGCGGCGGCACAGAAAAAGAAGGTAGCAGAGCTGAAATCACCGGGGATCTGCTTTTGGAATCCATGGAACCGTTGCCGACCCGGAATCCGGAACCACTCCAACCCCTTTCGTTCCATGCGGATTCCCTGTTCTTCCAGCCATCGAAGGGTCATTTCCACGTAGGGATGTTCATAGAGGAGGGGAACTTCGATTTCCGTTTCTCCCTCGATTAAGGGAGCGGCGATCAGAAGACTAGAGAGGTACTGACTGGTGAGGCATTCGATCCGGGTCTTCCCTCCCCGCAAGGGACCATGGATGGTGAAGGGCGCGAACCCTTCTTTGCCCTGATAGGTTACCTTGGCTCCAAGGTCTTCCAGAGCGCGAAGGAGATTCTTCGCGGGCCGGGATTGGATCTGAGCGTCTCCGGTGAATCGTATGGGAGCGTGTCCGAGTGCCGCAAGACTACAGGCGAGATACAGGGTAGTGCCAGAGTTACCCACGTCGATGGGGTCGGTTGGACATTGGATCTTTCCTCCTATCCCTTGAACCTTAAAGGTTCGAGACCCTACACGAGAATCGGTTTCTTCCTCAATCTGGGCGCCCAAGCTTCTACACGCTGCCACGCAGGACCGAGCGTCTTCTGAGTCCAGGGGATTGATGAGGAGGCTTTCCCCTTCTGCCATAGTGGCAATGAGTAGGGCGCGAATCGTGTGAGATTTCGAAGCGGGAATCAGCACTTCTCCCCGCACCTTGGCAGGGAACACGGTTCGTTCCATTGTAGCTTCGAGTGTAGGATACGCCCGATTGCTTTGTCAACGGAATCCGATTATCCTACAAGGACAGAATCCAATGGGGAACGGGGAGGTGTTCGCATGGAACTATCCGATTTCGGTAAAAAGTTCACGGAACGGAGCGGCATCCTGGATCTGATGGATGATCTGAGTCTTGCTCTTCAGGGCTCGGAGAAAAAGTACATGCTGGGAGGAGGTAACCCTGCTCACATTCCTGAAGTGGAGCGGGTGTTCCGGAAACGGATGGAGGAGATTCTTAAAACACCCGGCGCCCTCGAATCCATGCTGGGAAACTACGATAGCGCCACTGCCAACGCGTCCTTTGCCGAAGCTCTGGCTACCCTGTTGAAGAATCGGTTCGGTTGGCCCATTGGTCCAGAAAACATCGCGGTAACCAATGGGAGCCAGACGGCCTTCTTCCTTCTGTTCAACTTGTTCGGAGGCGTTTCTGGGGAGGCGCCGACTAGCAGTGCGAAAGGTGGCAAGCGAAAAAACCAGCGGATACGGAGAATCGTATTTCCTCTCTGCCCTGAGTACATAGGCTACGCGGACCAGGGGATTCATCCGGATCAATTCGTGTCCTTCCCGTCCCGGATTGAAGAGTTGGGGAACGGATTGTTCAAATATCGGGTAGATTTCAACCGGTTGGAGATCCCGGAGGATGCGGGAGCCCTCTGTGTGTCCCGTCCCACGAATCCCACGGGGAACGTCCTGACCGATGGGGAGGTCCGGGAACTGGCAAAACTTGCGGCGAAACGGGGGATCCCCCTATTCCTCGACAACGCGTACGGGTTGCCCTTCCCGAAGATCATTTTCGAGGATGTGCACCCCTACTGGGACGAGAACGTAGTCCTCAGCATGAGCCTTTCCAAACTCGGGCTACCTTCTGTACGAACGGGGATTCTTATTGCCCGGAAAGAGATCGTGAGGGCCGTTTCCGCGGCCAACGCCATCGCCAATCTAGCGAATGGGGGGATCGGTCAGATCCTGGTAACTCCCCTGCTCCGGAACGGAGAAATCCTGCGGATCAGCGAAGAGTATATTTATCCCTTCTACAAACGACGCTCCGCTCAAACGATCCAGTGGATTCATGAAGCCTTTCCCAAACAGCTGGAGTACCGGATTCACAAGAGCGAAGGGGCCATCTTCCTCTGGATCTGGTTCAAAAATCTACGGATTACCACGAAGGAGCTGTACGAAAAACTGAAAACTAGGCATGTGATCGTGGTACCGGGCGAGTATTTCTTTTTCGGATTATCCGAGCCCTGGGACCATAGCACTCAGTGTATTCGACTGAACTATTCGGGCCCGGAAGAGGATGTAAAACGGGGAATTGAGATCATCGCGGAGGTAGCCGGATCCCACACCCGGTGAGAGAGAAAAACTCACTCTCACGCTATAAGGACTTACTCTATCTGTTTTTATACGATGTGGGGTATTTCTTATCCGATCTTTATCTAAGGTCGTTCGGCCAAGATCTGGAGGATGGTCTTTGCGTCCTTAGCTTCCAACAGCCGATTCCGTTTGGACTCGCTTCGCAGGAGAGTACTGATCTCGGACAAGAACTGGATGTGAGGCCCCGTCCGATGGCTAGGCGAAACCGTCATGATGAAGATCCGACAGGGCTTCCCATCGAGGGAATTGAAGTCGACGGGGTGTTTGGATATTCCCACGCAGGCAAGGAGTTCTTCTACCGCATCGGTTTTTCCGTGAGGGATGGCAATCCCATTTTCCATGCCAGTAGACATTTTATTTTCCCGTGCCAGGATGGCATCTAAAGCCGCTTTTCGGTCCTTCACCTTTCCTGTGCGACAGATGATATCCAGGAGTTCTTCGATGATTTCCTGTTTATTGGTTCCTTTCAAATCAGGGGTAACGGTATCCAAGGTAAGATATTTCAATAATGACATGTCCATACAGTACGAATCCTCTTTTTCACTGTCAAGGGATACCCCTATTCTCTTACGGTTCGGCCTTTTTCGCAATAGTTTTTTCTTTTAGAATCGGGTATTCTCTTTCGTATGGATAGCGCAGAACGATTCTATAGACAGTTGGATAAACTACAACAGGCCAACCCTCCGGTAAGTTTTCGCACCGCTGTTCGAGAGGTACAGAGGGCCTTCGAGGAGGCCATGGGGAATGTGCCCGAATCATTGACAGAGGCCATTTACCTTCATTTCCTCGATTCTTTCAACCATGCGGAACTGCCAGAGGAAAAGTTCGTCACGTATTCGTATCGGCTGGGTCCTTATATCGACGTGTTCTGGAAACGGTATGACGAAAAGGAAGACCCCATCCCCCGGGAGGACTGGATCTTTCTGAAAGAAGTGGTGAATGAGGCGGCGGGGGACTTAGACCTTAAGCTTCTCACCTACATCATGCAACTCATCATGGATAAAGGGCTGATTTAGGCCCCTTATCCAGTCGCCCCCATTAACACATCCCCTGTGGTCTAAGGGAAATTTTTGCGTATATGTAAATTTGATTGACAATACGGTAAGTTGACGTATAATTGTTATACAATCCAACGTTCGGACAACCTTTTGGGTTTCCAGATCCTATAATGAGGAGGGAAGGAATGAAGAAGTACATTGTTTGTTTATTGTTAATCAGCCTCGCAGCGGTACTATTTGCGGGAGGGCAAAAGGAAGGAGCTCCGCAAGCTCCCAAAGTCCAGCGCTTCTCCTTTTCGGCCAGTAACCCGGGAGGCACATGGTATACGATGGCGGGAGGGCTCGTGCAACTGTTGAACGACAAGATGCCGCCGGAGATCCGGTTCGATATCGTGGCCAGCGGCGGGTCGGTAGAGAACACCCGACGTCTCGCGTTGGGCGAAGCGGACATCACCCTTACCTACTCGTCCCACCTGTGGGAAGCCAAGAACGGGAAAGGAATCCTGGAAGGCCGGCCGAGCGACAATCCCCGGATCCTCTGCGAGTTGTACCGGAGTTCTCATTATTTTGTCACTTTGAAAGACAAGAATATCCGAACCATGAAGGATCTAGAAGGAAAGAGAGTCGTGATCGGCTCGCCCGGTTCTGGATCCAGTGACAATAGCAGGAGATCCCTCGCGGCGCTGGGGATCAAGGTGGTGGAAAGCGAGTTGGCCTTTGCCGATGCGGCTAGGGCGTTGCAGGATGGTAAAGTGGATGCGCTGGGGATGAGCGGGCATCCTGCCAGCGGAATCGTGGAACTGGCAGCTTCGAAGGATATCTACGTGATTCCCTTTAGCGAAGAGGATCTGAACAAGATCGTGCAGGTCACTCCTTTCTTCGAAAAGGGTGTCATGCCCGCTAACGTGTACAAGGGGCAGGACAAACCAGTCCCCTGTTTCTACTTCAGTGTGTACCTGGCCGCGTCTAAGACAATGCCCGATGGGGTAGCGGAGAAGATCCTTCAGATCATGTTCAGTCCCGAGGGCAAAGAGTACCTGGCAAAGGTGCATCCTCAATTCAAGGGAATACGGGATAATCCCGAAGGCGTGAAACAGATCGGAGTTTCCTATCATCCGGGAGCGGAGAAGTACTGGAAATCGAAAACAAAGTAATAAAGTATCAGGATGGGGGTGCCCGTGCGGCCCCCCGTTCTTCTAACGGGGGCCTTCCATGCAACTCAGAGAAACCACCATCATAAAAACTTCCGTTACTCTTTTCTCTGCCCTGTTTGGGCTGATCTACTTCTATACATCCGGTTTTGGCATCTTTTCTTCCGAATCCCATCGAGGATTGTACTTACTGTTCACTTACATCCTCTGTTTGTTCCTCTATCCCGCTTCCAAGAAACATCCGGAAAACCTACTCCTCTATCTGTTTGACGCGATCCTGTTGATTCTTTCCGTGGCTTCCATCTGCTACTGGATGGTGGAGTATCCTGTCTACGCGGCAAAACGGGTGGGGCTCCCGAATCGGTGGGACATGATCTTTGGAGTTTCGATGATCCTCGTTTCCCTCGAGATCACCCGAAGGGCCATGGGGAATACCTTATTCATTTTAGGCGCCGTGATGATGTTACAGACCGCGCTGGGGCCTTATCTACCGGGAATCTTTACCCACAAGGGGATCAGCATCTACCGGATCATCGAGTTCAATTACTACATCGATGGGATCTTCGGGACCATCGTGTCCACCTACGCCACGTACGTGATGCCTTTCCTAATTTTCGGCGCTTTTCTCCAGCGTTCGGGCGGGGGAGATTTCTTCATCGATCTAGCCCGGGGATTGGCTGGGCACGTTCCCGGGGGGCCCGCGTTGATCGCGGTGATTGGAAGCGCCATCTTTGGAAGCATTTCCGGGAGCCCAGTGGCGAACGTGGTCGCTACGGGTACCTTTACCATACCCATGATGAAACGAGTGGGGTATAGCCCCGAGTTCGCGGGTGCCGTGGAAGCGGCCGCTTCCACGGGAGGGAGCTTCTTGCCTCCCATCATGGGCGCGGCGGCCTTCCTCTTGGCCACGTTGACGGAAACTCCCTACAGCCAGATCGCTCTCATGGCTCTATTGCCCGCCCTTCTCTACTACCTGTCCATCGGGTTCATGGTATACTTCCGGGCCCGCAGGCGGGACCTCCGGGGATTGGATCGAAGCGAACTCCCTCAGATCAGGGAGGTGCTGAAAAAAGGTTGGTACTTCGCCTTCACGATCCTCGTGGTGGCGGTGCTGATTATAAAAGGGTACTCCCCTCCCGTCGTAGCCTTTGGGGGCACTATCTTCGTGATCCTGGCGGGAATGGTCCGAAAGGAGAACCGGTTCACCGTGAAACGATTCATTGAAACGTTGGACTCGGCGGGGAGGAGTTCCCTCGTGATCGGTTCTTCCGCCGGTACTCTGGGCTTGATCATGGGGGGAATGACCCTGTCAGGGTTGGGTTTGAAGTTCTCTTCCCTCCTCCTTTCCTTTTCAGGGCACAACCTTTTCCTGATGATCCTAATGGTAATCCTGATCGCAACTATCATCGGGATGGGCTTAACAATCACAGCCTCCTACATCATCCTAGCGATCCTCGCGGCTCCCTCCCTCATCCAGATGGGAGTTCCTGCCGTGCAAGCCCACCTCCTCTGCTTCTGGCTGTCCATGACTTCGAACCTTACCCCGCCCGTGTGCGTGGCCGCTTTTGCCGCTTCTAGCATCGCGGGGGGAAATCCCATGCGCACCGGCCTCCACGCCTTCGTGCTGGGGATTTTCATGTACCTCATGCCCTTCGCGTTCGTGTACGTGCCGCAGGTATTGATCGTGGGGCATGGAGTGGGGGCGATCGTGGAGATCGTCTTGAGCTATTCCTTCGCTACCGTCGCTCTCGCGGCGGCTGTTCAGGGCTGGCTTTTACGACCCCTTTCCATCCTGGAACGGGGTCTCTGTATAGGGGCATGTATCCTGCTTGCGACTCCCGAGATCGTGACGGATGGAATAGGGTTCCTGCTACTGGCAGCGGTATTTGTGTGGAATTACGTGCAACGGAAAACCAGCGCCCTTTCACGCTAGGCGCGCATTAATTGAATAAAAGATCACTAAACAACTAGGAGAGGTTTCTATGAAGTTGATCGACGTGAAAGCGTTACACGCGAAGAAAGTGGAGAATCGACAGGGGTTGTTCCAGAAGGACATCGTGGGAGCTCCGGAAGGTGCTAAAGCGTTCACTTTTCACCTATCCATCATGGAGAAGGGAGGGCATGGACAACTCCATACCCATCCCCATTCAGAGCATTTGCTGGTGGTAAGGCAGGGTGAGTTGATCGTGCGGAACTCGAAGGAGTCGCACCGGGTGCCGGTGGATTCGGCCATCCTGATCTATCCCGGGGAGGAGCACGAAATCATCAATTCGTACGATGGCACCTCGGAATACTGGGTAATCTATAGCCCGCCCCGATAAGCCCTTAGGATGGCTAGGGAGCGGGCAACGTTTCTTATTTAGTTCACCACGTTCTGGGGTTTGCCCTCGAGGAAAGCCTTCAGGTTTTCGGCCGCCGTGTGCATCAGCCGCTTCCGGGCCTCCAAAGTCGCCCACGCGATGTGGGGGGTGATGATGCAGTTCTTCGCCTTCAGCAAGGGGTTGTCCGCTTTGGGGGGTTCGGTGAACCCTACCACGTCGAGGGCCGCTCCCGCGATCACCCCTTTATTGAGGGCGTCCGCCAAGTCTTCGTCCACTACCAAGCCGCCTCGAGCCACGTTGATGAGGAAGGCGGACTTCTTCATCAGCTTTAGCGTGTTCTTGTTGATCATGCCGGTATTTTCCGGGAACAGGGGGCAGTGGAGGGTAACCACGTCGGAACGTTTCAGTAGCTCTTCCACCTCGACCCACTCGAAGGGATAGGAGGGCGGATTCTGCTTGTAGGTATCGTACGCCAGGATCTTCATCCCGAAAG
>CAKZQO010000173.1 GCA_937140905.1 uncultured Spirochaeta sp.
CCAGACATACCAGAAGCCACGATCTTTGCTTTTTCCTCACTCAGGATCCAGGCCACATCCGCCTTCTTCTCGGGAGGCACGGCTATTCCCAGCGCGTTTGGAAGAGCATGGAAAGGAGACGGGCAGCATTGCACCGGATAGATGGCTTTATTCGCGATTACCTGCCGAATCATCGGTTCCTGCATGGCGCAGTTGGTTCCGAAGAAGGCCGTATCGGGTCCATACTGAGCGACCTTCCGAGGAACATCCTCCATGATGAACTGCTGCGTGCCTGGTACTCCCGCATCGCCTGTGGGGTCCGGAGCATCCTGTTCCACGAAGCGGAGCCCGAGCTTGGCCGATGCTTCCTTCATAAGGGTTCTTCGAGCGGACAACATCTCGTAGGACATGTGGCGGGGGAAGGAATAATGAACTAGAGTTTTCGCGCCCAATTTTTTCGCCTGCTGGGCAATTTGTTCTCCCCGGGCAAGATCGTTCGTCTGAAGGACAATATCCCCTTTACCCGCGATCATGTCAGGGTCCTCGCCGGGAACGCCGAGCACGAAGAACATGTCCGGCCGAACCTGCCGAACTCGGTCTACCGCTGCCGCGGCTCCAGGAACCGCTTGAACGAAAACGATCCCCTTCACCTTGGGGTCGCTGGCCATGGCCATCATGTTCGAGATGGTGGTTTCCTGTTCCTGCATGAACCGTGCGGGATACGTAGCGATGACAATCCGATCCGCTCCAAAGGTTTTCTGGATAGATTCAGCCTTCCGGAACTCTTCCTCGTTCTGTACCACCGTACCTGTCATGATTCCAATCTTGTAGTCCTTCGTGGTGGCGGCTCCTTCCTTCCCTCCCGAAGCGTAGATGGACAGGGTAAGTACCAGGAAGAGCATAAGTATCCCCCAAACCTGTTTTTTCATACCGACTCCTTTAGAGTATTATTTTTATAGCAAGAAATGGATCAACGATCCATTTTGAGTATCAGTAACAAAATATAGAATAAGGTAAGTCGTTAAAATTCGCAACATTTTTTTGTGTTTTCAGCAAACTGAGGATTGCGCGAAGGTCATTTTTTCCCCATACTACCCCCATGAACATTGGTTTAATCGGATTGCCCAAGGCGGGTAAAACCACAATCTTCAACGCTCTTACCGGCCAGACGGCCGAGACAGCCGAATACGATACGGGAAAAGTCGAACCCAATGTGGGGGTGGTACCTGTTGCGGACGAACGGGTGGAGAAATTATCCGCCTTGTACAACCCCAAAAAGACGATCCATGCAACCGTCGAGTTCATCGATTTCGTGGGAGCTCACCAGGGAGCTGCCAAGGGCGGGCTTTTCTCTGGTGAAGGGATGGCCTTGATCAAGACAGCCGATGCTCTTGCGATCGTGTTACGAAATTTCAGAAACCCCACGATAGAGGGATTGTACGGGCTACCCAAACCCCTACAAGATCTTGAAACCATCTTGGATGAGTTGATTCTTGCTGACCAGGTAGTTTCAGAACGAAGGCTGGAACGGATCCGGCAGGACCATCAACGGGGAAAAAAGACTCCCCAAACCCTCGCGGAAGAAAAGGTAATGGAACGGATCGTGGAAGCCTTAGGAGCTGGGATCCCCATCCGATCCCTCGAACTTTCCTCGGAGGATCTCAAACTCATCTCCGGTTACAAGTTCCTCACTGCCAAGAGCCTTTTGGTTCTGTTGAACTCGGACGAGAACCAGTATGGAAAGGATCCGAACCTTCTGCAAGGGTTGAAAGAAAAAGCGTCGGGTGCTGGCAAAGACAATCCCCGGCATGCCCACCCGCCCGTGATCGAGTTTGCGGGCAAGTTCGAAATGGAGCTTGCCCAATTGGATCCTTCCGAACGGGAAGCCTTCATGGCTGATATGGGGATTCAGGAATCTGCCCGTTCTCGTCTTACCCGGGCAGCTTATGAAGCGTTGGGATACATCAGCTTCTTCACGGTTGGAGAAGACGAGGTACGAGCGTGGACCCTCCGGAAAGGGGAAACAGCGCTGGAGGCAGCTGGCACGATCCATTCGGATCTGGCTCGGGGATTCATCCGTGCCGAATGTTTCACCGTGAAGGACCTTCTGGAGCTCGGTTCAGAGAAAGCTGTAAAGGATAAGGGGCTCTTCCGGCTGGAAGGGAAAGAGTACATCGTGCAGGACGGGGATATTCTCCATATACGGTTCAGCGTCTAACACCTTGGTCTAAATCCTCACCGACTTGACAAACCTAGTGGATCCTAGGCAGTATAATATAGTATATTCTATATATTAGGAAATAAGGGATGATCGATCGAGCTTACTTCAATCAGGCAGGTTCTACGGAAGGGGAGCCTCGGGTGTATGTATACGCCCTTTCCGACTGCGAGCACTGCAAGTCCGGAATGGCCTTTCTCGATGCTCATCGTATTCCCTACCGCTACGTGTACGTGGACCAACTGCCTTCAGAGGTCCGCATCGCCTTCAAGAAGGAAGTTGGCCAAAAGTTCTATCGCAACCTACTGTTCCCTATGCTAGAGCTTCCGGAAGGTGAACTCGTCTTTGGTTTCGAAGAACCGATCTGGCGGGAAAAGCTTGCACTCTTTGCAACATAAAAGCAACTCGCAGCGGGTCATTTCTGAAAAAACCTGCATTCACTCACAAAAATAGAGCCGCTGCCCAAAAGGTTAAGGGAATGGTAACCACCCCAAACAGGGTCGATACGAGAATCATCGTACCCGAGAAGGAAGCATCCGCACCGTACCTGCGGGTAATGATATAGGAAAACACAGCCGATGGGAGGGCGGACCCCACCACGAACACTACGCCCACATGATCGGTCAATCCAAACATCCGGGCACCCAACACTCCCAATAAAAACCCTCCCACAACCCGCAGCAAGAGACCTCCCCAGAGATGTCGATCAAAGGAGATCCGTTGATTCCTCAATGCCACTCCAAGGGAAAAGGCTGCCAGGTTCGCCATTCCCGCTCCCCCAAACTCGGCCGTTCGCAACAGAAGGGTCGGGATCCTAATTCCGGCATACCGCAAGCAGAATCCCAGAATCATCCCCCAAAGGAGAGGTGATTTCAGCACATCCAGCATGCCTTTCGTCGAGAATCCACCGGTCACCAGGATGATACCAACGGTGAAGATCGCAATGCCCTGTATTTGATCGTAGATCACGATCACGTTCATCGCTTCCGTTCCACCCCAGAGGTACATGAGAGGAATCCCCAAGAATCCCGTGTTGTAGAACAGAATGGGAGGTAGGTAAGCCCGTCTATCCAGGTTCGACAGTTTGGCCCAAACATAGGCGATGAGTCCAATCGATCCAATGACGAAGAACGAAGCTCCACCGATCCGGATCACCGATTGACCGGAAAGACTGGATCGGTACAGAGAAACGAAGATCAGAAGGGGAGCGACGAAATCCGTTAGCACCCTTACCAGCGTGTCCTCCGATAGATCGAAAATTTTCCCCAATCCGTATCCTGCCGCGATGGTCACCACTAGGGGAACTAGAATTTCCACAATGTTTAGTAATACTTCCATACACCTATCCTTGCGCCAACGATTCCGCCATCACTGCTCCCCCATACAAGTGGTAAAGGAGCCGGGAAAGAGCAGGAGAAGGATCAGGAGCCCGCTCGCGATCCAGCCGATTGTAGAAAATCGTGCTCTGGGGACGGATAAAGTGTTCTCTAAGGGACCGATACGCATCGAGAGCCGCAGTTCGGTAAGACTCCTTAATTGTCCACCGGTACATCACCACATGGGCCTTCAGCATCTCTGTCTGTGGCCAGAGAAGCTTCCGATCATCCAACACTTTCCCTGTATCGTCTAGGATCGAATAGGCGAACCCATCCACTGGATCTGTTCCTTTTTCCTTCGCATAGCGATAGAGGAACTCCCCGTCTTTCCGTACCGAAGAGTCTCCCGAACGTCTTTCGTACCAGTCCAAGAGCCATACCCACTCGTACTGATGTCCGGGTTCACGAATCCTACCTGCTTCTCCAGGGGCCAAGTTCCATCGATCATCGAAATACTCCGCTAGATACCCAGTAGTTGGTGAACGGAACCGTGTCCGGAATAACTCAACGATTTCTCGAGCATGATCCATCCAAGGCCCTTGGGGATCCACCTCGTCCCAGGCTAGAAAAGCTTCCAAGAGGTGCATGTGTGGATTCTGCCGTCGGTACTCAGGATATATCACTAATGGGGAGGGGGTGATACCGTTCCTCCGTTCCCAGTATCCACCGTTAACCTTGTCTCGAGCAAATTGGTCCAATCCTTCCAGGGTTGCGTACGCTAGATCCTTGATAGGGGGAGCAGGATTCATAATCCTACCATTGAGGGAGGCACGGTAAGCTTCGGATAGCGCCAGTAACCCAAAGGGTTGGTCGTACGTATCGATCGTGCGATCCAGGGGCTTCCCCTCCAGGGTACACGATCGGATCCAACCTTTCGCTTCCTGATCCCAAAACGCATGAATCAGCCAATCGAAGGATTTTCTAGTCTGCTCTGTTTCAGGGTGACATCGCAAAAAGGTATACACGACTCGGGCTTGAGTGAGCATCGTCCTTGAGGTTTCTGGCCCCTCTTGCCATCCCTCGGATACGCTTTCCGCATATCCTCCCGTGCTTCGAGGGAGGTTCTCCATCCAGTCGAGGCACACGTGTTCTATCCAGCTTTTCATGGGTCGGTACTGTACCACAGTTTGAATCGATTAAGGAAGAGGTCGCGTTTGTAAGTGACTCGGTATTGCCTATCCTCTACCGAAATCCGCAAGCCCCTTCGCCTTGCCCTTCCCGGAGGAATCCTCTAAAGTTATGGTATGCGGATTCTGGTAGTGGAAGACGACGAGAAAATCGCCTCTTTTCTTACGCAAGGGCTGAGAGAAGTAGGGTACACAGTGGACTCAGTCCAAACGGGAGAGGAGGGATTGAGACTTTTTGAAACGAAACCGTACGATGCCGCTGTAGTGGATCTCATGCTTCCGGGCATGGATGGTCTACGGATGGTGGAACTCCTTCGAGCCAGAGGGAATAAAACCCCCATCCTGATTCTCAGTGCTCGCCGTTCGGTAGATGACCGAGTCCTGGGACTCCAGAAGGGGGGGGATGACTACCTAGTGAAACCCTTTTCCTTTGCCGAGCTTCTCGCCCGTCTTCAAGCCTTGATCCGCCGTTCCAACCTGTCGTCAACCCAGCCTACGGTACTCCGCTTCGAAGACCTGGAGATGAATCTCATTACGCGGGAAGTGAAGCGAGGGGATACCCGAATCGACCTACAGCCTCGGGAGTACTCGTTACTGGAGTATTTCCTGAGGCATCCGGAGCAGGTGCTCACCAAGACCCTGATCATGGAACATGTTTGGAACTACGATTTCGATCCCCAAACGAACGTGGTAGACGTGCTGGTTCACCGGTTACGCGCCAAAATCGATAGGGACTTTTCTCCCAAGCTGATACACACGATCCGGGGAATTGGGTATGTACTCAGGAAAGAATAGTCTTGGCCCGAGGCGAATCTTGCCTCGTTTCGGTAAGATCAATCTAAGGATAGCGTTGCTGTTTTCCCTCCTTTTTATCGGTACCATTCTTACCCTGTTCAGCGTGGTATTCTTCCTCATCGACCGTACCCTCTACAACCAGGAAGTTGGGTTCATTCAACACAAACTCCTCGGATACTGGGCTCTGTCCCAGGCACAGGGTACAGAGGCGTTTCTCAAAGGGATCCAGACAGAGAACATCGTCCTGGAGGGGACTCCTTTCTTTATTCGCCTCTCCGATAGAGAGAATAAAACCCTGTTGCTTGTTCGGCCACAAGGGTGGAGGGACTTCTTCCTCCACGCAGACCAAACCCTCCCCCAAGCTCCAGAAGCATTGATTACCTTGGAAACCCCTACCCTTCCCTTCAGGTTGGTAGTAGGAGGGATCCCTATTACGGGGGATCTGTTTCTCCACGTCGGGACTTCCACAGAAGTGCGAAAGAAAACCCTTACCCTCCTGATCCGCACTTTCTCAATTCTATTAATCCCTTTGGCGGGTATCAGTTTTCTCATCGGTTCTTTTCTCACTTCCCGTACCCTCGCTCCAATCCAACGCCTCACTGAACGAGCCCAAGCCATCATCCTCACCGGAGATCTCATGGAACGGGTGCCTCCTCCGAAGGGAAGAGATGAACTGCAGGATCTGGTAACCCTCTTCAACACAATGCTGGATCGGATCAGCCTATTGGTGCACAGCATGCGAGAGACCATCGATACCCTGGCCCACGATTTAAAAACCCCTCTAACCCGGTTTCGCGGGGCTGCAGAGCTGGCTCTCCAGGCGGAAGACCCCCTTCGATGGAAGACAGCGTTGGAGGAAGGGATCGAAGAATCGGAGAGATTGTTACAGATGATGAATACCATCCTCGATATTTCCGCGGCGGAGGCTGGTGCCCTACCCCTTCGCCTGGAAGATGTAGACATAAAGGAGCTCCTAGAAGACATGGTAGACCTGTATTCGTTCCCCGCTGAGGAAAAAGACGTGCAAATCTCCCTTTCCCTTCCAGACACTCCCCTCCTGCTCAACGCAGACCCCAACCGACTCCGACAAGTAGTGGGGAACCTTCTAGACAACGCTCTCAAGTATTCCCCTCCCCATACAACAGTGTATCTGGAAGCTTCCCAACAAGATTCTCTATTGATCCTTCGCGTGCGGGATGAGGGGGAAGGGATCGCGCCCGAGGATCTACCCCATATATGGAAACGGTTGTACCGCGGCAAACAAGCGCGAAAGATTCCCGGCTTGGGATTGGGATTAAGTCTTGTGAAAGCCATCGTTGAAGCTCACCGGGGAACCGTTACCGCCACGAACGATCCTTCCGGGAAAGGAGCTGTGTTCGAAGTACGCCTTCCCGCCTTAACCAAGTCATAACCAATTACCCTACAGTGCATTACAAAATTGTAATGCAGCGGAAAGCTTCGTGTAAAAAATAAGTATTATATACATACGCACAGAATAAAAAACACTTATGGATGAAGGAGGACAACCTATGAGCCGTCACATTCTTCGAAGGAGTATCACTCCTGTTCTATTCCTGTTACTCTTTAGTTTATTCTCCTGTGGACCTACTGCCACTCCGCCGGTGGAAGCTCAACCTCAATCCCAAGTACAGTCACCAGATTCTTCACCCCTCAGTAAAGCAGAGTTGGGAACTCTGGAAACGTACCAGACCGCTCTACGAAAGGTGGCTCAAAAAGTGCTTCCCGTGGTAGTGGAGATCGATGTGGTGGAAGTAGTGAAACAACCCGTACCCGTGTTCGACTTCTTTGGGAATCCCTTCGAATTTTTCTTTGGCCCTCAGGACAGGGATCGCCGGACTCCTCGAACTCAACCGCAGGAACGGGAGTTTCGAAAGCAAGGCTTGGGTTCAGGTGTGATCGTACGGAAGAACGGAAAGACCGTGTACGTTCTCACCAATAACCACGTGGCGGGGAACGCCAGTGAGATCAAAGTGACCCTGTACGATGGAAGACAGTTCGATGCAAAACTGGTAGGCACGGATGCCCGAAAAGACCTGGCTCTCGTCTCTTTCGAAACCACCGAGACGGTTCCCGTAGCGGAGCTTGGAGACTCGGACAAAGTGCAAGTGGGCGACTTCGCCATTGCCGTGGGGAATCCCCTTGGATTTGAGTCTACCGTAACCTTTGGGATCGTCTCAGCCGTGGGTCGGAAAGCGAAACCCGGGATGGATGTGGGAAGTTTTACCGATTATATCCAAACCGATGCTGCCATCAACCCCGGGAACTCCGGAGGCGCCCTGGCAAATATCTATGGGCAGGTGATCGGAATCAATACCTGGATCGCTTCTCAGAGCGGCGGCAGTATTGGGTTGGGATTCGCTATTCCCATCAATAACGCCAAAAAAGTGATCGAGGACATCATCACCAAAGGGTCAGTGGAATACGGTTGGCTAGGGGTGAACTCGGGTGATCCTTCCAAGGAACTACGGGATAGTCTAGGCATAAAAACCTCTAACGGCGCCTTCGTGTTCGACGTGTTCCTGGGAAGTCCCGCGGACAAAGCGGGGATCCAACCTGGTGACCTGATCATCCGGGTAGGCAACTCGGAAGTGAAGAATTCCAACGATCTAGTGCGGTTGGTGGGAAACCTGACCCCGGGAAAGACCACCGAGTTCCAGTTGATCCGATTTGGCGAGACCCGAACGGTCACTGTCCGAATGGAAGCCCGGAAACCCGAATCCGAACTAGATAAGGTGACCCGGAGAGCCTGGCCAGGATTCTCGGCAGTTGAACTCACCGAAAGGATCCGGAAAAACCTGAACCTGAGCGCCGACGCAGGCAAGGTGATCGTGGGGAACGTAACCTCTGGAAGCCCCGCCGATTCCGCGGGCCTGCGCACGGGAGACATCATCCGGGAAATCAATGGAAAGAAAATCAACTCAGTGGCGGATTTTTACCGAGAAATCAACACGAACCAGAAAGAGTTCATGATCCGGATCAATCGCTCGGGTAACGACTTCCTCATCGGATTGGTGAGGGAACGCTAACAGAAACCTATTCTCCCCCCGGCTCCCGCGGGTGTGCTACCCCGGGGGCCTTTTCATTTCTGCGGGGTCACCGGGCGGTGTGTACCCTACCCCGGGGGCCTTTTGATTCTGCAGGGTCTCCCGTCAATTGTGTGCCTTACGCCAGAGACCCTATTTATAGCTCCCCTTTGGAACTCTACTCCCCTGATTTTGAGTGGCTTTTTACCGCCGGTGCTTGGCGAACTGCACGGCCAGTTCGATCGCTTTGATCATGCTAGATTCGTCCGCCGTTCCCTTCCCGGCCTTACCGAATACCGTTCCATGGTCCACTGAGGTTCGCAGGATAGGGATCCCTACCGTGACGTTTACCCCACCCATGAAATCCAACAGTTTGAGGGGAATGTGTCCCTGATCGTGATACATAGCCACTACAATATCGAACATCCCGTTTACCGCTTTCAGAAACACGGTATCTGGCGGTACCGGCCCCGTTACCTCGATGCCTTCCTTCTTCGCTTCTGTTATGGCAGGGATTACTTCCTTCAGTTCCTCGTCGCCGAAAAGCCCATTCTCTCCCGCGTGAGCGTTGAGACCCGCCACCGCTACCCGGGGGTTCGAAATACCTAGTTCCCGCATGGCTTTTTGGGCTAGCCGGATTACCTTGAGCACCCGGTCCTTCTTGATTCGTTCGATCGCTTCCTTCATGGACACGTGGGTAGTCACGTGGATCACCTTCAGGGGTCCTCCGGTAAGAAGCATGGC
>CAKZQO010000174.1 GCA_937140905.1 uncultured Spirochaeta sp.
CCCTTTGGTTCCATACCAACCCTCCTTGACCCAGGAATAGAAGGATTCTCTCACCCTCTACCCCTCTAGACAGAACGGTTTCCCCGCTTGCTTCAAGACCCACAAGCTTCGGGGTACTAAGGAACACTTCCAGTGCCCAGAGCCTACACAATACTGGTCAAAATATGGTATCTTCAGGATGATGAAAGAAACTAGATACGAACCAAAAGAGCTGATCCGATTCGGAACAGCCCTGTTACAGAAAGGAGGCCTTCCAGTAGAACGGTCGCAGATCGTTGCCGAAGTTCTCCTTGAAGCAGACATGATGGGTCATGTAACCCATGGATTCCAGTTGCTCCCCCAATATTTAGGGGAACTAGAAACAGGAAGCATGCGGAAGCGGGGAAACGAAAAAGTCCTGCAAGACCATGGAACTACGGTTCTTTGGGACGGGAAACGTCTATCTGGCATTTACCTAACCTGCAAAGCCCTACAAGAGGCAGCTCAACGGGTTCAAACCCAACCCTTGGTCCTGTATATCCTTCGGAATATTCATCATATCGGTTGTTTGGCCGCCTATATGCCCCGAATGGTGGAAAAGGGCCTCGTTTGTTTGCTCGCAAGCTCGGACCCTTCCGGACGTATGGTAGCACCCTTTGGGGGAAAAGTTCCCCTATATACTCCCAATCCAATCGCGGCAGGAGTTCCAGCAGGAAAAGATGGCCCTTTCATTCTCGACATTAGCACCTCGGTAACCGCAGCAGGAGTGGTAGGCCGGTACAAATCGAAGGGGAAAAAACTTCCTGCGGCGTGGTTGTTAGATAGGGAAGGGAACCCAACGGATGATCCTACTGTTTTCGGTGGGAATGGGGGGGGAACAATCCTTCCTCTGGGAGGATTGGACGCAGGGTATAAAGGTTATGCGCTAGGGTTACTGGTGGAAGCCCTCACTTCCGGCCTGGCGGGATGGGGAAGATCCAAAGATCCAAAAGGATGGGGAGCGAACGTGTTCATCCTGGTGATTAACCCCAAGTACCTGGGTGGCAAGAAGGCTTTGGAACGAGAGATGGGATGGCTCCTTACCCAATGCAGGAACAATCCACCCCGTAAGGGATTCGATCGAGTTCGGGTTCCCGGCGATCGGGCTCTAGAATTGCGAAAATCCATGCTAAAAGAGGGAGTTGTCTTGGACGAGGGGATTCTTCCTGCTCTCGAGCCTTGGGCTCGGAAATGGAATATTCCTTTACCGAAACCTTTATCTTAGTGAGCAGATTCTCATGCTGACTCCTATGATCATATCGCGAACAGCCCTTTCCTTTCTCATTGCAGGAATTTGGATTAGCTTTGCCACTTTAGCAGGAGAAAAGTTTGGAAGCCGCCTAGGAGGTCTCATCACGAATCTACCTTCCAATATCGTAGTATCCCTCCTCTTCATAGCCTTGACCAAAGGGGTATCCTTTGCGGCAGAAACAGCTTCATCCGTTCCCCTGGGAATGGCCATATCCATCACGTTTGTGGTGGTGTTTGCCGCCCTTCTTCCTCTTGGAATTCTAACCGCTATTACCGGGTCCCTGACAGTCTGGTTCCT
>CAKZQO010000175.1 GCA_937140905.1 uncultured Spirochaeta sp.
AAGGGGCAAATACTTCTGGGTTCGGGTAGATCAAGGCTTCGATTTCCTCGGATTTGAGGGCCGGATCCGAAATGTATCCTCGAACTAGAATCTGTCCAATTTCCTCGTACAATTGGAAAGCGTCCTCGATCTCTTCGGGATACACATTCTTCCCCCCTTCCGTGACGATGAGGTTCTTTTTCCGGCCAGTGAGATAGAGGTAGTTCTCGTTGTCCAGGTACCCAACATCCCCAGTCCTGAAGAACCCATCCTTTGTAAAGACCGCCTTTGTTTCTTCCGGCATCTTGTAGTACCCCATCATGACCATGGGGCCTTTCACCGCAATTTCCCCTGCCCCTCGCTCATCCGGATCCAAGATCTTCATCTCGACTTGAGGTAGTACTTTCCCTACGCTCCGTTCCTTATAGTGCTCCACTGGGTTGAGGGTTAGGATAGGGGAGGTTTCCGTCAACCCATACCCTTGCACGAAATCGATTCCCAACTGGTTGTACTTTCGGAACACAGCGGGAGAAAGAGGTCCCCCACCGGAAATGCAGATCCGTACAGAGGCGAGGGATGCTTTCTCGAGGATCGAATGAAAGAGCTTCTTGCCAGGGTTCACATGGAAGAACTTTTTAATCAGGCCGCTCTTCCACATGAGGAACCGGATGAGGCCGTACACGATGGGGCCTTTGGCTTTCACCCCTCGAAGGATCCCGTTCAAAACTTTGTTGAACAGAAGAGGCACGCCAAGGAACATCGTTACCTTAGCTTCTTTCAGGTCGCTGAGGATCTGTTTGATCGCCAAGCGTTTCCCAAATACGGTCTCCGCTCCCACCGAGAAGCTTTCGATGAACACTGCCAGCATGCAGTAGGAATGATGGATGGGAAGGAGGGCGTAGAACACGTCAGTCGGATAGATGTTTAGGTTCGCTTGGGCTAGAAAACAGTCCGAAACTAAGTTCCGGTGGCTCAGCATGACTCCCTTGGGATGCCCTGTGGTACCGGAAGTAAAAAGGATGGCGGCTAGATCGGTTTCCTTTACGCGATCCCCCTCCTCTGTTTTGATGTTCGCGGGCCCTTCGGTTCTAGTATGAGCCGCATGGTCGAGTTGATAGATGTAAGGGCTTCGGTTGGGACTTAAACTTAGCACTGTTTCAAGACCCGCTGGTTTCGAGGCAAAGTAATCGAACTTCTCCTCGTCCACGAACAGCACTTTAACCTCCGCTGTCCGAAGAAGGTTTTCGATTTCAGAGTTCTTCAACTGGTAGTCGATGGGAACTACCACGGCGTTCGCGAAGAGGATTGCCAGATACGCGATGGCCCATTCAGGACTGTTGGCTCCTGTTACGGCAACCTTGCTCTCCTTTCCTATACCTAGACTCTGAAGGTAGGTAGCAGTCTGCTCGATTTTTTCCAAAGCTTGTCGGTAGGTAAGAGTGATACGATTAGGATCATACACTGTGAAACAGGGCCTGTCCGGAAACCGATGGGCTGTGATCCGAAATAGTTCTGGTAGAGTCGGCCATTCGCCCGAAAAGAACGTTCCCCTAAATTCCTCTAGAAAATCCCATGGCTTGGGAGTCAGTGCCATGTTTTTCCTCCTGCAGATGGTAGTGATTACGGGTAGTATAACACAAATTAGTTTTATAGGGGAGTATAAGGGATCAGGATTTGGATACGGAGTCCATGGGAAGATTCGTAGGTAAACTTTCCTCCAATTTCTCTGTACACGTATCCTAGAACGATTTCTAAACCAGTGCCCGTGATGTCCTCGAGTTTCGTACCGGCAGGAATGCCCACACCCGTGTCCTCGACTTCCAGTAAGATTCCATCCTGGGTGGGTGTAAGGTGGATTCGCACATTCCCGGTACGGTTCTCGGGGAAAGCATGCTGGAAAATGTTGGACACCAGCTCGGTAAGGATATGACCGATGGCAATAGCGGTATCGATGGATACCTTGGCATCCTCAATATGAGTAGAAAAATTGATTCGTTTAGATAGGTCGGGTTCACTGTAGAGTAGATGATTCAGAACATCGGTAAGATACTGTTTTAACCCTAGAAGTAAAAAATCTTTGGATTCATAGAGGAGTTCCTGGGCTCGAGCCATAGTATGGATCCGGTTCTCTATCTCTGTCAACTCTTTTTGAACCGAGACATGACGGGTCTTTGCAATTCTCAATCGGATAAAGGAAAGTATTACCTGAAGGTTGTTTTTCACCCGGTGGTGGATCTCCCTAAGGAGTACTTTCTTTTCTTCTAGTTCCTGTAAGATACGCTCGGATGCAAGCTTACGTTCCGTGATATCCTGGAACACGGTAGCGAACTGACCGGAAGCAGGACTGAATACGGTAACATGGAAGTACTTATCCATAGGAGGGTAGAAGGTTTCGAAGGTGTGGACAGTACCCGTTTGAGCAACGTTGGCGTAAATATCTATATAGGGGGCCTGAACCTGCTGGTACACTTCGGTAGCCCGTTTCCCCACGACAGTTTCCCGTTTTAACCCCGTGATCTGTTCAAAGATGGGATTTACGTCCAACAGGATGTAATCTACCGGGTGTCCAGAAGAGTCCACGACCAGTTCGTGAAGGGCGACCCCATCGTTAGTTGAGAGGAAAAGACTTCGGTATTTTTCTTCGCTATTGGATAATTGTTTCAGATAACTACGTTCTTTGGTCTGATCCCGGAACACGAGAACTACTCCTCGGATCTTTCCCGCGGTGGTGCGGATGGGAGCGCCGCTATCCGAAATGGGAACCTCTTTCCCGTCTTTCGATAGAAGTACCGTATGGTTAGCCAACCCTACCACTACCCCATCCCGTAGAACCCGACTCACTGGATTCTCCACCTCTTTACGGGATTCCTCGTTCAAAATGTGAAAAACGGTCTCGATGGGTTTGCCTATCGCCTCTTGGGCGGAAAAACCTGTGAGTGCCTCCGCTATAGGATTGATGAACGTAACGATCCCCCTATCGTCAGTTGCAATGACACCATCGCCGATACTCTCGAGGGTAGTCCGATACTGTTCTGCCGCATCCTGAAGCCTCTGCAGGTACTGTTTTCGCTCGATCTGATCTAATAAGATTTTTCCGATGAGAACAGTGGCAAACGGGTAGGTGATGGCGACGGTAGGGCCGATGGCAAGGAAGGTCTGATGCGCCCGTTCGCCTGGAAGAAGGAGCGTTTCCAAAAGCATGGCACCGTGGACTAGAATCCCTAACGTGAGAAGATTTCGTTTGGAGAAATAAAACCCTTCGGAGGTAGTGTACCAGTAGTAAAAAAGGGAGCCGAATAGAACAGCGGTGAGAATAGTGGCAATCCCCATGGTAAGGCCAGGTCCGCCAAGGCTAATCCGGTATACCGCGGGGATCAGGGCGGCCATTCCCCCTGAGAAGGGGCCAAAAAATAGGGAACAGAGGCTTAACACCACTGTCCGGCCGTCGAAGATCAGTGGTAGTGTACTCTATTTTGTGTAAATAAGGGTTGAGGGAAAAAAGAACGGCGCATACACTGCAGGAAGAATAATG
>CAKZQO010000176.1 GCA_937140905.1 uncultured Spirochaeta sp.
GCACAACCAAAAAGCCCTGTGGGACGCGCTGGCAAAGAGCGCGGGCCTTCCCTTGTACCGGCTTTTAGGCGGACCAATCCGGGACGAGATCCCCATCTACAACACCTGCGCGGGAAGCCGGTACATCGCGGAGGAGAGCCGGCAGTCCATCTCCAACTGGGGGAGGGGAGAGGGAGAGGCCCGGCAGTACGAGGACTTGATCGCTTTTATGGAACGGCCCGCCGAACTCGCGAAAGAGCTCCTCTCCGAGGGCGTCACGGGGATGAAGATCTGGCCCTTTGACGGGGCAGCGGAACGAACCGGAGGCACCGACATCTCCGCGGGGGAAATCGAGAAGGGGGTGCGGATCGTGGAAGCCATACGGGAAGCGGTGGGCATGGACATGAAGCTCATGATCGAGCTCCATGGCCTCTGGAACCGGAAGGCTGCGGTCGCGATCGCCCGCGCCTTAGAACCCTACAAGCCCTACTGGATCGAGGACCCCCTACGGGCCGACCTGCGGGACTCCCTGATCGCCCTGCGTCGGGAAATTGGCGTGCCTGTCGCCTTAGGGGAAACAGCCACGGGACTGAATGGGTTCCTACCCCTATTGCGGGAGGGGGCTATCGACGTAGTCACGATGGACATCGGGTGGACGGGAGGGATCACGGAGGCCCGGAAGATCGCTTCCCTCGCCGACGCCTTTGCCGTACCCATCGCGCCCCACGATTGCACGGGACCCGTTTCCCTGGCGGTGAGTTCCCACCTCCTGTTTTCCGTTCCCAACGGGCTTATTCAGGAAACGGTGCGGGCCTTCTGCCGGACCTGGTATGGGGACATCGTCAAGACCCTACCCCGGCTCGAAGGTTCGCCCCTCGCGCTCAAGCGAGATGAGCGACCCGGCCATGGCATGGAACTACGGGAAGACTTAGAAAGCCGTCCGGGGGTGATTCACCAGGTGTACGAGCCCTCCTAACTACGGGTTGGGCTCCTCGCGACTCAGCTGGGCCACGGTATGGGACGCTGGGGCTCCCCGATAGACCATGTTATGGGATTCTCAGGCACCCAGTCGGCACGCGGCTTGGGACGCTGCACACGCTAGGCTCGCGCTTCCCGATTAGTCGATTCCTTACCTGCCCCATTTCGGTAAAGAGATCCAGTGACTGAAAAACACGGTTTCACCCGCCCTCTCGGCCCGAATACACAACTCCAATACCCCCTTACCCTCGTATTGACAGTTCGGAAACCTTGCTAGTATGAGAGGATCAAGAGGACTTGCCTATGATCCGCAAAGCGATTTTAGGATGCGTGATTGTTCTAGTCTTTATGGGGGGCGCGAACGCCCAGGAAAAACCGGAAATATTCCCCCAGTTAGGACATTCCCAAGGAGTACCCTCCTTCTCTCTTTCACCCGATGGTCGATTCCTTGCCACTGCCAGCAGTGATATGACCGTGAAACTCTGGGACGTTGAGAGTGCGAGGGAGATTCGGACATTGCGAGGGCATTCTAGAGAGGTGTATGCCGTCTCCTTTTCCCCAGACAGCCGGTATGTGGCGTCCGGGAGTTTTGACCGGACCGTGAAACTCTGGGAGGTGGAGACTGGGAGAGAGGTGCGCACTTTCAAAGGACACACCTCCTACGTGTATTCCGTTAGCTTCTCTCCCGATGGAGGGCGTATCGTTTCCGGGAGCGGGGACAACACGGTAAAGCTTTGGGACGTGGGAAGTGGCAGAGAGATACGGACTTTCACGGGACACAACCGGGAGGTGTTTTCAGTGGTTTTTTCCCCGGACGGTAAGTATGTCGTTTCCGGAAGCTATGACAAGACCGTGCGGTTATGGGATGCGGCAACGGGTAAGGAGGTGCGTGTTTTTAGTGGTCACACCCAAGAAGTTACCTGCGTATCCATCTCACCCGATGGCCGGTACATTGTTTCCGCAAGCAAGGACGCCACTTTAAAGCTTTGGAACGCGGCAACCGGTAAAGAAATACGGACCTTTTTAGGGCACAGAATTACGGTCCAATCCGTGGCCTTCTCTTTGGATGGAAAACAAATCGTGTCGGGGAGCTACGATAACACGGTGAAGCTCTGGGACGTGGAGAGTGGGGAGGAACTGCGGACCTATAAAGAGCATTCTTCTTGGGTGCTTCCCGTATCTTTTTCTGCGGACGGTAAATACATCGTCTCTGGTGTTCCGGTGACGTTTTTGGACCCGCGAAACGGGCAATCCGTAAAAACCTTTAGAGGATACACGAAGGAAGTAGTTTCCTTAGCCTTTTCTCCCCAGGGCGGTCAGGTTGTCTCCGGAGGTAGAGACAACACGGTACGGATATGGGACATACAGAATGGAATGGGTTTACGAACCCTCATGGGGCATTTGGATTGGGTGGAATCGGTGGCGATCTCTCCCGATGGTAAATACATTGCTTCGGGCAGTCTAGATAAAACCATAAAAATCTGGGACGCGAAAACAGGGGAAGAGATACGGACCCTGAGAGGGCATACGAGTTCCATCGCCTCGTTGGCTTTTTCCCCTGATAGTCGGTACATCGCATCGGGAAGCGATGACGCGACCATAAAGATCTGGGATGTGACAACCGGTACCGAGATACGATCTTTCACGTTTTTAGTAGATTGGGGGAGAACGGTCAAATCTCTCGCGTTTTCCCCCGATGGCAGGTACATCGCTTCGGGGAGTCGGGACAAAATAGTGCGGCTTTGGGACGCGCGAACGGGGCGGGAGATACGGGTCTTTTCGGGCCACGATATTTCGGTAAACGCGGTGGCCTTTTCCCCTGACGGTCGGTACCTGGTATCGGGGGCCCATGATTCCACACTAAAGCTATGGAACCTATCGGAAGGAAAGGAAGCGAAAACCTACAAGGGACACGGAGGGCCGGTAACTTCGGTGGCCTTCTCTCCGGATGGCAGGTACATAGTCTCGGGGAGCCAGGATACCACCATCAAGCTGTGGGACGCGACTAGCGGGGCGGAGGTGCGGACGTGGAAGCACACGGACGAAATCCGCGCGGTAGCGTTTTCTCCCGACGGTACCTACGTCGCTTCGGGTAACGAGGATGGGAGTATCAGGCTCTGGGACATACGGAGCGAGAGGGAACTGCCGAAGTTTATCGGGTTCATCGATGGGGAATGGGTGGTAATAACGCCGGAGGGATTTTTCAACGCGTCGCCCAACGGCGGGCGGTACCTTAACGTTCGATTGGGCAATCAGGTCTACTCCATCGATAACTTTTTTGAAACCTTCTTCAATCCTTTGCGCGTGGCCTCCGTGTTGCAAGGGAAAACAGTCGAACCTCTTGCGGACATCCGGAAAGGGTTTCTACCTCCGCCCGAGGTGCGGATCCTTTTCCCAGAGGCTGGGAGCGAATTCCGCGAGGAAACCATCACTCTTAGAGTGTCCGCCGTGGACCGGGGCGGAGGGATCGACGAGGTCCGGCTCTACCACAATGGGAAAGCCGTAGGAGAGGATCGACGGGGCCTTCAGGTGGCCGCCAAGGAGATGGTGAAAACCTATACGGTGACCCTCGTGGACGGGATCAATACCTTCAGGGCGGTGGGATTTAGCAAGGACCGCACTGAGTCAAATCCCCATGAGTTGATCGTGAAACTCGTCGCGCCCTCGAAGGAAGTGAACCTCTACCTCCTCGCGGTGGGGATCAATCGGTACAGGAATCCCGCGCTGAACTTGAACTACGCGGAGGTAGACGCGAAGGGAATCGTGGAGTTTTTCAGGCAGAGAGGGCAAAAGCTCTTCAAAAAGGTGGAGATCCGTGAGCTCTATAACGAAGAGGCCACTAAAGAAAGGATCCTTTCGAAACTGAAGGAACTGCAACAAACCAATCCCCAAGACGCGGTGATCGTGTATTTCGCGGGACACGGGGAGAACGTTCAGGACAAATGGTATTTTATTCCTCACGAACTGACCTATCCGGAACGAGAGGAAGATGTGCGGTCAAAGGGCCTGTCCTCGGATGAACTCGCGGAGCAGATCCGGAGGATCAAAGCGCAAAAAATCTTTCTGCTGATTGACGCCTGTAAATCGGGCGCGGCGCTCATCGCCTTTCGGGGATTTGAGGACCGGAAAGCCCTCGCCCAGCTATCTCGTTCCACGGGAGTTCACCTGATGGCGGCATCCACCAAGGACCAGTTCGCTTCCGAGATGAAGGAACTTGGCCATGGGGTATTCACCTATACCCTGTTGGAAGGCTTGAAAGGTAAAGCGGCGGGTGAAACAGACACGGTTACCGTGCGGAAACTGATGGCATACGTGGAAGAACAGCTTCCGGACATCTCGAAGAAGTTCAAACAGGAAGCCCAATTCCCCGTGGTGGACTCCCGGGGCATGGATTTCCCCCTTGTGTTGGTGAAGTAGGTTTTTTTCGCTTGACAATCTTTTCCCCTCAGGTGTACAGTGTCCGCATCTTTATTTGTTGCATGCAATTTATCACAATTGGAGTGGGGAGTGGCTACCAAAATAGATAAGAACAGCGCAGTTGGAATAACCAATTCTACGTCCGAATCAAATGCGTATAAATACCTCTTTTCCTCCGGCCGCATCGGTAACCGAAAGACCTCAAACCGCTTCGTGTCCCAAGCGATGGAAGGAAACGACGGAGGGCCGGGCGGTTCGGTTTCGGATCGAACGTTGGCCCGGTATGAGCGCCTGGCTGAAGGGCGTTGGGGAGTGGTGATCGTGGAAGCCCTATCGGTGGTGGAGGAATCGGTAGCCCGGCCCCATGGGCTTATCCTGAACCGGAAAAACGTGGATGGATACAAACGCCTGGTGGAAGCATTTAAGAAAAGAGCCCCGAACTCCCTCCTTTTGTTCCAGCTTACCCATTCGGGCAGGCATTCGGGAACTTTTTCCCGCCGGGTTCGCCTGTATCCGGGAGGGGACGCGGGGGAGGGAGCAGAACTCTTAACCACGGGAGAGGTGGAACGGATCCGGGACCGGTTCGTGGAGGCGGCCCTCCTGTCGGAGGAAGCGGGAGCGGACGGAATCGATTTCAAACTCTGCCATGGGTACTTTGGGGCGGAAATGCTCCGTCCCGCGAATGTAAGGGACGACCGTTGGGGGGGAAGTTTCGAGAACCGTACCCGTTTCATCCGGGAAGTTATGGAAGCTATCCGCGCGGGGCTGCGGGGAGGGGCGGCGGAGTTTCTCCTAGGGTCCCGTCTTTCCTTTTACGAGGCTATCCGGGGCGGGTGCGGTACCGCGGGCCCGGATGAGATCATCGAGGACCTCACGGAGATGCTGCAAGTGGTATCTCTTTTGAAAGAGCTCGGTATGGTCTACGTGAACGTATCCGCGGGGATCCCCTCCCTTACGGCGGAAATCACCCGTCCCACGCAGGTGTCCCGCCTATTCGCCTACCATCACTTCCGGTACGCGCGACTGGCAAAGCGGCAAGAGCCAGAACTCGCCGTGATCGGATCGGCCTACACCTCCCTTGGGAAAGCGGTCCTAGGCTGGGCGGAAGAGAACCTGCGCAAAGGGTACGTGGATTTCATTGGGTTTGGCCGACAGAGTTTTGCGGATCCTCTATTCCCGAAAAAGCTCCAAGAAGGCTCGACTCTAGTCCACTGGTGCACCACTTGTTCGGGATGCAGCAAACTGATGGCCGCGGGAAAGAATGATGGCTGCGTGCTGTACGACCCTTACTATCGGGATTTATTCAAGGAACTCAATGCGGCTGGGCGAAAGAGCAACGACGGGTCCCATCCGAACGTTTCAGCGGATGTAGGGAAACGATAGCTAGATCCTGTAACCCCAATGGGGCGCCGCACACTGCGGCGTCAGAATATAGGAAGGATGACCGAGAGTGAAGCGGGTCACCGTGTACGACGTAGCGCGGGAATTGGGAATCTCCTCTAGCACCGTCTCCCGGGTGCTGAATAACTCGATCCTGATTAGCGAGGAGAAGCGGAACCTGATCCTCCAAACGGCGGAACGTTTGGGCTATAAAAAGAGGCCCATTCGAAAGCATCGGAACCGTGCCATCCTGAACATCAAACTCTTTCTACCTACCCATAAATACGTATCCACACACCTATTCTATAATGCCGCTGACCTAATCGAGGGACTGTACGATGGGTTCACCGACGTTCGGGTAAACATCATTACCCGTCTAGCGGGAATGGGAGGTGAGCTGTTCCAATCGAAGAAACTGGGAGACATCGATGGATGTGTGTTTGCCTTTTCTGAACCGGAGAACGAGGTGTATCAGAGTCTCGTGGATAGGGGCGTTCCGATTGTTGAGCTGAATCGCATCCACCCGGATCGCAACTATGTGTGTTGTGACAATGTGGGCGGAATGCGGAGGCTAATGAAAGAGTTGAAGCGGGTTCGCGGGAAATCCCTCAAGCCCGTATACCTTGGATTTTCCCAGATCCCGTTTGTGGAGGAACAGCGAAGAAAAGGTTTCCTCGAGTCCCTTAACGATCCGCCCTTTGCGGTGGAAGGGCAAACCCGAACCCTCGACACCCTTTCCGAGATCACGAGCGCGTTCTTGAAAGGGTTGAAGAAAGATGGGTATAACGCGATCCTTTGCTTCAACGACGTGATGGCGGTGTACCTGTACCAGTGCGCCGTTGCCAGCGGGTTTCGGATCCCTAAGGATTTTTCGGTAACCGGGTTTGACAATTCCCCCGTACTGGAACTTGTGTCCCAGCGGATCGATACCATTAACCTCTCCGTGTTTCAATTGGCGCGGGAAGCAGGGGAGTGGCTGCGCCGGCGGATTATAGACCGCGAGTCAGCAGGAATCCAGAAACTGATCGAAGGAGACTATATTCCAGGAGGTACGGTATGGAGCAATACTCCATCGAAGTGAAGGGAAAGGCGATTCCCGTGGTCCGGGTGCATACCCTGGTAATCGGAAGTGGGGCCGCTTCCCTTAACGCGGCGGATCGTCTTCACCAGTTTGGGATCAAGGATCTGGCCATTGTGACGGAGGATCTGGAAGGGGGAACTTCCCGCAACACGGGAAGCGACAAGCAGACCTACTACAAACTCGCCGTAGCCTCCGAGGCGCCCGACTCTCCTTACGAGATGGCAGAGGCCCTATACTCCGGCGGCTCCATGCACGGCGATATCGCCCTGGTGGAGGCGATGGAATCCTTGGAGGCCTTCTATCATCTATTGTCCATCGGTGTACCCTTTCCGGCGAACCGGTATGGGGGGATCGTGGGATACAAGACCGACCACGACCCCAAGCAGCGGGGTACCTCCATTGGCCCTTACACTTCAAAAGTGATGGTGGAGTGTCTTTTGGCGGAAGTAAAGCGGCGTGGGATTCCTATCTTCGACAAGCACCTGGTGGTGAAGCTCCTCGCGGCCAACGGCCGAGCGTATGGCGCCCTCGCTCTGAACACCACCGCCCTCGCGGATGGAAAGTATGGCCTAGTTCTTTTTATTGCGGAGAACACAGTGTTCGGCGTGGGTGGACCCGGAGGCCTGTACCACGCTTCGGTCTACCCTTCGGTACACACGGGAGCCATTGGGTTAGCCTTGGAGGTTGGGGCGGAAGCGGTAAATCTGACAGAGTCCCAGTACGGGCTCGCTTCCACGAAGTTCCGTTGGAACGTGTCCGGCACTTACCAGCAGGTAATTCCCCGCTACGTTTCCACGAACCCAGACGGCTCCGATCCGCGGGAGTTCCTCCGCCCCTATTTTCAGAACTTGGGGGAAATGTGTTCCGCCGTGTTCCTCAAAGGGTACCAGTGGCCTTTCGATCCCCGTAAGATCGAGAACCGGGGCTCCTCCCTTATCGATATCTTGGTGTACCGGGAAACGGTGATACGGGGTCGTCGGGTGTACCTGGACTACCGGACCAACCCCGGGGAACCGCTAATGTATTGGCGAGCGGGAGAATCGAGGGATGCTCGAAGGGGAGCTGTAAATACCGCAGCATCCGTCTCAGAAGGTACTGGGAAAGGTCCCGAACCTTTCCGCTTCCAAGACCTATCGGCCGAAGCCTACTCGTACTTGGAAAAATCGGACGCTTTATTCGGTCGGCCGATCGACCGGCTGAAGAAGATGAACCCCTTGGCCATCGAACTGTACCGAACTCATGGGATCGATCTGGAGACAGAACCCCTCGAGATCGCCGTCTGCGCCCAGCACAACAACGGAGGGCTCGCGGCCGATCTATGGTGGGAATCGGTAAACATCGACCGACTGTTTCCCGTGGGAGAGGTTAACGGTACCCATGGAGTGTACCGACCCGGAGGATCGGCTTTGAACTCAGGTCAAGTGGGGTCGATCCGGGCGGCTCGGAAGATCGCAGAAGTCTACCGGGAGCGGGAACTTCGGGATGAGGATTGGACAGAGGTAGCGGAGCACACCACAGGAGAGATGCTTGATCTTATCGATCGAATCTTAGACAGGCAACAGAGAACCGCGGTTCCGGAGAATACGGCGGGTGCTAGCCCAATACAGGACTCTGAACAATACCGCCGGAGGTTTCAACTTCGGATGACGGAAGCGGGAGCCCACATCCGAGGACTTGCGAAAGCCGCGGCCGCCGCTCGGGAAGCCTTGGAGCAGGTCCGCGCTTTCCCTTCCATAAAGGCGCGAAGCCTCGAGGAACTGCCTGCTGCCCTAACAAACCGACATCTGGTATTTGCCCACGCGGCATACCTGTCCGCTATCCAAGCCTACCTGGAAGCGGGAGGGGGTAGTCGGGGCTCTTACCTAGTGATGGATCCCAGGGGAAAAGAGGTGCATCCCTTGCTAGAACCGGAATGGAAATACAAACCGGAGGCAGTCGAGTTTCGGGAACGCCTCTTGGTTACCCGCTGGAATGGAACCACGTTCCAGCACCGGTTCATCCCGCGCCGGCCCATACCCCGAGAAGAGTTCTGGTTCGAGACGACGTGGAAAGACCACAGGGAAAAACGGTATTTCCAGGAAAGAGGAAGGGTTGTAGGATCGGGACGATAGCCAATTCGTTCTAGGGGTAGTATATTCTTCCCATGAAAATGCATGCCATCCTTACCAAAGAAACTCGGCTGGAGGAATGGTTTTTCTTATCCTTAAGGAGGTTAACGAAGCAGGTATCTCCCCGGAGCTTTGGAATAGCGTTCCTTTGCCTGTTTGCGGTTAAAGCAGGAGCGAACCCTTTAGGGGAGCCTTTTCCGCAGGAAAGGGATGCTTTGTGGCAGAAGGCTGTGTCGATCCGGTCCGCGGAAGAGCTGAGCGCTCCCTCCATACTAAAGTATGTGCAGTACGAACTAGATTCCTCTGGAGCGGAGAAGAGTCGAGAGCAAGGGGTATGGGCATTCTCCTATGACTTGAACGGAAAAGCCACCATCCGAGTGGTAGAGGCCGTGAAGGATGGAAAGGATTTCACCGAAGAACGGAAACGCAGACTTTCCAGGGGTCGAAGCAACGCCTCCCGGATGTTGGACATCCTGTCTCCCTTTGATTCTAGCGCTCAACCTGTTCTTAAGTTGGGAGATCCGTTGGAAAAATCGGTAAAAGGTAAGGTTGTCAGAGAATTTCCCTTCCAACTCCCGCAGGAGGAGCGGAAGATGGTGGGCTTCGCGTGGGTAGATCCTATTTCAGGGAATCCCATAGGGTTCCAATATACTATTTCCCCCCTTCCCTGGTTCGTGGACAAGATGGAGATCCAAGTCTGGTTCGATGCGGAGAATCGGCCTGGACTATTCAGGGAAGTCTCGTATTCCTTTGCCGCCTCGTTCCTCGTGTTCAGTTGGATCGGCGGGGGGATTGCCTGGCCTTCGGATTGGATACGGCTAACCATGAAACCCAGGTTCGGCAACTAGAGATTATTTTACTTGCCTTCT
>CAKZQO010000177.1 GCA_937140905.1 uncultured Spirochaeta sp.
AATTGTGGCAAACCTAATAGCTGGTAGAAAGCCCTTCGTTCCCTTAAAACCTTCCGAATAGGATGATGGGATGATCCGATATCGATGGATATTGGTCTTCTGGTTTCTCACAGGAACCCTAGGGTTGTATCCTCAGTCCTTCACTGTTTCTTATCGTTTAGGTGATACATACAAGATCATCGAAAAGCACAACTTTCGGAAATGGGAAAACGGTAAGTATCTAGGCGCTGTATACCGGGAAATACGAGGGACCTTAACGCGGGAAAAGAATCCCCTAGAAGCTCGGTTCAATGGACGGTTCTACCTCTTGGAGCAGAGCCAACAGGGCGGGCTTCCCACAGCCCCCATCATAGAAGCCTCTTTCCCTGCCGAAGTCCAAGTTACCGAGTATGGGATCATTCTATCCTCTACAGTGGAACGATTTCCCACCATGCGAAGGTTTCCTGTCCTACCTAGGGAAGGTGCTGTGGGATTCAGGTGGCAAGAAATGGCCGAGCGCGTGTTGGATCCAGATTTCAATGGGAAGGTCACGGTACTGCCCGTACTGGTAGATTACCGGTACGAAGGGTTGGGGACGTATCGGAACGAGGAAGGGCACCGAATAGTGGGGAAATATGCAGTACGGTACAAAGGCGCATCGGCAGTATCGAAGGATCCCGACTTGACAGAAGTTCAGGGAACCCACGATGTGGTGATATTTTTATCCACACGGGAGGAGGGGCTAAGGTTCATGACAGAAACGTTCAAAGAAGAATACAGGTACCGCACGGGTAGAGCCCTTCGATTAGAGGGTACCATAGCAACTTTTTTCGAAGGAGTTACCCCCCTGGATTCTACACGAATTGCGGAGGCCTTTGGTTTATCTCGGGAAACCTCTCCAATCCCAGGTAATACCCTGCCAGCAAAGGAATCGACCTCGATTCCACTTTCCACAGCCCAGTCGACACCTACCTCTCCCCCTGCATCTATCCCGTCAGAGTCGACTCAAGGTGGCCTCCCTGAGGAACCAAAGTTATCCCACGCCTCTCCCGAGTCTCCCTTAAGTCCCCGGGTGCTACCCGATGTAGAACTGGAAGAAAGACCGGAAGGTCTCACCCTCACCGTGAAAAACCTTCGATTCAAACCGGATTCTGCAGAACTACTCCCCGACGAGAACTCTCGCCTCCTAGTCCTCGCCCAAGGATTGAAGCACATCCTCCATAAACGGTTCTTGGTAGTGGGACACACTGCGGATGTGGGAAATCCAACAGGTCAGAAAAAACTTTCCTTGGAACGGGCTAAGACCATTGTGGAGGCTTTGGTACGGTTGGGAGTTCCGAGGGATCGGTTTCTCTATGAAGGACGGGGAGCGGAAGAACCTGTGGCTTCCAATGCGGATGAATCAGGCCGGGCTCGAAATCGTAGAGTGGAGATCACGATCCTAGAGGACTGAGGCGAATCGGTATCTTTCTGCCTCCCTTGCAAAGATTGGACAATCTTTATACGTTTCCAACTATGCATGCACAAAGCTTTGAACTTCCAGAACGAATCATGGTTGGTGATCCCGGATCGTTTGCCCAGCATACGCTGCGGTTTCGAGTCCCGGAAATAGTGGATAAAGTTGCTGCTTCCCTCCCCACGAAAAGCGAAGAGCGAAAGCATCTTCTTTCCCTTATCGAGGAGATTCCCGAGGGGCATATCTTGGATCCATTCGAAGAGGGATGTGTGCGGGAAGAGGAGTTCCATCCCGAAGAAGTACTGAATTGGAAACGGGAAATCCAGGTATGGGGAAGATCCCGCTGGATCGATTTACCCTTTTACTTCGCAGAAGCGTATCTGTATTTGAGGATTCTGATTGCCGCGGGATACTATCACAAGGATTCCCCTTACTATCGGAAGGATCCGTTCGCGTCCCAGAAGGAGGAAGAAATCCAAGGGGTTCTGCAGGCGGCTGAATGGGAAAAGACCTTGGAACGGGCTTCAGATCCCTATCGTGCACTGTTATTGATGCTAAAAGGGAACAGGGTCGATCTGTCCAACACAAAAATTGCTCAACAGGGAAGAAAACGGGTTCACCATGATGAATCGGAAGATCTCTTAATCAACCATCTAGAGATCCTAGCTGAAAAGGTCACGAAATCGAGGAGGATCGATATCGTACTAGACAACGCAGGTTCGGAATTGATCTGTGACCTTCACTTTGCCTGCGTTGTTTTATCTAAAGGAAATAGCAGGGTCGTCTTGCATGGGAAAGCGGCTCCTTTCTTCGTATCCGATGCTACGGAGAAGGATGTGCTGGAAACAATCCATAGGTTGGGACGGAACGATGTCTACTCTTCCTGGGGAAGATCCTTGAAGAGATTTTTGGATTCGGGAATGTTGGAAGTGCGGTCCCATTACTTTTGGAACGGCCCCTGCCACTTCCCTGCTTTACCGGAAGACTTGAAAGAAGAGTTCAGTAGAAGCGATCTGGTAATTTTCAAGGGAGACGCGAATTACCGACGATTGCTGGAAGATCGAAAATGGACATTTTCAGCTCGGTTGGAAGACCTGCTTTCCTGGTTTCCCACGGATCTGGCAGTCTTGCGTACATTGAAGAGCGAGATTCTTGTAGGGCTTTCAGACGAGAAAGCCCAAGAAATGTTTACAAAGGATCCAAACTGGTTGATAAACGGAAAATGGGGGATTGTACAATTGGTGGAAAGAAAAAAGGAGTTTTAGGTTGTAGATTGAAAAAGGTTGATATATGATGGATACGGAGGGTCCTATGAGAACCAAGTTCTGGTTTGGTGTATTCCTTCTGGTGTATCTAGTTATCGTGAGTCCCCTGGTCTTTGGTGGAGGAAGTTCGGAAAAACTCCCCCCCAAAGTAGTGGTGGAAAAAGAGGACGAATACCTTTCCCCTGCATCTTCGCCTGGGGTCAAGGATACGGTAACAATCAAGATCAGCATAGAACCGGATCGTCAGAACAAGATGGTGATCAAGGAATACCGGCTGACTATCCGGGATGCGCAAGGTAAGGAAGTGCGGATTTGGCAGAACCGGGACGAACGGCAGCCTGGGTTCTTTGCCCGGCTGTTCATTGCCCTCGGATTCATGAAGAAACCGGAATTGGAAGTTCCAGAGGCTATCACGTGGGATGGAAAGGACACGGAAGGAAAGATGGTTCCCGATGGGGTTTACACGTACGTGTTGGAAGCGTGGGACGATGGGGGGAATCGAGCAGAATCGGAACCTCGAAAGATAGTCGTGGATAATACACCTCCAAGCGCCCAGCTTACGTTCGATTACCTGGTGTTTTCACCCAATAACGATGGCCGTAAGGATACCTTACCGATCCGTATAACTGCCAGCAAGGAGGATCGATGGAAGGGAGAGGTTCGGGACAAGGATGGGAAAGTAGTTGCCCAGGGAGAATGGAAGGATCAACTACCGGAAGTGTTTTCCTGGACAGGCCAAGATGAAAAGGGGAACCTCCTTCCCGATGGAATCTACACGATCACCCTTTCTGTGGAGGATCGAGCCGGAAACACGTTTTCTCTTACCACTGAACCGATTACTATCGATACTCGTTCTCGGGCATTTGCCTTGGGAATCGATTTCCCCTTCTTTTCGCCCAACGGAGATGGGGTTCAGGACGAGGTAACGATCACTCCATCGGGACTCTTAACGGATGGACTCCTGGATGTAGTGTTGGAAGTGTTGGATCAGAGTGGGACAGTTCGAAGAACAGAACGAGCTACTCCACCCTTACCTTCTTCTGTGAAATTCGACGGGAAAGATCAAGGAGGGAGTATGCTACCCGATGGAACCTACGCCATTCGGGTAACTGCTTCCTATGAAAACGGGACACAGGCGGTGGCTCAGACTCCTCCGATGGTTCTTGACACAAAGCCTGTGCAAATCCAGATCACGGCTACTACCCCAATCATCTCGCCCAATGGGGACGGAAACAAGGACGATGTAACCTTCACCCTTTCGGGAGGAAAAGAAGGCACCTGGAAGGGCCTCATCTCGGATGAGGCAGGGAATATCCTATTCAGTTATGATCATGAAGGTTCAATTCCATCGACTCTCTATTTCGATGGGATGGGGTTGGACGGAAAACCGATTCCCGATGGAAAGTACGTTCTTTTTATTGAAGGCAGGGATCGAGCGGGAAATCCCGGCAAATCCAACCGCTTCGTCCTCGAGGTGGATACCCGTCCAACTACCCTCGGAATTGGAACAGACTTGTCCGCCTTTTCTCCCAACGGGGATGGGGTAAAGGATCGGATCGCTATCCGGCCCATCTTGCATCAGGGAAGGGAAACGGAAGCGTATAGACTACTGATCAAGAATCGAGAAGGGAAAGGAGTTCGCACCATCGAAGAGGCGCGTGTGGTGCCTCCTGAGATCTACTGGGATGGAAAGGACGATGGAGGAACCATCGTTCCGGATGGGCTATATACCGCTGAATTGGAGGTTTCCTACAGAAATGGAAATCGGCCCAAGGCTACTTCCGCTCCCTTTGAAGTAGATACTCATTATCCCGAAGCTACGGTCCAGATCGTCGAAAAGGAGATAAAAGCCGATCCCCAAGGAACAGTCAAACCGATTACCATCGATCAACAAACCAGTGAAGAAATATCCTGGGTAGGAGAATTTGTCTCCGTCAGTACGGTGCAGGCGGTATTCCAGCAGAAATGGTCGGGAAGAGCTCCCTCCTTTGCTTGGAAGGGAGAAGGTTCTGGAGGGAGGGCTGTACCGGATGGATCCTACCTCTACCGGTTAACCGGTGAAGATCGGGCAGGGAACCGGAAAGTTTGGGAAGTGAAGGATCTTCGGGTAAGCTGGTTAAGACCTGAAGTGAAGGTCGTACCTCAGTTGGCAGTCTTTTCACCCAATGGGGATGGGGTGAGGGACGCCCTTACCTTCGACCTATCCACTACGGTCATGGAGGGCCTCCTGGGATGGAAATTGGAGTTGTTGAAGGAGGGAATGCAAGTAGCTGCATGGGAAGAAAAAGGATCCCTTCCTCCGAATGTCACATGGGATGGGAAAGATCCTAAGGGAACTGTAGTACCGGACGGTACCTATACGGTACGGCTAACTGTACTGTACGAGGGGGGAGCCGTGTCTGCCGATGCGCCCATTCCCATACGGATCGATACCACGCCACCTTTGGTAACCCTCGAGTTGGCACCTGTTCCCTTTAGTCCCGACCATGATGGAAGGGAGGACATCCTGAAGGTGGGGATTGCAGTGAAAGATGAAAGTAACATAGAGTCCTGGAGTTTCAAGGTCCTCGATCCTAAGGGGAGGGAGTTCCAATCCTTAGAAGGAAAGGGAATACCGCCTGCATCGGTGGAGTGGGATGGGTATTCGAAAACGGGAGATCTTGTGCAGGCAGCCACTGAATATCCCCTGCAGTTTGTTGTGACGGATGAGGTAGGCAATGCCGCTCGCGGTTCTGTTAAGATTCTGGTGGATGTCCTCGTGTATAGGGAAGGAGGCAAAGACAAGATCCGGGTGGCCAATGTCCAGTTTGCTCCTTGGACTACCGATTACCTAAAGTGGAACGAGGATATTGCCAAGTCCAATGTGGCTTCCATCGATCAAGTGGCAGCTATGTTAAAGATCTTCCCCAAGTACCGAGTACGATTGGAAGGGCATGCTGTTTCGGTTCTCTACTACGACAAGGACGCTTCGGCCAGAGAACATAAGTTTGTGCTTATCCCCTTGTCCCAGAACCGAGCAAAGGTGGTGAAAGACGCTCTAGTTCAGCGTGGGATTGCTCCTGAGAGAATAGAGATAGAGGGATATGGCGGATCTGCTCCTATCGTTCCGTTTAGTGACTTACAGAAACGATGGATCAACCGGCGGGTGGAGTTCATCCTTCTGCGGGAATAGTTATAGTATTCTTAAGACCTAGAGCTAGAAGGCCTTAAGGACTAGGGAGATAGATGGCGGGATTCCTTTAGAGAGCGGTGCAGTAACCCTCGATAGAGGAGTCCCCCTTTATATAGGGATGTACGGTTTCTCCCCTCCTGTTTAGAGCGATAGAGGGCGGCATCGGCCTGGTTAATCAAAGAACGAGGGGTTGCTGTGTTCCCTGCAGGAAGGTACACGCACCCGAGACTGATGGTAACGTGTAATTCCTTCCCTTCGTAAAGGATAGGTATTCTTTCGATCGTGGTTCGAAGACGTTCGGCAATATCAATCAATATCCGCAACTTACAATCTGATATAAGCAGGATGAACTCTTCTCCCCCGAATCGAGCCAACACATCTTCACTCCGAACGAGGTTTTTTAGAATCCTGCCCAATTCAATCAACACCACATCCCCCGCAAGGTGACCATACGTATCGTTGAACAACTTGAAATGATCGATATCCATCAGGATGATCCCGAACCCCTGTCCTCGTCTTCGATGTTTCCCAATTTCTTCTTCGAGTCTCTTTAGGAAATAGGGATGATTGTACAACCCTGTTTTCGAGTCGGTAATACTACTATAGTGATGGAGGATGTTCTGAAGGGTAACGGAGAAGAAAAGCATGAGCTTTTCGATGTATTTCAATTCCTGGGGAAGGTAAGGTCCCGGTACTACCTTGTTGCCGAATAGGATAACCCCATACACCCCTCCGATGCCTCGTATGGGATACAGCACTTCTGGGCTATAGAGTTCCTTCAGGGTAGTTGCGATGGGAAGCGGAATTTGCCCTTCCAGCTTCTTGAACGGAAGAGGGCCGTTGTAGGGAGAGAGGATGTTTTTTATCGAGAAATACCAGTCCATCCCTGTAAAAACTACGGCAGGTTTCAAATTGCGGAAAAAATAAGAAGAAAGAGTGGAATTAAGAGGATCCTCGATGAGGAAGAGTAGGGTAGTAGGGATGAATCGATCGAGAAAATTGGAGATCACTAAATCGATTAGGCTTTCGGGAGAGTTCCGAGAATACATTTCGAGGACTTCGCTGAAAAATTTATCCGAATCTCGGAGTTCTTTTCTTAGTTGTTCAAGTTCATCCCAGATACCAAGTTCTTTCAAGAGATCGAAATGCTGGAGTTCTTTTGCCTTCATGTGAGAGCTTCCTCATCGAAGCGGTACTCGAACTTTCGTGGGATCATGATTTCCTGCACACATTCCATGGCATAATCGTCCGTCATACCGGCGATATAGTCTATCACCGCATAGCGAAAGTCGCCATCTACCTCCCGATAAAAATGGGCCATTTTGGCCAGATAGTCTCCGAATCGAATGGCTAGCCGATTGTTCTCGGTACGATACGAAGAGAACTCTTCTCCGTACTTGGTAAAAATATGAAGGAGGTAAGAATGAAGGGTTCGGAGGATCCGTTCGAAATAATCATGGTAGCTGGTCAATACCGGTCCTTCATAGATGGTTCTATAATTGAAGGATTTCAAGGTAAGAACCGCTTCGAAAACGGAATTGGAGAATCCGATTTTGCCCTCTCGATTGGCTTCTAGGATCATGTCGTTCACCAGAGTGTTGATGATCTCACTGTTGGAATCCCCCAATACTCGAACAGCCTCTTTAGGAATCTGGTCCCGATGGATAATCTTTAGCTGGAGAGCATCCTCCAGATCTCTACCCAGGTAGGCTACTTTATCGGCCATTCGAACCACGCAACCTTCCCAGGTAGCTGGATACCGGTCCAACGTTGTGAGGGAACCAAGATCTTTAATACTAAAGTCAGGCTCTATCCGTTGTTCGTACTTTTCCCCGCAATGGGTAGCGATCCCATCCCGTACAGCGTAGCTCAGATTCAGGCCACGTCCATAGTTTGCCAGGTGATCTACCATTCGGAGGGAGTATAGTTCGTGATGAAACTCAGGAAAGGAAAGCCCCATCTCCTGGATAATGCTTCGAAGGATCCGTTCCCCTAGATGGCCGAAGGGGGTATGCCCTAGATCGTGACCCAACCCGATGGCCCATGCCAGGTCAGAATCTAGGGACAGAGCCCTGCAGATGGTTGCCGCAATGGTAGAAACGTGCATCACGTGTTCGATACGGGTACAGATATGATCGTTCTTGGGAGCAAAGAACACCTGAGTCTTGTGTTTCAATCTTCGAAAGGGATAGGAATGGATGATGGCTGTGGTGTCCCGAAAGTACACTCCTCTAAGATCAACAGAATCCTTCGGCCTAGGGCGAACTCGTTTTTTCAGTTCTTCTAAAGGTAGAGGGTTCTGAAAGAATAAACTTTCCATATAATGCTACTATACAAGGAAATCCATCTGTTGAATAGAAGGTAGTTACGGGGAATGCGTTGACACTAAGCCTCTGGGGTGTTAAAAGGGCACTATGAAAGGGCGATACTCGATTTGCAATGAGTTATTTGGTTCCCTACCCATCGGTAAAGCGTTCGATCTCTTAGTAAGTGAGGGGTTTCAGGGAGTCGAGATTGCACCCTTCACCTTGTTCAAGACTTTTTCGCCTCCGGATATAGAGAGGGGGATTCGAACCCTTCGAACGGCCCTTTCCCAATCCGGCTTGTCCTTCGTTGGATTCCACTGG
Source organism: uncultured Spirochaeta sp. (assembly GCA_937140905.1). GTDB lineage: Bacteria > Spirochaetota > Spirochaetia > DTKZ01 > DTKZ01 > DTKZ01. Next base: position 8,500 of record CAKZQO010000177.1, read on the forward strand.
CTTTTTTTAAAGCCAGAAGGACTACGACTCCTTTCAGAGAACTCCAAAGAACGCCAGAAGGCCTGGGACCACCTTAAGCTCCTTATAGAAGTAGCGGGAGAGTGCGGGGGAGGGGTGTTGGTATTAGGTTCGCCTGCGCAGAGAGCTGCGGGAACTACTCCCAAAAAAAGTGCAAACGAGTATTTTCGGGAAGGTTTAGCCAAAGCAGCGGAGCAGGCTCAGCGGAATAAGTCGGTGATCCTATTGGAAGCACTACCCTCTACTACCACCGACATGGTCAATACCTTAAAGGAAGTGTCTGATTGGGTCAGGATGATCAACCAACCGGGGCTTTCGGGAATGTTCGATTTCCACAATACCGAGGACGAAACTGAACCTTGGAATGTTCTGGTTTCCAAGTATTTCCCTATTCTTCGACACGTACATTTCAACAGCCGCGATGGCTCCTGGCCCTTGCCGGAAAGGGAAGGCCAAGATTCCGAATACCGATCGGCGTTCCGAGTGTTGAAGGAACACAACTATGATGGGTGGATCTCGTTGGAAATCTTCACCATTCCGGAGAACCCTAGGTTAGTCCTACAAAACACTAGAGAATTCTTACGGAAGGTATGGGAGGAATGAATGTACGTCAGCGCGTTTGCCGATGAAGCAGCGGATCGTTTGGAAGACCAAATTCGGGTACTGAAGGCTTTGGGACTCAAACACTTGGAAGCTCGGAGTATCGAGGGAATCAATATTCACGATCTTCCGGAGGACCAATTCGAACGGATGGTGGAAGAGTTGGGAAAGGCTGGAATAGAAGTGAATTGTTTTGGCTCCACCATTGCGAATTGGGGGACACCCATTACTACACCTTTCGAACAGACCCTCGAAGTGGCAAAGCGCGCTTTGAAACGAATGCAAAAACTCGGTACACGGATGATCCGAATCATGAGCTATGCCATCCTTTTGGATGAAAAAGGCAGAGCATTGGAGGATCAGCAAGAGGAGGAACGTTTTCGCAGGTTGCGGTATCTTACCTCTTTCTTCCTAGATGGTGGGGTGACGCCCGTACATGAGAATTGCGCGAACTATGGGGGCATGAGCATCGGTCATACTCTTCGGATGCTAGAACAGGTTCCGGGCCTGAAACTCGTGTTCGATACAGGGAATCCCCCTCTTACTCGGGATTATTCAAAGCCGTTCCCGTATCCCATGCAATCCTCCTGGGAATTTTACAAAGCTGTTCGACCTGCCATTGCCTACGTGCATATCAAAGATTCCTACTGGAAAGAAGACACTAAGGAAGAGGTCTACTGCTGGCCGGGAGAGGGGAAGGGAGATGTGCGGCGGATCCTCGTAGACCTGCTACAAAGTGGATACGATGGAGGATTCTCTTTGGAACCCCACATGCAAGTAGTGTACCACGATCCTTCCGTAACTGCACCCCTAAAGAGGCGTATAGAAACGTTCTTGGAGTATGGAAGACGGTTTCAAAACCTTCTTCACGAGGTACAGAGAGAGGTTAGCGGGTTCCCTAGATCATCCGCTCCCGGATCTCCGCGCTGACATAGTCCAGAACCGCCACGGTTACGGCAATGAACCAGACGGCGATACCCGCAGCCTGATAGTCCAATAAACGAACGTACTGCAGGAGTACGAACCCCACTCCTCCGCCTCCTACCATGCCGATAATGGTGGACATCCGTACGTTGATGTCCCATCGATAGATGGAAAAACTGATGAAGGGACTCACCATCTGGGGAATGACCGCAAACATGATGGTTTGTAGTTTGGTAGCTCCTGTAGCCTGCACCGCCTCTATGGGGCCGTGATCGATTCCTTCGATAGCCTCAGAGTAGAGTTTCCCTAGGGATGCGATGGAGTGTACGGTTAGGGCGATAACCCCCGCAAAGGGACCCAATCCCACCCATACCACGGCAATCACCGCCCAGATGATGGGTTCGATCGATCGCACCACGTTCATAATGAACCGCATGAGGTAGTAGATGCTCATCCCGATCCAGGAACCGTGCATGATGTTCCGGGCGGCTAGGAAACTGAGGGGAATGGCAAACACGATACCTAGCACAGTAGCCATCAAACCCATCACAATGGTTTCCACCATCCGGCTCACGATTTCTAAGAAAGGGGTGCTAAGTTTCAAAGGACCGATGGGGAACACCTGTTGAGCTTCCACGTAATGGATCAACGGTCCCTTGACCGCTCCCGGAGGAATAATGCTATAAGGTATAGGAAGTTTTACGGTGAACTTTCCTTCCGGATCCGTCTGAACCGAGAGGTATTCTCCCCCAATGCGGACCTGGAATCGGCTTCCAATGGGATCTTCCCACCAGATGTCGGTCTTTGTGTTGGGCTCGAAACCAGAACCATGGAGAGTTATAATGGTTCCAGGGACGGGTTGTCCTTTTTCATCCAATTTGGAGGAGACCCCTACAGTAGGTTCGGCGTAGACATAGGGGTTCCCGGGTTTGGGGACTGGTTTTCCAGGAGGATTCCCTTCCCCTTCGAGAATTTCTGCCCGGGCAGAGAGAACCCGCGTGTCCCGGGTAACAGCGGCCTTCCAAGGCCAGAGTACCCGGTTCAGAGGAGTCATGGCTTTATTGAAATCTTTCACCATCCGGGGTACATCGATTTCGCTGATTTGCCATCCTAAAACAAATAGGAGAAGACTCAAGACAAAAAAGAATGAGATGAGTCCCCTAGCCTTCCTTCCCGGACCTACGTGGGCGAGTTTGATGGTGTCCAGGATTCCAAGGATCCAGAACAGAGCCAAAAGGATGAGCACTAGAAAAGTGAAGCTTGGCCGTCGTTCCAGGGATCTTCGGAGGACTCCCAGTATGGTAGTTTCCCTTGGGGCTAGAAGACTGAACCGCCAGTAGGCCATGGCAAGAGAAGTGAGGAATCCAGTGAGGGCAAAAAGTCCTCTGCGCACCTGTCCCATTACGATTTGACCCAATCCGGGCAGCAGGATGGAAAAAATCCAGGCAAACTTAAGCATCTTTCGTCCCTCCTAAAAGAGAGGGAGGGGCGATCCGTTCGGCTTCTTCCCCGTACACTTCTTTGAACTGAGCATCCGTCATTCTTCGAATGTCTTCTCTCGAACCTTCGTATACGAGTTGACCACCCCTTAGACCAATTACCCGAGAAGCGTACCGTTGTACCAGGTCTAAATAGTGAAGACTACAGATAACGGTAATACCTTCTTCTTTGTTCAACCGTTCCAGATACCCCAAAATGGAGTGGGCCAGTACAGGATCCAAACTAGCCACAGGTTCGTCTGCTAGAATCACTTTTGGTTGTTGCATCAAAGCTCGAGCGATACCAACCCGTTGTTGTTGCCCTCCCGAAAGTTCCCGGGCCCGTTTATAGGCCATTTCCAGTAGTCCAACCTTTCGCAACGCTTCTTCAGCCATCCGATAATCTTCCTCGTTGAATCGATAGAGAAGACTCATCGCGGGAGGCACGTACCCCAATCTACCCGCAAGGACATTCATCTGCACGCTTAACCTTTGAACGAGGTTGAACTGCTGAAAGATCATACCGAAATCCCGTCGAATCTTACGGAGGGATTTGGAATCCGCCTTTGTTACGTCCACTCCGTTCCAGATAATTTTCCCTTCAGTAGGCTCTATTAAACGGTTAATGCATCGAAGGAGTGTTGATTTCCCCGCACCGGATAGGCCTATCACGACAAGGAACTCACCATCCTGAACGGAAAAACTAACATCCTTCAAAGCCGCTGTGCCATCGGAGTATACTTTCGTGAGGTGTTGAACTTCCAGCATGGATACCTCTCTTCCGAGCCTCGACCCTTAAACGACGAGGTAGGGAGATCCAGGGGAGGGGCCTCCCCTGGAAGAATTAAATCATTTTACAAAAGAGGAAGGATTCACACCTGCAGACTGGAGAATCTGTCGGAAAGGATCGTAGAAACTATCCCCCAGAGCTTCCAGATCGTCCCAGTTGTACGCTTGACGGAGAGCTTTTTTCCCTTCTTCTGTCTTGGAAATCTTTAACATGGCAGACACGATCTTCTTCCGCATTTCCTCTGGCATGGAAGGGGAGAATTGGATTCCATCGTTCGGCACATCGATAGTAGTAGCGATGACCACTACCTTTTCCATCACGTCGGGGTTGGTTTTCTGGATATTCGTCCGAGCATCCACGAAGCAAGCTCCCGCGTCGGCATCTCCTCGGTACACGGCCGAAACGACTCCATCATGGCTTCCTGCATCGAGGATTTTGATGTCTTTTTCCACATCGATTTTGGCTGCTCGCAGCATCAAGCTTGGAATGATCCATCCTGTAGTTGAAGTGGGATCTACCCGGGCGAAAACTTTCCCTTTTATATCCTGCAAGCTCTTGATTCCTCCTCCCGCTCGGGCGATGATCTGGCCATTGTAGGTGGTTTTACCTCTTCGAACCGCGATCAGTTCTGCTCTGGCCACCTTCTTTTCCGCTGCTATGATATAGGCGAAGGTGTTGAGGGAAGCCATATGGGCCGAGGGAGGATTGCTTGCCAATGCTTCGATGGCGCCGCCGTATTCGGTGGGAACCAAGACTTTATAGAAGTACCCAGTCTCTTTCTGTAGAAGATCTACCATTGCTTTGGCACCCGAGACGACTTTTTGAGTATCACTGGAAGGAACAAAGGCCCAGACAATGGGATTCTCTTCCGAACCTAGGGGTTTGGCTTCTTTTGCACCTGAGGCAAAAAGGAATCCACCCAATACACATATTCCAACTACGAAAGGAATAAGCCGTTTCATGTTCTCCTCCTACGATTTAGCGATTCATTCGTTGTACTGTATTGTATCCTATGTTTGCCTTCTGGATCAATAAAAATAGAAGTGTACTTGTCTAGGTTGGCAATTTAAGGATACCCTTCTGGATTGTGAAAGTACCGAAACACGCCTTGTACTACGAGCAACCCGATCTGTATGAAATTGAAGCGAAAGTCCTTTCCCTTCATCCACGGGACGACAAAGTGTTGGTTGTCCTAGAACCCTCTCCCTTTTTTCCAGGAAAGGGAGGGCAACCAGGAGATAGGGGATGGATAGGAAATATCCCTATCGTGGGATACGCTCCCATAGAAAAACGCCAAAAGGATGGTAAATCCAACCCTTTTGCCGAAGAACAGGAAGAGTCTAACGATACTCTCTATCCTCTGGTAGAAGCGAAATCCTGGACAGAAGAATATCCAACTTTCCTGGACGGTTCAAAAATAGTTTGTCGGGTAGATGGGAAGCATCGGCAGGAGTATCGGGAACAACATACCGGCCAGCACTTAGTGTCTGCGTTATTGAAAAAACTCTTGCAGGTGGATACGGTTTCCGTCCATTTTGGGGAGCAAACAACTACTATCGAAGTGGGCCAAGAATCTTTGCCCGAAGGATACAGAACCCTGATCCAAAACGAGGCAAATCGAAAGATCCTCGAAAATCCTCCGGTTCGTACATATTGGATCGATAAGGATGAGTACGAAACCGTATCCCTTCGACGAGTCCCTCAACTTAAAGGGCCGTTGCGGGTGGTAGAGATCGAGGGAGTAGATCGAACAGCCTGTAGTGGAATTCATCTAGACAGCCTCGCTCCCATACGGTTGGTCTTGATTCTGGGAGAAGAACGGATTCGAGGGAGGCTCCGGCTCCATCTGTTATTGGGGGAGCGAGCGATTCGGAGGCTTGAACAAGCCGAAGAAATCCTATCCTCCTTACGTTCAATCTGCACGGCGGGCACAGAGGATTTACCTAATGTGGTCAAGGGCCTTCAGGAAGAAGTCAAATCTCTCATGCAACGATACTCATACTTGAAAAAGGAATACTTTTCTTTGAAAATGAAGGAATTACTTCAGACGGGTAGAGAACTGGTTATTGCAGGGCAAAGGAGAGGAACGTTCCTCTGTCTCGATCTAGCAGAAGGGGAAATGGAGGACCTTAGGTTTCTGGAAGAAGCGTTTCTCAATCAAACTCAGGGGATGCTCCTTTTGGGGTTGGTCCGTAAAGGGAAAGAAGGGAACACGGTGGCCTTTCTAGGGGCTCATAACTTATCACCTATAGGGGGAAACTGTCTCTCAAATTTTGATCTCCGGGAAGTGTTCCAGGAACCCCTGAAGACTCATGGAGGAAAAGGGGGAGGTAATCCTTCTAGAGTCCAAGGTTCGTTTCCCTCAAAGGAACTGTGGGAAAGGTTCAAGAGAGAGATTGAGTCCGTTTTACATAGATCAACCGATCATCTCCCTCACGGTAGAAATCCTTGATCCGTGCTTCCAGGGTATACCCGTTTCGTTCGTAAAAAGACCGGGTGGGGGCATATTTTTCCTGGGAAGATGTCTCGATGATGATCAATCTTCCTCCTGCCTTTCGTATGACCTCTTCGGTAAATAGAAGCAACTGTTTGCCGATCCCACAACGCTGGTACAGAGGGTCTACCGCAATCCAGTACAGGTCAAAGGTTCCTTCGGTAGCGGGAGTAGGACCATAGCAAACGTAACCCAACACCTTTCCTTCCCTGTCAGCGGTGTATAGGATGTAATCTTTCTGTTCTGGATGGTTGAGCCATGCATCGACCAACTCCAGGGCTACATCGATCTCTGCGGGAGTGAACATGGAGGTGCGATGAAGGATATCCAAAATGGAGGATCGATCTTCTACGGTTGTTGGCCGAATACGGATGGATGTCATGACTAAGTCTCCTTCAGTGGTAAGTTGTTTTCGATTAGGATCTTTAGAAACTCTTCGTAAGGGATGCCGGCAGCTTTCAAGGCTTTGGAGAATCCTGCTTGGAGGCTTATATCCGGATTGGGATTGAATTCCAGCACATACGGGTTTCCTTCTCTATCTAGGCGAAAATCTACTCTCCCGTAATCTTTTCCGCCGAGAACCTTCCAGGTTTCTACTGCCAAGGTTCGTAGTGTTTCTGCTAGCTCTGGGCTCACGGATGCTGGGCAAATGGAAGGGGTTAACCGAAACTCTGGACTATCCTCGATCCATTTGGCTTCGTACGATACGAGGGCTGATCCTTCTTGTTCAAGATCTTTTAGGGATACTTCAGAGATAGGAAGGGTATGTAATTCTCCTTCCCTTTCTAGAAGACTTACGTTGAACTCCCGACCTGGAAGGAACTCTTCAATGAGTATTGGCTCTCGGTATTGTTCATAAAGGTCCTTAGTTACCTGATGCAAGCTTTTCATGTCCTTTACTACATTTCGTTTCTCAATACCCACACTGGCATCTTCCTGGGATGGTTTTACGATCAAAGGAAAGGAAAAAGGGATGCTATGCGGTAGATTGCCCCCATGGTAAACCACCCATCTGGGAGTAGGAATCCCGCTCGCAGAGAGAATCCGTTTAGTTAGGTCTTTGTCTTGGGCAATTCCAAGAGTTTTGGCAGAATTACCCGTGAATGGGATTTCTAGAAGCTCCAAGAGCGCTGCCACATGCATTTCCTTCTTTGCGTTACCTCGAAACCCTTCGCAAAGATTGAAGATCAAAGGGGGAGAAGGGGAAAGATCATGCACAAGCTTCTGGACATCTGTTATAGGATAGCGAATACAAGGGAACCCGAGGATCTCCAGATGGGCATACACAGCCTCTACTTCTTCCTGGACCGCGGCTTCGGAGATCCAATCCTTCGTTGCTCCATGGTATAGTTCTTCGACGGCGTTGTATAATATCCAAAAGGGCCCCATGGTGGACAATCTATCGGTGCGTCTAACCTTTCGCAAGGGGGGGAATAGAATAAAAAGTATTTGACGCCAGGAAGATTCCGGTTTACACTATTTTCAAGGTAACCGGTGGAAAGGGGGATTTTCCCACGAGGGGGATTCCCGGAGGTCTAAAGGGGTAAGGAGAGGGCTTCTCTCCTTTTTTTTTTGCGTGCGGTGATACGTTAGCTCTCCTTTTTACACACGTATTTTACAGCCATGATATATCTCCCCTTCACTAATCTTCAGGCGGTGCCGAAATTGTGGATAGGAGAAAGTATGGGAAAGGGTTTACTTTTCTGGGGATGCTTGGTTTTTTTCCTTCTATCCTGTCAGACAGAAGAATTGAATCGTCTAAAATCAGAGAACGAATCCCTTCGGAGGGACCTGTCGATCTGCAAAAGCGAAGAAACAGAACTCCGACGAAAGGAAAGGGATTTAGTGGGACGAATCAACTCCCTCGAAACGGAATTAAAAGAACTGCGAGAAGCAGGAGAGAAGCTTACCAAGGAAAACGAAGCTCGAAAAAATAGGATCCTTCAGTTGGAGAGGGAACTTGCTATTTTGAAAGAAGATCATCAATACCTTAGCAGGATCCTGGAAGAGCTTCGGTTCACTGCCCAATCTAACTCACGGGAAAAGGCACCTCTTGAAACCGGACAAAAAGGATGGGAGGATCGAAGTGGGCTTAGAAAGCTTAGACACCCAGATGGAAGGATAGAGTACTTTGATGCGAGCGTGTCCTCCTTGGATAGCCAGAGTATGTTCCTTTCCATCGAGGAGAAGCCCGATGGGACTTTATCCCTCTATTTGAATATTCAACATGGGTACTGGGTGATCCGAAAAGACTATTCTGTGGTAGGCATCGCTATTTCCAAGGGTGGAAAAACCTTATCGATTCCCTATTCTCTTTCAGATGTATATGCGGTGGAGCAGGGGGGATTCCGGAAAGAGATCCTTAGACTCCCTGTGAAGGGGAAAATCTTGGATATCTTAAAGGAACTAGCCGAAGGAGAAAGTGAGATCCGTATCCTAATTGCTTTTCCAGATTTTTCTCAAGATCGGGTGCTTTCCCGTCTAGAAGTGCAGGGAATGGGAAACGTGTACTATGCGTTTCGAGAAATGGGGGGCTCTCTTTAGTCTTCGTAGGAATTAAGGCTCGATTCTCCCATGGAATGGAACGGCTATCCACAGGGAAGGATCGGCCATCTTCTTATTGATCAATCCTAACGCTACCTTGTCCGTTAGCTCGGCCACCAGGTACCCTTTACTTTCATAGAAGAATTTTGCCCCCTGTCCTGGAATATCTACAGCTGCCATGGCATGCTGATAGGTATGGGAAACAAGGAGAATGGCATCGAACCCCCAGTGCCCAAGGATAGCAATGAATAAAAGCGCTCGGGCATCACAATCTCCCGTAGCATCAACTGCGATCTCTAAGGGAGAGGCTAGATCGGAAAGGGTCGATTTTCGTGTGTAGGAGAATCCCTGTATCCAGGATAACAGTGTCGAAGGCAACTGTTCTCGTGTGATCCCCGTCTTCTTGAAATGAGTGAGAAGAGTTTCTGCCAAGGGTTTCAGTCGGAGATAGGTATCTCGGTAGATGACCTGGTAGTACCGTTTCCAGGCCTCGGGGAATACAGAGGGATTCCGGGTGTATTTGCTCAATATTCTAGCCTCCCGTTCGATTACTACCGAGTTGGCCTCTATTTCCCCTGAGCCAATTTCCAGCGGGACGGACGTATTGCTTAAGCGTATCTCCTTCTTGATAGGTTGGGGATCGGGGAACTCCCGATAGAACTGACTTATGGGGCCGGGGGCTTTTCTCGATTGCTCTTCGGGAGAAAAACTGTCGAGGAGGGAGAGGAGAAAGTCGTGATATTCACCATAGGCAGGTTCGGAAACGAACGCCATAAGAAGATAGTTTAAGGATTCCCCCTGGAGTCCCACAAAATATCCGCGGGCTTTGTGTTTTCCCGCAAGGAACGTGTAGTCTGATAGGATCGCATCCCTACCATTGAAAAGGAAAGGGGCGGCATCCCCTTGAGCCTTGAACTTCTCCTTGGCGAATTGAAGGATCTCCTTGGCCGAAGTGAAGGTATCTTTGGGGAATACGGCAATTTGAAACACTGCTTTTCGGGACGAGTCTGTGAAGGAAACAAGGTTTGGATCCGTTGCGTCCAAAACCGCCCAACCAGGGGGCAGATCTATCGTGTACCCAAAGGCGGAAACAAGGACCCTCTCTGCCCAGGTGTTGCCCAGTATCAAAAGGGAAAGAATCAGGCGAAGAAACCATTTCTTTTGCATATCCTTATCATCGACTTCGATTCATCCGAACATTAAACTGTATGGAAACCTACTGTTTGGAAACGACAGACGGGTTACTCCATCTCTTTACGGTACTGCATCGGCAAGATGATGAACTAGAATGCGAAGCGATCCATTCCGATGGGGATCGAACCATCCGTATTCATCAAACCATCAACGCTTGTTTATTCGAACTCTTTTTAAAGATAGGAATCGTTAGACCTTTCAATCCCCTTCCCAATTACTAAGCAGGTGAATTTGTCATTTAACCGGTTTCGTATTAATTTAGATCCATCATGAGCATACCTTCCTATCCAACCTTTGCACCCATCGATCTCTCCATGCGTCCCATTCTACATCCTCGGCTATCCATGTTGAAGGATGGAATATCTGAGTTCACCTTTGCGGGTTTGTACCTATTCCGAAATACGTATAGGTATCGAGTTTCCTGGTTGCCCAACCAAACAGCGGTAATTTCCGGTGAAAAGGAGGGCAAGCGTTTTTTCATGTTACCCTGTGGCCTACCGGAGGATGAGGCTTTGCTGGCCGACCTCTTCCGGACCCATGATTACCTGAAGAACCTCTCGGAAAGCGACACCAATGCGGGCAGAATACAATTGGAACAGTGGGGATACACGATAGTTGAGGACCGAGACAACTTCGACTACCTTTACCTCCGAGAGCACCTAGCCACTCTCCCCGGAAAGCAGTACCATAAGAAGCGGAACCTGGTAAACGCCTTCCTGAACAATTACAGGTATGAAGAAAGACCCATGCGAAAACATCATCTGGAAGACGCCTTCTATGTGCTGGAGGAGTGGCGCAAAGCGAAATCGGAAGAAGGAGATTATCAGGCAGCGCGAGAAGCTCTAGAGCTGATGGATGTGTTAAACCTGAAAGGGTACCTTTACTATGTGGAAGGAGAACCAGCTGCTTATACATTGGGAGAAGCCTTAGCCCGGGGAAGAAGTTTTGCGGTTCACTTCGAAAAAGCCTTGGATAAGTACAAGGGAATCTATCAGTTCGTGAATCAAGCCTTTGCTGCAGCGTTGCCTAAGTATATTCTGTATATAAACCGTGAACAGGATCTGGGAGATCCTGGTCTCAGGCAAGCCAAGATGACCTACCGGCCCTGGGGCTTCGTCAAGAAGTATCGGGTGTATCCAGCTAAACCCCTTGCATAACTGTTGATCCTTCGATATCCTACACGATCGTGGGCTGTTTCAAGCAATTCATACATTTTTGTAGCCTTCCTAGAAGAATATTACCAAAATGTATTCTCGCATATCATTCTATTTTCTTAACAGAGAACAAGTTACGCCCGGATAACTTTTTTGGCATGAATCTTGCAAAAATAAAAGTAAGAATCAAATAACCTAATATTCCTTAGAGGAGAAACACATGTCTAAGACTTCCATTGATTTCGTTAGTACACCCGTTCCGAGTATCTATGGAATTAATTCCTTCAACGATTCGGTAATGAGGGAACGCCTTCCAAAGGGAATCTATCGGGAATTGAAGCGGGTGCAACAGGGGGAAACAGAGTTGACCCTGGAGGTAGCGGAAGTCGTTGCTGCCGCTATGCGGGATTGGGCAATAGAAAGAGGAGCCACCCATTTCACTCACTGGTTTCAACCTTTGACAGGCCTGACTGCAGAGAAACATGATTCTTTCATCTCTCCCACATCGGATGGACGGGTCATTATGGAATTCTCAGGAAAGGAACTGATCAAAGGTGAACCCGATGCTTCTTCCTTTCCTTCTGGAGGACTTCGTTCCACCTTCGAAGCCCGGGGCTACACCGCATGGGATGTGAACACTCCCGCTTTCTTAAAAGAAGACCAGACAGGTGTAACTCTCTACATTCCTACGGCCTTTGTCTCCTACACAGGGGAAGCGCTAGATAAGAAAGTTCCTCTCCTACGATCGATGGAGGCGTTGAACAAGCAGGCCCTTAGGGTTCTCAGGGCATTGGGAAATACCAGCTCAAAACGTGTGATCCCCACCCTGGGACCCGAACAAGAGTATTTTCTCGTAGAGAAAGCTCTGTTCGATAAACGCTTGGATCTCATGCTCACGGGCCGGACTCTGTTTGGAGCCATGCCTCCCAAGGGTCAGGAAATGGAAGATCATTATTTCGGGTATATAAAGGAACGTATAGCGGACTTCATGCGGGAGCTGAATTACGAGTTATGGAAACTAGGGATCTCCGCTAAGACCCAGCACAACGAAGTTGCCCCCAACCAGTTTGAGCTGGCCACGATCTTCACGGTTTCCAGTGTAGCTTGTGACTGGAACCAGCTGGTGATGGAAACGATGAAGCGGGTAGCTAGTCGTCATGGCCTGGCAGCCCTTCTGCACGAAAAGCCTTTTGCGGGGGTAAATGGATCGGGCAAGCACAACAACTGGTCTATCGCAACCGATGATGGGATTAACCTGCTGGATCCGGGCGACAGTCCTCATGAAAACGCCCAGTTCCTGCTGTTCTGCATGGCGGTCTTGAAAGCGGTAGACACCTATGCGGCTCTTTTACGGATGTCCTGCGCCAACAGCGGGAATGATCATCGGCTAGGGGCCAACGAAGCTCCACCCGCCATTGTGTCAATCTTCCTGGGAGATAGCTTGACCGACATCCTGGAAAAGCTAGTCAGCGGCAAACCTGTGGAAGCTCGGAATGGAGCGAAGTTGGAGATTGGAGTAACCACTCTACCAAAACTCCCCAAGGACCTTACCGACCGGAATAGGACCTCGCCGTTCGCTTTTACCGGGAACAAGTTCGAATTCCGGATGGTTCCTTCTTCGGAAAGCGTAGCCGGTCCTAACGTAGTGCTCAATACCGCTGTAGCGGAGGTGCTTTCCCAGTTTGCAGAAAGGTTGGAAGCCGCCTCGGATCCGCGCCGAGAGGTGGAGAAGATCGTGAAAGAAACGTATCGGGCACATAAGCGGATCGTGTTCAATGGAAACAACTATTCTCCTGAATGGGTAAAGGAAGCAGAACGAAGGGGATTGCCGAATATTTCTAATACGGTGGAAGCGCTGACGGAAATAATCAAACCCTATTCCATCGAACTGTTTACGAAACATAAGGTGTTCAGCCAGCAGGAATTGGAATCCAGGTATGCCATTTACATGGAGCGGTATATCAAGCAGATCAACATCGAAGCAAGAACCATGATCAACATGGTGAATAAGCAGATATACCCCGCGGTTCTTTCCTTCATAAAGGATACGGCGGATACCCTAACTAGACTCAGAGATATCAGTGCGTCCCTCCCCTTGGGGGTACATGAGGCATTCCTCCGGACGTTGGTAGAGGAAGCTGCTCTCCTGAAAGAAAAGACTCACGAATTGGAGTCCCTTGTGGATGAGGGGGGAGGACACCATAAAGACATCCTTTCCCACGCTCGGTTCATGCGAAACAAGGTGTTTGCAGCCATGGCTGAGGTTCGCTTGCATGCGGACAAACTGGAAACGATGGTCAGTAAGGATCGATGGCCGTTCCCCAGTTACGCGGATCTACTGTTCAGACTCTAAGAATTCGAAGCCACGCCAATTAAAAAAGTCAGGACTATAGGGTTAGGCAGGGGTCCCTCACCGGCTCCTGCCTATTTTATTCCCTAGACTCTTGAAACACTGAGACTTCTATGGAGTTCCCTGTACCATTCCATCCCTTGAGTATGTCAAAAGGATCGAATTGACATCCAAGCCCTGTTTATGGCATAACACAGTTCACCGGGCCCATAGCTCAGTTGGTCAGAGCGGCGGACTCATAATCCGCGGGTCGTAGGTTCAAGTCCTACTGGGCCCAATACCCCTCCATCAACTCCCTCGCAGTAGATTCAGGAGTCCTAACGACATGATCGGCAGGTTACTAATTAACAAGAGGGTCACTAACTCGGCCGCTAGGAAAATGAGAATCGAGCGAGAGATTTTCTCGATCGTAAGCCCTGTTAGGCTACAAGCCACAAACAAGTTTACCGCCATCGGAGGAGTGATCATTCCGATGGATGTGTTTACCACGATGAGAATTCCCAGCACAATTGGATGGATCCCAAGCTGTTGGGCTAGGGGAAAAATGATGGGAGTAACCAGAAGGATGATGGCCTGCGTTTCAAGAATAGCCCCTAGGAACAGGAGAACCACGTTCAGGAACAGGATGATGATAAAGGGGTTTCGGGACACTTCCAGCATGGCGGCCGCCACCTTCGCGGGCACCTGCAGGGATGTAAGGAGCCAGGAAAAAGAGGAAGAGGTGGCAATCACGAAAAAAACTACCGCCGTGTTCACCGATGCCTTCAGGATTATCTGAATCGTGCGATCTAGGTTTATTTCTTTGAAGATGAATACCCCTACGATGAAGGAGTACACAACTGCAACGGCCGCCGCTTCAGTGGGGGTAAAGATTCCCCCATAGATCCCACCAAGAATGATTACCGGCATGAACAGAGCTAGAATCGCTTCTCTACCTGTCTTCCACAGTTTCTGCAGGGAACTCTTTTCTCCTCGAGGAAGGTTCAGAGTGTGGGCTTTCCAGATGACCACGCCGATGAGGGATATAGCTAATAGGATTCCGGGTAAAAGTCCTCCGATGAAAAGATCTCCGATGGAAGTATTGGTAACTACCCCATAGGTTACCATGGGAATACTAGGGGGAATGACGACTCCCAAAGTTCCCCCTGCGGCGGCAAGGGCAGCGGCAAAGCTCATGGGGTAGCCTGCCTGGATCATGGCGGGAATCATGATGGATCCGATAGCGGCTACCGTGGCAGGGTTGGATCCCGATAGAGCGGCAAAGAAAGCGCAGGAGACAATGGTAATGATCCCTAATCCCCCCTTGAGGGAGCCCACAATGGCTTGGGCAAAGTTAACCAGCCTTCGGGACATGCCTCCTTGCTCCATAAAACCACCCGCAAGCATGAAAAAAGGAATGGCCATGAAGGGAAAGGAGTCTAGGGATGTGAACATCCGCTGGGCAATGAGAAGGGGGGGAGTAGGCATATCACCAAACACCAGCGCGATGATTCCTGCCATTCCCAACGCAATGGCAATGGGTATGTTCAGAACGAGAAGGATTACGAAGGATCCAAAGAGTATGTATTCCATAGGCTAACTCCTACTTGGACGCAGACGAAGATCGATTCTGTTTGAATCCTTGGATACCCCGAAGGATCATGAGTACCATTCCCACAGGAATCGCACCGTAGGCAATCCCGATGGGGATTCGCAAGGCAGGAGATACTTGTTCGGTTTGTATTTGGGACCAGATGATCTGGAGAGAGAATATCAGAATGAGGATGTTGAAGAGCACGATAACGGCAGTACGAAAAATGGAGAGGTGGGGTTTGTAACGCTCGGGCAATCGGGACACGATGGCTTCTACCCCAATATGAGCGTTCTTCTGGATACCGAGGCTTGCGCCAATGAATCCGATCCATACCATGCAGTATCTTGCCAGTTCTTCTGCCCACACCAGGGAAAGGGTAGAAAGGTATCGGATCATCGTTGCTACGAAGATCGTCACCACCATGATGGGGAATAGAACAACCAGCACCACCTCTTCCAGGTTGTTAAACCGATTAAACAGCCGCTTCAAGGGAACCCTCCTTCCGCTGGACGATTTTATTGTAAAAAATTACAAAGAGTAGAGGCGAACAGGGACGCCGCCTCTACTCTGATCCGTGTTCTACGGAGATGAGTATACTACTGACCGCGCACTTTTTGAATCAGATCTTTTCCGATGTCTGCTTCGAACTTCGTGTACACAGAGGCTGCCGCTTTCTGGAATACCGCCTTGTCGGGTGTGGTAACTTCCATCCCAAGAGATTTCAGCTCATCCACCAGCTTCTTCTCGTTTTCGATGATGAAGTTCCGTTCGAAATCCCTCGCTTCCGCTCCAGCGCTCTGCAAGGCTTTCTGCTGATCCGGAGTCATACTCTTGAAGAGTTTTTCGTTGATCATGAGAACGGCAGGAGAGTAGAAATGCCCAGTAAGGGCTAAATACTTCTGAACTTCGTAGAACTTGCTAGTCTTGATGATCAGGAGGGGGTTTTCTTGGCCATCCATTACCTTCTGCTGTAGAGCGGTGAACAGTTCTCCGAAGGCCATGGGGGAAGGATTGGCACCTAACACTCGGAAGGTTTCCAGGTGTACCGGATTCTCCATTAAGCGGATCTTCAGCCCCTTCAGGTCGTCGGGAACATTGATGGGGCGTTTCGAATTGGTAATGTGGCGGAATCCGTTCTCATAGAAAACGATCCCTTTGATCCCTTTGGACCCTAAAGCTTCTAGCATTTTCTGCCCTGTCTCTCCATCCAGAATGGGGTAGAACTTGCTTCTATCCTGCACGATGAAGGGAAGGTCAAACACCATAAAGGCCTTGGAGAAATTGGGGAGAGGCCCTGTAGAGGTAAGGCACATTTCGACGGTACCAAGAGAAACCCCTTCGATCAAGTCTCGCTCGTTCCCTAACTTCGAGTTCCCGAAGGCCTGGATCTCGATAGTCCCGTTACTCTTCTGTTTGGCTAGCTCTGCTAGTTTTGCCAGTCCTACTCCATAGTGCGAGTCGTCTGTGAGAGTGTGTCCTACCCGCAGGGTAAACTTCTTTGCCTCGGCGGCTTTTTCTTTAGATCCGCCCGCAAAGATGAGGCTACTCGCTAGCAGTAGCACCATTAGAAGCGCACAAATTTTCTTCATGTCTGTCTCCTTATGCGTATACTCGATATTTCTACGGTACTACGTACCGTGTTCGATCGTGGGGAAGCACAGGAAGCATGTCCGGTGCGTGAGTCAGAACCGTTACCGATGCACTGGGACCTTTCTTGTGAAAAGCAGCGTCCAGCGCCTCTTGAGCCGTTGGGAACCAGGTAAACCCCAGTTGCTCCGCAGTCTTTTTGTCGATGCCATCCGATACGATGAACACCGATTCCCGTTCCTTCACCTGTGCCCATGCGATAGCTAGAGCAGCGGCTACTTCATCCTTGACCTTACCGCCTGTAACAAGGCTGCGGATTTCATCGCTGGTTTTATTCGTGATTTCCAGGATGTCCTGGTGAGTCATCGCCACTCCCTCATAACAGGGGGTAACTACGATGATGATTCCCCCCTCTTTCACGGCAAGGTCAGCAGGGTAGAGGGTTTTATGAGCCTGCCAAAATTCGATATCACAGGGATGGGATCCCGCCAGTACAATATCCGCTTCCCGGGGAATGGGAGTAGAGTATACCTCGATACACCGCTTTACCCCCACCCTGAAGGCTTCTTGTACATCCCCATAAAAGGCATCTACCACTTCCCCATTTTTGTCCAACACTGTATTGAGGATCGTGTGGAGACCAACCTTCCGGGCGATAATGTCGAGTTCCACGCGAACAGGGTTGTCTAGTATTCCCAAGTAGGAACGTTTGGCCCGCACGGAAAGAAGGTGGGTATCGGCGGTGGTTTGTTCTCCGCAGACGCCGGGTTGGACGATTTTGGAACCACCCGCGAACCCGGGTATATGGTGGGGCACGATGCTTCCCACCCCGATCTTGAAATCAGCTTCGTATACCCGCTTGTTCACCTGAATCCGGGTACCATTCTCAGTCGTGCCTAGATCCACCAGTTCCTTTGGATCCTTGAAAGGATGGTTATACACAGGGACCCTACGGACTACCTCCTCTCCAAACTTCTTTAGGATTTCTTCCTCTGTCATGAACCGGTGAGTTCCTAGCGCGATCACTACGGAAATCTTCGAATCGGGAACACCCGCTGCATTCATTTCGTTTAGAAGAATCGGAAGTATCAAATGGGTTGGGGTAAGACGGGTATTGTCATCAGCCACGATCACAACCTTTTCTTTTCCTTTTACCAGCTCCCGAAGGGGACGGGTTGCGATGGGATTCGCAAGACTTCGATGTAGGATCTTCTGCACATCCTCTTTATGAGGGATCTCCCGGGGTGAATAAACTCCGATCAAGTTCTTCTTCGGTAGCGTCACATCGATTTCCCTGCATCCGCAGGGCAAGCTGACCGTTATTTGTTCCATGATTATTTCTCCTTTCCAGGAATTGAACTAATTCGACGACATGCAAGAATAAAGGCATCTGAGGTTCCAAAGGCACCAGCCTTGGTAACGAGAGGTAATCCTTCCCACCTGCCGCCTCTAACACAACCAAGGGGGATGCCCGGCGAGGTTTCATCCAGCACCTCGATACTATGCACATCCATACCTTTGCAGACAGCCATGGCAATGTCTCCTCCAGTGACAATAAGACCCGAACATAGAGAAAAGTCAATGGAAGTGCCAAGATGCTGGAAAGCGTTTAAAAGAGTCTCAATCGGATCGGAGGATCCGTTGGAAGATAGCTGCAACTTATGACGATCCGACATGAGAAGGGTATGCTTCTTTTCCCGAAGATGTATGCGTACCCAATCTAAGGCAGTGTCTATCTCCCTGGGATTTCCCTTCAGAATTTCGCCTGGATCTAGAATGAAGGGTTCTATCCCCGCCCATTGGGTAAAGACCCTGGCCTGTTGGGTAGATACCTCACTCATGCTCCCGAGGATGATAAGTACTGGTTTGGCATTGGGGAAGAGGTTGGGCTGGATAGGAGAGGATTCCCTGGGTTGGGTAAAAATATTTGTCCGGGCAGTCAAGTACTCCTCTGACAAGGCCTCGGCTAATCCCGCACTTCCCACCCAGAGACATGTGCGCCCGCTGGAAAAGACTCCCTGTACGATGCGTTGTAGATCCTCTTCTGTCTCCGCATCGAAAATCAGTATCCTGCTGCCCTTTTTCGCTAAACTAGCGATTCTTTCTTTCAGTGTGCCCCCTCGTATCTGGTCGAGGGATATGGATGCGGAGGGAATGGAGCCTTGGGCCTGAAATAGGGTAGGAATATGGGAATGCCGAACGGGGCACCTAGGATCAGAAGCTGCTTCGGTCTCCGCAACAGGTATTCCCCGAACGTAGTGGATACCATTTACTGTCGTTCGCATATTCTTTGGATAAGCAGGTGCCACAATAGCGACTTCCTTCGCAGAAAGTTTCAGGGCTTCCTCTACCTCTGGTACAACATTCCCCCGCAACGTGGAATCGATTTTCTTGAATAGAATATCTGTCTCGGATGGAGAGATAGCATGAAAGGCGCTTTGAATCCGCTCTACTGCGCTACTTGGGGGAAGAGCACGGCTATCCGTGTTAAGCACGATAACTTCGATCCGTTCTTTAGTTCTACTTGCGTTTTTAGGATCGAGAAAGACAACCGTTCTTAAGCCTTTTTTAGCGAATTGTACGGCAGTATCGTTCGCTCCCGTTAGGTCATCGGTAATTACGTAGATGCTCACCTGATTCTCCACATAATAATATGCAAAAACTATGCCTTCTTTTGTAAAATTAAAGGATGTTCTAAGATCCATTGAAGAGGTTGCAACTTGAAGATTGAGAGCTTATTCCTTTCAATAAGAGGAGTTAATTTTGACCTTCGTTACGGAACTACCCAAAAGAATTCCGGGCAACATTTTCCAGGAAAAGGATGCAAAAGGAAGCTGCTATTTGGCGAAGGAATGTAGCAGGTTGAAACGGGTAGTGTTGTATATAGCAACTATTCTCATCTCCGTTTCTTCAACTTGCGCCATAGAGTGCTTCGATCGATTCCCAACCGTTTCGCTGCACGACTCACACAAAACCCTTCCTCTTCCAAAGCTTTCCGAATGGCCTCCTGCTCCAGGGATTTAAGATCCCCATTCCCTGAAAAAACCGAGTTAGAGTCGGGTCTTGGAAATGAAGGGAGTAGCGCTTCTTCTAGGATCACTCGATCGATCTGAGGCTCCCGAGTGGAAAAGAAAGCTCGTTCCACAACCGAGGCAAGCTCTCGCACGTTCCCTGGCCAAGAATACTGGAGGAGAAGTTCCATCGCATCCGGAGTAAAAGCGTTTGGACCTGGATGCTGGGAAGCGAGGCGGTGTAAGAAGTGAAGAGCGAGAGGAGGAATGTCTTCCGGACGTTCGCGGAGGGGAGGGACATAGAGGGTCAGCACGGTTATCCGATAGTATAAGTCTTCTCGAAAGGCTCCCTTCTGTACCAACTCTCGGAGATCCTTGTTGGTAGCCGCGATAATGTGCACGTTCACCCGGATCATGGAAGATCCCCCTATCCGGAGTACTTCCCGTTCCTGCATAGCCCGCAGGATTCGCGCCTGTAAGGAAAGGGACATTTCCGAAATCTCATCTAAAAACAGGGTTCCGTTGTGAGCTAGTTCGAACAATCCTGGTTTGCCCCCTTTCAACGCTCCTGTAAAAGCCCCTTCCTCGTATCCGAAGAGTTCGCTTTCCAGAAGGTTCTCTGGCAGTGCCGCGCAGTTGATGGCCACGAAAGGTCCAAACCGGTGGGGCGAGAGATTATGAATACTTTGAGCAAGCATTTCTTTCCCCACACCCGTAGGTCCAGATAGAAGAATGGTAGAGCCAAGAGTGGCAAACCGAAGAGCTTTCTCCTTTACCTCCATCATCTTTTTAGACCGGGCGATCATGGAATCCAGCGTAGCTCGGGCAACCAAACCTCGCTGAAAAACCTTGTTCCGGATCTGGAGTTCATACTCCTGCACCTTCCCTACCGATTGGAAGGATGCCACGATCCCCATTGGTTCCCCTTCCATAAGAATGGGATATCGTTCCACAGCGATGGATTTCCCCTGAATTTTGATCACATCCACTCCAGGGTGGTTTTCTTCGGCAAACACCTTTCTCAAAGCCGGGTGCATAAGAGCGTCGGACACAGGTTTCCCGATCACCGAGGATGAATCCAGTCCAAAGAGGGATTCCGCAAGGGAGTTGCAAACAGTAATCACCCCCTGAGAATCCACCGCGATGATACCGTCCCGGGAACTGTCTACCACAGCTTTAAACAAAGCTGTTCGTTCCCGTTCTTTCCTCTGCACCTTCACCAGTTGGATGGCCTGCTGCAGAGCGCTCTGGATTGCTTCTCCTCCCGATTCGATGAGGTACCCCACCATTCCCAATGCTCGGGCTTCCCGGACCGACACGGTATCTCCCACCATGCATCGAATCCCTCTTTGGTAGGCGGAAAGGATTATCTCCCTTGCCTCTGCTTCGGATTGGAGCACCAGTTCTTCGATTTTCAATCCTACTAGCTCTCCCACGCTGGACAATCCCAAACAGATATTCGGAAACCCAATGACGGCAATGTGTTGAGCGGTTCCAATGAGGGATCGCATGGACCGAAGCACATCCATCGCGCTTACCCGAATTTCGACTACCGGTACTTCCAAATGCTGGGCCAATAGGGTAGCTGTGCCTCCTCGACTGATGAATATATCGACCCCGCTTGTCAACAGTGCTTGAGCTTTTTCCAAGCCTTCCCCAAGGTCTCCCTGGACAACCTGGATCTTGCAGGGTTCTTCCGTGGAAAAGTTAAGGGCCGTTTGTCGAGCTGTAAGAGCCAACCCTTGGTTAGGGGCTACGATTACCACGTGGATGGGTTTCGTTACCATACCAAGAATGGTATATGGAAAAGGGAAGATTGGGAAAGATGGTAAATCTTCTTGGAAATGCCATGGAAGGGGCCTATACTTGTTCTGTAAGGAGGTATTCCATGAATAGAAGAACGCTCGTATTCGGTTTATACCTCATCCTGTTGCTTGGCAGCGAGATCTTTTCGGAGGACCGGAAAGTTGTATTAGTGCTGGATGTTTCGGGCAGCATGAACGAAGAAAAGAAGTTCCAGGCGGTACAATCCTACATTGAACAGGATCTATTCCCCAACCTCCTCAAACCTAACGATCAATTTACCCTCATTTTATTTGGGAACAACCCGCGGCAGGCTTTTTCGGAGAAAATTACCGACGATTCCAGCAGGAAGCAAATTCTGGAACGCGTTCGCAAACTGAAAGCAGACGATAATTACACGGATATTGGTATGGCGTTGGAGTATCTGTTTGATCTACTCTCTGGCATGAAAGGGCAGGGAGAGGTAAAGGTAATCTTCATTACGGATGGGAAGAACACTCCCCCTAGAACGAGTCCATATTATGGTAAGGACCTTTCCGTGGATGCCCGATTCAGAGAAATTGGGAAAAAGATATCTCAGGAGGGCTGGTACATCTATGTAATCGGTATTGGAAAGGAAACTGATGCAAAACATATTGTATCAGCAGTTGAGGGATCAGTGTTGAGGGAGACGGATACCAAGCTACAGAATGTGAAGGTTGAAGAGTATTTAGATCAGACAGAAAAGGCGCGAATGGCGAAGGAGTCCGAAAGAAAGAGAACCGAACAGGAGAAATATGAACGTTCATTAACAGGAGTTCCTGCCTGGATTCACCAATGGGCCTTGTCGCTAGGGGTATCCCCTAATGTTCTCTATGGAGTTCTTATCGTTCTAATCCTGATTATCCTTATTGGAATAGGCTCACTTCTATGGAGAAAGGTTCGCCCGATCAAGATCCTCGTGTGGGATTCCCAGTTGAGTAAGACCAATGCTGTACGCCTTTCCTTGGGCGTAGGGTCCAGTGTGACCTTCAATATGCCTCCCTATTGGTTACCCGTATTGGGAGGGGAAGATCACCCAGCCCTTAAAATAGGTAGGAATCTCAAGGGCCTATGGATCATGATTCTGGATGACACCCTGGTGAGCGATGATTCTCCCTATCGGGATAGAGAGAAACACCGGTTGAAGAAAAGAACCCTCGACTTAATCAGCGGAGAACAAGTATTTATCCTGTAAAGGTGGTGATTATTAATGGATTAATGGATAGAATCCGTGTGTTCTTTTCGTTCAAAATGCCCTTGCTTCCATGTACGGTACAGTTTGAATATTCCAATGGAAACCACAATCAGGAGAAGGACGAAGAGAACGATTCCTAGAATTCGGTACGGTCGCTCCATGGAAGCCCCAAGCCGGAAGAAGAGAAAATAGAGGGTCGATACACTGATAATGGCCGCAATCCCGTCGAATAAGGCAAAGAGCCCATACTTCATACGCATGATTCCAGAGCTTATGAAGAGGGTGTTGCGAACCCCAAAGGGGATGAAGCGGCAAATAATGAAGGAAAATATTCCGTATTTCTTGATGTAAAAATGTACACGTTCGAGTTTAGCAGGACTTAGGAACTTTTGGAGATATTTTTTGTGAAGACCATGCCCTATACGATTGCCTATCCAGTAGGCCATATGATCACTGATGATCACGCCCGCCAGCAGGGCTATGTAGAAATTGTACGTGAGTTCCACGTTGGAGCGGGCCAAAAAAGCTGAGGTGATGATGATAAGATCCTCCGATAAGGGTAGGTTCAGGCCCGCCAGAAGAAGAAGGATGAAGACAAGAAGGGGTGCATAGGTCACATACTGGTTCAGGAAAGCCCACACCTGCTGCATAGAAATCTGTATACATGGTTTTCCCGCTGAAATCAAGCAACTTTTCTTTACAGAGGGTTTAAAGTATATTCCAACGTATGGAAACTGTGCTTCGAGAGTTCCATGTGGAGGATATCCGTCCATACAATCGGAAATCTCCCCTCCATTGGGTCCTTTCCCATCTTATGCGTTATCCCCATCTACCTATTCTAATGGTGGTGGCCTCCCTTGTGAACAATACGGCGTATGGGAACATTCAACTCTATATTGGAAAATCCTTCGACCAAGTACTGAGAGGCCCTAGTGGTGCTCTTGTACCCCTAGTTCTTGTGATCGTTGCTTCGGCGGTCCTTCAAGGTCTAACCGGTCTGGTGCGGAACTATAGCGTGGAAACATTGGCGCAGAGAATCGAACGGGATTGCCGGGAGGAATACTACGTCTCCCTTTTAGAGAAGAGTCAGACCTTCCATGGTAAACAACGGGTAGGGGATCTGATGTCTAGAGCTACCTACGATGTGCACGCTCTGAACCTGATGTTCAGTCCGGGACTGATGCTGATCGTGGATTCTTCTCTGGCCTATGCCATCCCCATGATCATGATTGCCCGCTTACATACATCCTTGCTACTCGTTCCGATTCTTTTTACGATTGTACTTGTCTTTACCCTTCTGGACTACAACCGCCGGTTGGAACCGGTTAGTTTGGCTCAACAGGAACAGAATGGTAAGCTCAGCGCTGAAACGGAAGAAATCTTATCTGGAATCCTAACGGTAAAATCCAACGTCCAGGAGAAATACGAACTGGAAAAATTCCTTTCCGATGCTCGGGTATTTCGGGACTATTTCATCCAACAGGGAATTATCCAGGCTCGCTACTGGCCCATGCTGGCCTTTGCCCTGTCCTGGGGCATGAGTCTTCTCCACGGGTTGTACTTATGGAAGACAGGGGCAATCAGTCTAGGAACAGTGATTGGTTTTATGGGACTCTTCAATACCTTCCGGTTTGTAACTTATATATCCTTGTTTTCTTTCAACACAGTTCAACACGGGATGGCCAGCGCAAAAAGGATACTGGAAATTATCAACACCCAAACTGAATTAGATCAAAACCTGCAGGGTACTCGCAAGAAGATCGAAGGATCCGTTGAGTTCGATACTGTATTCTTTGGATACAACGGAGCACTGGTCCTCAAACGGATCAATTTTTTTATTCAACCAGGCATGACAGTGGCCATCGTAGGAGGGACAGGAGCAGGGAAGACCACTCTTACGCGGCTGATTAATCGAACCTTTGATCCCGTGGTGGGGAGTGTGAAAATAGACGGGATTGATGCGAAGGATTGGAATCTAGAGAGTCTTCGTTCCCAGATTGCCTTCATCGAACAGGACGTGTTCCTATTCTCCCGGACAATCCGGGAAAACATTGCCTTCGGTCGGGAGGATGCTACCGAAGAGGAGATTAGGCAGGCAGCCCAACTTGCCCAAGCTCACGAGTTCATCTGTTCCTTAAAAGATGGGTACGATACGGTAGTAGGAGATCGAGGGGTCACTCTTTCGGGTGGGCAGCGGCAGCGTATAGCCATTGCCCGTGCCCTTTTGACGGATCCCAGGATTCTCATTTTAGATGATTCCACCAGTGCCATAGATAGTCGCACCGAGGACGAGATCCAAAAAGCTATTCGGAATGCCAGTCGAAATCGAACGACCTTCATCATTACCCATCGACTGAGCCAGATCCGATGGGCTGACCGGATCCTGGTGTTGAAGAAGGGAGAACTAGTGGCGCAAGGTACCCATGAGGAGCTAATGGAAGTTTCAGAGGAGTACCGCAAGATCTTTTCGATTCTACCGAAAGGGAAGGTGTATGGGATTCATTCTTGATGGGTTGGAAACAGAGTCGTACGATCGGACCTACTCAGATAGAGAACTAGTTCGTCGGATCGGTGAGTTCTTTCGACCTTACGTAGGGAAACTGCTCCTCACGGCGTTAGCCCTCCTTTGCATGTCTTTGGTTGGTGCCCTTTCCCCCATACTTATTGCAAAGGTAATTGATTGGGTTTCCGCCACCCCAAAGTGGGGAATTTTGATAGGAGCTTCCTTGGGAGTATCGGCTCTAGGAGCGATGAATTGGGTTTTCAATTATGGGCACGAACGTCTGATTACCATCCTTGTGGGTCAGGTTGTCTACGATGTTCGGAAACAGGTATTCGAACGGACCCTTTCCCACGACCTGTCCTTTTTTGATACCCAAGCAACGGGGAAACTGGTAAGCCGTATCGTTTCGGATACCCAGGATTTTTCCAATGTGGTCACCTTAACTGCCGAGTTCTTCAGCCAGTTCTTCATGATCCTCCTGTTGACAGGATTCCTCTATTCTGTGCATCCCACCTTGACTCTAATCTTACTTGGAATGGCTCCTGTGGCAGCAGGAATCGCCCTCTCTTTCCGGAAGATTGCCCGAAAGGTTACCTTGGAAGCCAAGCAAGCTAACGCACAGATCAATGGACAGATTCAGGAGTCCGTATCCGGAATCATGGTTGCAAAGGCTTTTCGAAAAGAACAAGCCCTCTTCGATACGTTTCAAAAGAATAATCAATTGTCCTACCAGGTCGGTTGGAGGAGAGGGATCGTGTTGAATACGATTTTCCCCATCATGGGAATCACTTCGGGATCGGCAAACGCGCTGGTGGCTTATGTGGCGGCTATCGCGGTGTTTGGGGGAAAACTGAGCGCTGGCGATTGGTATCTCTTCATGCAAGCGGTGGGCTTCTTTTGGTGGCCCTTGTTGAACATCGCTTCTTTTTGGAGTCAGTTGCAGGATGGGTTTTCCGCCGCCGAGCGGGTGTTCGCTCTGATAGATCATCCGGAAAAATTGCAGCAAAGAAGTTCGGTCGTTCTGCCCCGTCTCAAGGGGAAGATCGAGTTCAGGGACGTGGTGTTTGCGTACAATGAAAAGGAACGGGTCTTGGACGGTTTTTCCCTTCGAATAGAACCAGGGGAGATCGTTGCCGTTGTGGGCCATACAGGAGCGGGAAAGTCCAGCCTAGCGAAACTAGTGGCTCGCTTCTATGAGTTCCAGGGGGGAGAAATACTGATCGATGATCAGGATATCCGATCCCTCGATCTAGGCTCCTATCGCAAACAGATTGGGTACGTGACTCAAGATCCCTTTCTTTTTCGAGGGACGGTTAGAGAGAATATACGGTATGGTCTCCCAGAGGCTTCCGATAGTGAGGTGATTCAGGCAGCTCTACGCCTGGCTAAAGGAGAGTGGTTAGAAGAACTGTCGGAAGGCTTGGATACGGAGGTGGGTGAACAGGGAAGCAGAATCTCTTATGGGCAACGTCAATTGATCGCATTGGCTCGGATTCTGTTGAAGAATCCAAGGATCTTTATTCTAGACGAAGCCACCGCCAGCGTGGATCCTTTTACCGAAACGCGAATCCAGGAAGGATTGACTGCCGTGATGGAGGGAAGAACGGCCATCGTGATAGCCCATCGTCTTTCCACCGTACGGAATGCCCATCGAATCATCGTTCTGGATCATGGAAGAATCGTGGAAGAAGGAGCTCATGAAGAGTTGCTTTCCAGGGGTGGAGAATACGCTTCATTATACAATACCTATTTTAGGCATCAATCGCAGGAGTATTTGGAAAAAAATCCCTCATTTTCCCTTTGAAAAGTACGGTTTTTTTCGTTAGTATGAAAGAATGAAACGTCGATTTCCATCGATTTTCCTGTTCGGGGTCTTTTGGTGCCTTACCATCGGATCCGTATCGACCGAAGAAGTGTTCGATTTCGGTGGACACGTCCGAGCGCTTCTAGGATGGGAGGGGCCGGGAGATGGAACGCTCCTCGAGGGGGAACCCTCCTTGTGGATAAAGGCGACCCTCTCGCCTTCTGTTTCGTTAGAACTTCAGGCTCGTTTTCTCAGCACTTTGGATTCTCCTCGGTTACTGGACCTTGAGAAGGGGACAATTCAGGTCCGGATCCCGCGGTACCCGGAATTGGATTCCCTCTTCGTGTTTAAGGCGGGGCGTCAGGTAATCTCTGATTTCTCCGCGTATGTGTTCGATCATCGAGTGGATGGAGCGTCTTTCCAATGGAAGTTCCCCTTCACCCACATAGAGTTATCGGGGGGGTATACAGGATGGCAACCACGGGAAGTCTCCCAAATTTACCTTTCCAAATCGGATGTGTTGGATTCGGAAGACTCCTCCGTTGATTATACCCCACCAAGGCTGGTCGAGATTGGCACCTTCACCTTTCCCCAAATCCTTTTTTCTCAGGACATTATCCTCTCCATCATTTCCCAGCAGGATCTGAGATCCGATGCTCCGGGTCGACCTCCAGCTAGAAGGGATCGAGTCCATACGAACTATCTAGGATTGGGGACCAAAGGTAAGCTTTTCGAGAACACACGAATATCCCTATTTGGGTATTTAAGCTTAGGATTCGTTGGGGTGAGTTCAAGAGTGTTTTCGGGCATGTACGGCGCATCTGTACAATGGAGGGGAAAAGATCGGTATAGGACCGAGATAGAAGGTATCCTTGTATCCGCTTCGGGGGATGATCGTCTGAGTTCCATCTATGATGGGGCCACGGTTCGGGAAGCGAATGTATTCTTGCCTGTAAGCCTCCGAGAAACGGGAGTAGCCTTCTCTCCCTTCTTGGCAAATATAACCTTCTTTCAACTGAGAGGAGGCCTTTCCCCTCTATCAAAGGTCTGGATAGAGGGGCAGGCATTCCTTTTTTTCCGCACTACCGGTGGACCTATTTCAGAATCGGGCATAGATCCTTTGGATCGATCGGACCTGTTCTTAGGGCCTGAGTTGGACCTTCGGGCAGAATGGCGTCTATACTCTGATCTGAAGATCCGTTCCAATGTTGGCTTTTTCCTACCTGCCACAGGCTCTATGGGGGCCTTCTCTCGTAAAGATCCCTGGGTAAAGGGTACGATAGAGGCTGTGTTTTCGTTCTAAGTTTTAAAGTCATTGATTCGGCCAATGGCTGAATGATTGACACCCCTTGATGGGGGGCATATACTCGAGCCAAATGGGTCGCAAGGAAAAGAAAACCACAAAAATCAACAAGGAAAGGATCCTCTTTACGGCGGCTAGGTTAATGAAGGAAAAGGGTGTTTCCAATATTAGCCTTTCCGATATTGCGAAAGCGGTGAAAATCAGCAAAGGTACCCTCTATTATTATTATCCATCCAAACATGATTTGGTGTTCGATATCGCCGAACAGAGCATGAATCACATGACTCAAAAGATATTCCAATGGGTGGAAAAGAGTAAGGAGGACGTTCCTCCAGAAGAAATCCTGAAGATCGTTTTCGATACCATTCTTCGGGCCAAGAGCCGAGGACAGATCCATTTCTACCTCATGCTGGAAGCTCTTTCGGATGAATCTCTTCGGGAACGTTTTTGTCAAGAGTACGCCAAATGGAAAGAGTTGATCCTCGATGGATTGAACCGGATCCTACCCCAAGGGAAAGAGAACTCTCTCCTATCTCAAATTATTCTAGCCTCCATCTATGGGTTTCTCTTGCAAACCCTATTGGGTTTAGAGAAGCCCCCCTTGGAACAGATCTCTAAGTTCCTTATTCTGGCCGATCTATCGCCTTCCCTTCCCGGATGAACCTGATTCTTCTCGATTCTCCGAATCCCTCTGGGGTGTTCAATAAAGAAGATCGTCGATATACCCACATTCGAAGGGTCTTAAGAGGGAGAGTGGGAAGCATGTTGAAGGCAGGGGTCGTGAATGGTCCCCTAGGCACCCTGGAGATCCTAGAGTTTTCCGAACAGTTCCTTCGATACCATTTTATCCCTACTCAGGAACCCATTCCACCCTATCCTATCGAGGTGCTTCTAGGCGCGATGCGGCCCATCGTGGCGAGAAGACTGCTTAAAGATCTAACGGCTCTAGGCGTGAAAGGGATCCATCTGGTAAAGGCGGATCTTTCCGAAGGATCCTACCTGCAAAGCTCCCTTTGGAAGAATAACGAGTACGAAACATACCTTTGGGAAGGGGCGGAACAGGGAGGAACTACCATCCTTCCTATGGTTCGGCTGCACGCCGATCTATCGAAAGGGCTTTCCGAATTGCCGAAAAATGGAAAAAACCTAGTATTAGACCCTAACGCACCCAGATCCCTCTTTTCAGTACAAAAAAATTGGAAGCTTTCCCCTGATTATACCCCCGTGTTAAGGGTTGCCATAGGTCCTGAACGGGGATGGACAGAACGAGAATTGAACCTTTTCATCGAGAGCGGATTCATTCCTTGTCGGATGGGATCGAGAGTCTTGCGAACAGAAGCTGCGGCCCTCATTGCCGTTGGAATCTTGGTCATGCAATGGGAAGAAAGGTGATATACCCTTCCCGATGGATTCTGGTTCTCATTGCGTGTATACTACCCGTATGATTCGGACTATATGTGCTCTAGGGGTTTGCATTCTACTCTTACAGGCGACGGGATGCGCGTCGGTTAGCCCCGGAGTGCTGGAAGTATCAATGCCGAGAAAAACGGAAACGCAGAGCCGGAATTTTACGTGGGCGGAACCGACCTACCGTCCAAAGGAACTGAAGAAACTGCGGGTGGGAATGACAAAATCCGAAGTGCTATCCCTGTTCCAAGAGCCACGCACCATCAAGCGGACTCCCTCAGACGAGTACTGGGAGTACGACTGGTTCGAACTGTACTTCCGGGGGGGGCGGTTGGTGAATTGGTTCGATCTGTGAGGGAGGGATGTTCTGGACCATACGAAACAAGCAACTATCGTTCTTTGCTGTCATCATAGGTGTTATTAGCTTTTTCAATCTTTACTCCCAATACCGTCTTTCCATTTTATTGGATGAGTTCCAGACTAACCTGGATAGCTATTTCACCATGAATCAATACCTAATAGAGCTCCGTTCCCTCCGGGGATCGATGAATCGATTCATCCGGGAAGGATCCCTGGAAAGTCTGCAACAGGCAATGTCTCTGAAGGATCAACTGAACGTTACCCTGGAACGGGTAGATCGACAATCCAACACATCTTTGGAAACATATTTTCTTCTCCGGGCGTTACGGAATGGGCAAGGGGTTTGCCTGCAGAAGTACATGGAGGCCATCGAGTTAAAGCAGAAAGGAGTCGCTACCTCTTTCATACCCTACTACGCAGCCGACCGGATAGCAGAGTATCTTGAAGGGTACACGTCTCAGCTATTGAATATACGGTTGTCTCAGGGGAACAAAAGTTATCAAGAACTGACAGATCGGGTCGATCAATCCCGCACCCTCATGGGGATCCTTTTTCTCTCCATAAGTGTTCTATCCATTGGATTTGCGATCCTGTTTACCAACTCCCTTACCCGACCCATTCAACGATTGGCTGTTACCGCGGAACGGATGGCTGGGGGAGATCTGGATACCCCTCCAATACCCATTAGTTCCAAGGATGAGGTAGGGATCCTGGAAGCTTCCTTCAACCGAATGCGGGAGAATATCCAGAGAATGTTCCGGGAGCTCCAGGACAAGGCAGAACTGGAAAAACGGCTTCACGCCGAGGAACTCCGGAACGTGGACATGGAACGTTCGCTGAAGGAAGCTCAGTTTCTCAACTTGCAGTCCCAGATCAATCCTCACTTTCTCTTCAATACGTTGAATCTCCTTTCTCGTTCAGCCGATTTCGAGCGAGCCCATCGCACAGCCGAACTCGTACGATCACTTTCCCATCTTTTTCGCTACAGTTTCAGGAAACATGGCCCCAGTGTGTCCCTCCAGGAAGAACTGGATTTCGTGGAAGAGTACCTACGAATCCAAACCCTCCGGTTTGGAAACCGGATCCGGTACGTACGGAGGTGCACTACAGAGATAGGGAAGGTCTCGATTCCCGCCTTTACTCTGGAACCCTTGGTAGAGAACGCCCTTATCTACGGTTTGGAGCCTAAGGAGGAAGGAGGAGTCATTCGGATAAAGATAAGCCGATTCCGGGATCGAATCCGGATTCGGGTACTGGATACAGGGCTTGGTATGGATGATCGATCACTGAAGGAGATAGAGGATAAAGAAAGAAGAACGAAGGAAAGGGGCCGAGGGATTGGATTACAGAACGTACGAGCTCGTCTTAGGATCTTTTTCGATGCCCAAGAAGAGTTCAAGATCTACAGTAAGAGGGGAAGGGGAACCCTAGTCTGGATCAGCCTTCCCGTGGATGGGAAGGGGAGGATGAATCCGTCGATAGAGAAGGAGCCTTTGCATGTATAGCCTTCTCGTAGCAGATGACGAAGAGTTTGAGAGGAAAGCGATCCGTCTCATCATCAATAAGAATTGCCCCAGCATAGACCAGATATGGGATGCAGAGAATGGACGCCAAGTAGTAGAGATTTGCCAGCGACAACGGCCTGATATTCTTTTCTTGGACATTCGGATGCCTGGATTGACCGGATTGGAAGCCGCAAAGGAATTACGAAAGATCCATCCGGAGGTTCGAATCGTTTTTCTTACCGCGTACCATGAGTTCGAGTATGCTCACGAAGCCATACGAATCGGTGTAGATGATTTCATCTTGAAACCGGCTACGGACGAACGAATCCTGGAAGTGATAGAAAAAGTGACTCATCGATTGGATGAAGAACGTAAGCGGGAAGAACATGTCAAGCGGAATCAGGATCGATTGGAGCAGGTTTCGCAGTTGTTCACCAACGAGCTTCTTGCTACTCTTCTACAAAGACCCCTGCCCACTGAAACGGCACGAACTTATTTTGAAGCGCTAGATATCCATTTCTCCATGGGAATTCTGGCGGTGTTTCAGGTAGATTACGAAGCGTACCCCATCCGAATCGAATCTTCTAAGCAGCGTCTTCTATTGAAGCGTCGCTGTATGTTGAAAGTGAAACGGGAACTGGAAGGAAGGATGATCCGTTTCCTCGTCCATGAGCAGGAGGATGTGTTCTACGTGTTGATTCTTCCAGGAAAGGATTCTTCGAAAGAATACACATCGGAAGCGGAAATACAGGACCTGTTCCAGAGCCTCGCTACCGGGGTACGGAAGGATTTAGGTCTTCCTTTACGGGTGGGGATCTCCCATCGTTTTACTCAACCGGAAGAGATCCATCGGGCTTTTAAAGAGGCTCGGGCCGCCCTACAGGGGACTCATGTGGAGGAAGACGTGGTGGTCTGGCAGGGAATGAGGGAAGGTTCGGGATCGGTTCCTCGTACCGAAGCCTTGATCCATGAAGCGGTGGAATACATCTCCCAGCATTACGGCGAAGAACTTACCCTTGAATCGATGGCATCTCGGGTGAGGCTTTCGAGTTTTTATTTCAGTAAGAGTTTCAAACAATATACAGGAATGACATTCATCGATTACCTATCCCTCTATCGGGTAGAGAAGGCGAAGGAGTTATTGAAAGATCCCCGGTGGAGTATCAAAGAGGTGAGTGCAAAGGTAGGATATCCAGATCCAAACTATTTCACTAGAGTATTTAGACGAATGGAAGGGCTTGCCCCAACAGAGTATCGATCCTTTCTTTTGGGAAAAAAAGGACAAGATTTTCAAGAAAAAAACAAAACATGAAGGTTGCGGTAGTAAAAATTCCAGGATACGCTGAGGATAGAAAAATTTTTTGTAAAGGAGTGATGTGTATGAAGAGAGGAATCAGTATTCTTGTCCTGATCCTTGTGGCCTTTGCCCTGTTTGCGGGCGGCGCCAAAGAAACTCCCAAAGCGCAGGCTGCTAAACCAGCAGAAAAGCAAATCGTGATGCGTTTGGCAGAGACCCATAGGGCCGATTATCCCACCACCCGGGGCGACATGGAGTTTGCCCGTTTAGTGAACGAGCGAACCAATGGCAGGATCAAGATCGATGTGTACCATTCCAGCCAGCTCGGTGAAGAGAAAGCGGTGATCGAACAGGTACAGTTCGGAGCCATAGACTTCACCCGGGTCAGTATTTCTCCTCTGGCAGCCTTCGCAAAACATTTCGACGCCCTCCAGATGCCCTACCTATACAGGGACGCG
>CAKZQO010000178.1 GCA_937140905.1 uncultured Spirochaeta sp.
CGGCGATATCCGGAAACAGGTTCGTGACATTCTCCCTGAGTTCTTAAAATCCCTTAAAGAGAGGAGGATGGAAGAATCCATACAAATAATAAGAGGATTGTTTCCTTCCCAACTTCGAGATATGGGTAAGTATGGAAGGGATATCCTAACGATCTTAGTACAAGAATTGCATTTGTCTGGATCGATTCCTTCCTCCTGCCTGGAAGCACTGCTTTCTGATATTCGGACTTCGAGCGAACTTCTCCATTCCGCCTGTGATCTTGAATTATTCCTACAGATTATAACTAGTACGCTCGCAGATTCCATTATGAAGAACCAACGTTCTACAATTCCACCGATGATCCAGATGGTTGTAGAGCATGTATATGAGCGATACAGAACTGCAATTACCGTTCAAAGCATTGCCAAATGGATCGGCTTAAATCCTGATTATTTCAGCCATGTATTCAAAAGCTGTATGGGTGTGAACTTCATTGAGTTCGTTAATCGATATCGTATCGACCGGGCTGAAGAACTGCTCCAACAGACCCATTCTAAAGTCTATGAAGTAGCCGAACAGGTGGGTTTTCAGGACTATAAGTATTTCGCCAAACTGTTCCATCAGTGGAAAGGGTATCGACCTACCGATGTACGAAGATCTTGAGCCCCAAGGAAATCAGAGACTATACATCCAAGAAAACTAAGATTTGACGATAAGAATCTAAGAATTGTGGATGTACCTACACTGTTCTGAGATATATCATCTATCAAAATTCAAGCACAGGAGAGCAGTATGGAGAGAAAATTTTGGTTTTGGCTGACTTTCGGGATGCTCTGCCTTACCTCCTTAGTATTTGGAGGGGGGACTTCCGAGTCGGCAAGTAAGAAGGATGCTGGGAAGGTGAAATTTTCCCTTTGGCACTCCTATGTAGGGACGGATCAGCGTGCACCCTTCATGGAAGAACGAATGGCCCAATTCCGAGCTCAAAACCCAAACTATGAGATCGAAGAACAGAAGATTGCAAGGGATCAGTACCAGACAAAAT
The DNA here is from genome assembly GCA_937140905.1 of uncultured Spirochaeta sp. GTDB lineage: Bacteria > Spirochaetota > Spirochaetia > DTKZ01 > DTKZ01 > DTKZ01. The sequence continues at coordinate 1,026 of CAKZQO010000178.1, forward strand.
TGAAAACAGCTGCAGCCGCAGGGCAACTTCCGGATGGGTTTCAATGCTGGCCTAACGCTATGGTACGAGAGTTTGCCACCGCAGGATTGCTATCGGAAATAAACGATCTCCTAGAGTCAAATCCTGAATGGGCCAAGAGTTTCGTAAAACGAGCATTTGACGAGTTTACCGTAGGAGGGAAAGTTTATTCTGCAGGATTGGGAATTTCTGTGTGTTCGATCATTTATTACAATAACGCTCTCTTTCAGAAGTATAACCTGAGCTTTCCTAAAACTTATGATGAACTCAAGCACGTAATTTCTGTGTTCAAACAGAACAACATCATTCCGATTGCTATGGGGAACAAACCAAAATGGCCCATGCAATCTACGTTGTTCAGTATCGTGGCGAATCGCTCTACGGGCACTGAATGGTTGGAGAATGTTCTCGCAAAGAAAGGAGCGAAGTTCACCGATCCTGAATTCGTCCGAGCGTTACAAATTATTATTGAACTCACGAAAATGGGAGCATTCAATTCGGATGTAATCACCATCGACAATGTTCAGATGCGGGATTACTTCTATAGAGGGGAAGCGGCGATGGCTATCGAAGGATCCTGGATGCTTCCCGATATCATCAAGCGAGCTCCGGATTCTCTCAAGCAGAATTTGGAAATGGAGATATTCCCTCCGATACCCGGTGGAAAGGGTGATCCGAATGTCATGTCTGGGGTCAGTGGTACGGGAATCGTGATCAATCGAAAGGCAACTTCAGAGCAGAAAGAAGCGATCAAGAAATTGATTCTACATGTTTCGAATACGGATGCTCAGTTGCTGTTCGCCAAGTACGGCATACCTGTTTCTTCCAAAAATGTTTCCATAGATCCCAAAACAGTCGATCCCGTTTACCTGAAGATTGTTGCCCTAATTGCGAAGCATCCTCTAGTAACCGTATATGATTCCGCACTGAACTCGGAACAAACGGAGATCATCAATAATGGGTTACAGGCTATCATGGTTGGGGCAAAGACACCCGAACAGGTTGCTATAGAACTTCAGGGAGCTGTGAAATAGAAATTGATTCATCCTAGGATGACTGATTCGGTACACGATTATATGTGTAGATCATTGGAAAGGGGCGTGCAGAATCGCCCCTTTTTTCGGTTCTAGAGGGTAGAAGTGAAATGGACTTATTTCGTAAAAACAGAATGTTCCTCTTTTTCGGATCTCTACCGGCAATACTAACGTATGTTATATTCGTGATTTACCCAATCTTTCGATCATTTGGATACGGATTCTATGAGTGGAATGGATTGAGTGATCCTAAGTATATAGGATTACGTAACTTCCTGGAGATTCTGCAGGATCCGGTCTTTTGGAAATCCTTTAGGAACAATATCCTGGTAGTGCTGGTATCTGTTTTCGGACAACTTCCCATTGGCCTTGTACTAGCTGTTCTATTACATCGTTCTTTCAAGGGGAGCGGAGCATATCGGTCGATTTTCTTCATTCCTATGATCCTGTCTACGGTCGTAGTGGCTTTACTCTGGTCTTCTTTATTGAATCCCCAGGTTGGGGTAGTGAATCATTTTCTGAAACGCGTTGGGATGGGATTTTTAGCATTGAACTGGTTAGGAGACATGAGAACGGCCATGCCAATAGTGTGTGGGGTGATTATCTGGCAGTTTACTGGATTGTACATGGTGATCTTTCTATCAGCACTACAGAATATTCCAAAGGAAATCCATGAGGCCTGTAGCCTCGATGGTGTATCGGAACGATCAAAACTGATCCATGTGACACTCCCACTCTTGTGGCCGACCGTAATGGCTTCCGTAGTTCTTTGTATTGCAGGAAGTATGCGCTCTTTCGATCTCGTGTTTGTGATGACCGAAGGAGGGCCGGCCCATGCGACTGAGCTAATGGCCACGTACATGTACAGTAAGACCTTCGCAGTCTACAAGTATGGGTATGGTAGTGCTATCTCTATGGTGATCTTTCTTTTAAGTTTCGGGATGATTCTTGCAGGGCAAGCCTTGATGAAAAGAAAGCAGGATGTGTTATGAAACGATGGGTACGTGTAGGAATACGACATCTATTCTTATTTCCCTTTGCTACTCTCTATGTGTTTCCGTTATTCTGGATGGTGATGACTTCTATAAAAACCAACCAGGAAATTCTGTTTGGTTCTTTTGCATTTCCAAAACAGATCCATTGGCAAAATTATCTGGAAGCATGGGAAACCGCAAACATGCGGGTCTACTTCTTGAATAGCATCGTCGTAACAGCAGTGTCTATTCTTCTCACCGTATTGGTCAGTTCTCTGATGAGTTTCATCTTAGCGAAATTTAGATTTCGCCTTAGAAACGCACTGTACTCTTTGTTTATCATTGGAATGCTAGTACCCCTTCAATCCATCCTTGTTCCCCTCTTTCTACAAATGCGGGCTTTGCATCTATTGGACTCACGCTGGTCTTTGATCCTCTCATACACGGCTTTTGGCCTTCCAGTTGCTATTTTTATCCTGGAAAGTTTCGTCCGAGTGTTTCCGGATGAAATCCTCGAAGCTGGGATTCTAGATGGCTGTTCTCCCCTTCGAATTTTCTTACAGATCATCCTTCCCATGTCCCGACCCGCTGTTGCTTCTGTAATCATTCTGAGTTTCCTGAACAATTGGAAAGAGTTTGCCTTCGCATTGATCTTCATATCCGAAGAAACGAAAAAGACCTTACCTCTTGGATTGTACAATTTCCTAGGAACAGAAACGAACAATTATGCAGGTTTGATGGCAGCGCTTGTGATTGCCACGGTACCGGTGTTCATCATGTATGTGTTCCTTCAGGAACAGGTGATCAAAGGTATGACTGCGGGCGCAGTGAAAGGATAAAGCATGATTCGTCAATACCTCTCGAAAGGTTGGATGCTGAAAAGAGCCGATCGATCTGAATGGATTCCTGCTCAGGTACCAGGCTCTGTATTTTCAGCCCTGATAGAGGCTGGAATATTACCAGAACCCTACTATCGTGAAAACGAAAGGGTTGTGAAAGTTGCTTCTTATTTTGATTATGAGTATAGGGTGCAATTCTCTGTACCTAAAACTATTCTCAAAGAAGAGAAGGTAGAATTGGGTTTCGAAGGGATTGATACGCTAGGAGAAATATTCTTGAACGGTTTGCCAGTAGGGCATACATCTAACATGCACCATTCTTATATGTTCGACATCAAAAGGATACTGTCGTTAGGAGAGAACCAGCTTTCTATTCTGTTACGATCTCCCTCTCGGTTTGCGGAACAGCAACATGCCCGTCTACCCCTCCGCTCACCCCATGGATCTATGGTTGGATCCGCGTACCTTCGAAAAGCCCATTACATGTTCGGTTGGGACTGGGGGCCGCAGCTTCCGGACATGGGCATCTGGAAGCCTGTGTACCTGCGTGCGTATAGCCATCCCTTAATTTCGGAAGTGAGGTTCCGTCAAGAGCATGAGAAATCAAGAGTTCTTTTGGGAATTACGGTATGGATCGAAGGTGTTTCAAAGAATGAGAACGTAGTGGAGGTGGAACTGGAAGAACCAACCGGGGATCGGATGATTATGCAGGAACAAGTCTCGAACCAAAAAGTAGACTTTCAAATTGTCCTCTCAAAACCCGCGCTCTGGTATCCTAATGGATTCGGAAAACAACCCTTATACAGGATTTTCGTACGGTTACGGAAACAGCGGGAAGTATTGGATGAAAAAGTGTATCGAATAGGTCTTCGAAGGATCGTTCTGGATCGTTCGCTGGATAGAAACGGACGTTCCTTTCGGTTCCTCGTGAATGGAATACCAATCTTTATCAAAGGTTCGGATTTTATTCCTATGGATAACATCCTGTCCCGTCAGACCCCAGAACGTATCCACACGCTTGTAGAAGATTGTGCGCAGGCACACTTCAATATGATTCGAATCTGGGGAGGAGGAACCTATCCAGAGGAGGCTTTATTGGATGCGTGTGATGAGCAGGGGATTCTCGTATGGCAGGACCTTATGTTCGCCTGCATGTTGTATGAGTTGAATCCTGAGTTCCTAGAAAGCATTCGACAGGAAGTAACAGAACAGGTAAAGAGGATCCGACATCGAGCTTGCCTAGCTCTTTGGTGTGGGAACAATGAAATCGAATGGATGATGCAGGAAGGTAGATTCAATGCTTTTCTCAACCCAAAACTGAAAGCAGACTACTATCGATTATTTGAGTGCGTTCTCCCTGATCTGGTACGTTCTCTGGATCCGGTTACACCCTACTGGGGTTCTTCCCCTTCTTCCGGATATGATTCGGATGACCCGAACGATGCACGATGCGGGGATATGCACTATTGGGAAGTCTGGCATGCCCTCAAACCTTTTTCGGCCTATCGAACGGTACTCCCAAGATTTATGTCCGAATTTGGGATTCAATCCTTTCCGACTCTTCCAACGATTGAATCGTTTACTGAACCCGGAGATCGGAACATTTTTTCTCCTGTCATGGAAAGCCATCAAAAGAATACGGGGGCCAATGGGCGAATTTTTCACTATATTGGGGAAACCTTCCGCTTTCCCAAGGATTTTCGTTCCCTCGTATATCTTTCACAGTTGGTACAGGCGGAAGGGATACGCTGCGGGGTGGAGCATTGGCGAAGACATAGGGATGTATGCGGAGGAACCCTTTACTGGCAGTTGAATGATTGCTGGCCAGGAGCTTCCTGGTCTAGCATCGATTATTATGGTCGATGGAAGGCTCTTCATTATTCTGCTAGAAGGTTCTTTGCCCCGATTCTGATGTCTTTGGTGGAAGATGGATTCCGTATATCCTTCCATGTAACAAATGACACGACAGAGATCTTCGAGGGGACCTGCCGCTGGAAGCTCTGTCTAAATACAGGGGAGTGTTTAAAGGAAGATACCTTCTCTATAACCATTTTTCCATTTACCTCTTGTAAATTCGAGGAATTGGATATATCGAAGGCGCTTTCGGATAAAATATCTGTTGATTGGGAACGTCGAATATTTCTTCGGTATGTCTTTGAGGACAAAGTTGGGAATGTTTTACAACAGGATTCTATCCTATTCGTGAAACCAAAGTATTTCGAATGGACTCCAGTTCACATTAGATGGGAACTGAACGAGGATAGTTCCATCATGATCCTGAAAAGTAGCGGATACACAAAGTTTGTAGAACTCTCTACCCGTAAGAGGGAGATACGGTTTCAAGACAACTTCTTCGATCTCTATCCAGAGGAAGAGAGAACGATTCGGATCCTAGGAAGAGGGACGGAGCTAAAAAGAGAAGACATATTAATATTTTCTATTTTTGATTCTTTCGTTTGAGAAGTAGGAGGTTGCATGAAGGATTTTTCAAAGCATAAGGCAGAACTTCTTAAGGATCTTACCTTGGAAGAAAAGAGTGCCCTCTGTAGGGGCGTAACTTTATTTGAAACAGGAGGGTGTCCACGATTTGGGATTCCGCCCCTAAGGATGAGCGATGGGCCCCATGGAGTGAGGGAAGAATTGCAGAAGGATCGATTCGTGTCCGCAGGAAGAACAGATGATGCTTCTACGTATTTCTGTACTCTCCTAGCTTTAGCTTCAACTTGGAACCCCAATTTAGCCTACCGAATGGGACAATGTCTAGGCCAAGAAGCTAGAGCTAGGGGTAAAGACATTCTGCTTGGCCCTGGCGTGAACATCATTCGGACTCCTCTCTGTGGCAGGAATTTCGAATACTTTAGCGAAGATCCTTTCCTAACCTCATCCTTTGTTGTTCCTTACATTATCGGAGTGCAGGAACAGGGGGTAGGCGCCTGTGTCAAACATTTCGCATTGAATAATCAGGAACTGAATCGAAAACGGGTAAACGTTGAAGTATCGGAACGGGCCTTAAGGGAAATCTATTTGCCAGCTTTCGAAGCCGCTGTGAGGGAGGCAGGAGTAATTGGAGTGATGGGAGCCTACAACCGATTCAGAGGCGATTACTGCTGTCATAATTCTTATCTGTTACGCAAGATCCTTCGTGAAGAATGGGGGTTCCGAGGAGTGGTTATTTCCGATTGGGACGGGGTACATGATGCAGAGGGAGCTATATTAGCAGGTTTGGATATTGAAATGGGAACAGGCTGCGATGAAGGGTTATCGTTTAGTGAGTATTACTATGCTAAGCATCTTAGGCACGCAGTAGAGCAAGGCAAGTTACCCATTAGTTGCATGGATGAAAAGGTACAGAATGTCCTTTCTGTTTATGAAAGAATTGGGATCTTCGAACCAAATCGTCCGAAAGGGAGGATGAATGCCGCCAAGCATAGGCAAGTCGCTCGCGAAATTGCAAGAGAAGCTATCGTATTATTGAAGAACGAACGATCGGTGCTTCCGTTGCGGAAAGATCGTCTGAAACGGCTCTTGATAATCGGAGACAACGCGATTCGCAGACATGCGAATGGAGGTGGAAGTTCCCGGCTGAAAACACCCTACGAAGTTACTCCATTAGAAGGAATCCTGTCTTTCCTCGGGGCAGACGTTGAAGTAGAGTGGATTCCGGGCTATGTGGCAACACCAGAGCCTACTGGTACAACGACTTCTATACCGCTGGGCCGGACCCTTTCGCCTGTAGAGTCACTAGCTCAAGCCTTAGAAAAAGCCAAGTTTGCCGATGGAGTGATTTACATTGGAGGGTTGAACCATGACTTCGATAGAGAAGGCTCGGATAGAACTGACATGAATCTGCCATATGACCAGGATCTATTACTCAGCGAACTTCTCCGTGTGCGCCCTGACATGGTAGTGGTGCTTATAGCTGGATCTCCTGTAGATCTCTCTGCTTGGATCGACTCGTGTTCGACCTTACTCTGGACGTGTTATGGAGGAATGGAAGGTGGTCATGCCTTAACCGAGGTATTATTTGGTGTAGTGAACCCTTGTGGAAAGTTGCCCCTTACATTTCCACGAAAACTATCGGATTCTCCGGCGCATGCTCTGGGCGAATACCCAGGAAAGGAAACAGTTCACTATAGAGAAGGGATCCTGGTCGGGTATAGGTATTTTGATCGAGCGGGTGTTGTACCCTCGTTTCCCTTTGGACATGGACTGAGCTATTCCACCTTTTCTTATTCTTCTCCCAAAGTCTATTGGGAGGCTGGGAAAACCGGAATTACTCTCTACGTGAACTGTACGGTGACGAATACGGGAAACTATAATGGAGCAGAGACCATTCAGGTTTATCTATCAGACAAAAATGGGAAAGTCTTTAAGCCGGAGAAGGAGTTGAAAGGTTTTTTCAAAATGTTTCTAAAGGCAGGCGAGAGCAAGCAGGTATCGATAGGAATTCCATATAGGGAATTCCGATATTATGACGAGGATAGGGAATGCTGGAATATTCAATCCGGGAGTTATGAGCTTCTCATTGGGAGTTCCTCTCGAGATATACGTCTCACCATACCCTTCGATATTCCTCCTAGATAGACTCTAATTCCCTTATTGTCCAGGTAAAGGGGACATAGGTATATTTATTACATGAACACTCATGTATATTTCTGGATCCTACCTATCTTAGTCATTGGAAGTTTTGATGCCTTGGCGGCTCCCAAGCGGGAACAGAAGTTGAAGACACAGGAGGAAGTTCCTATGGAGATCCTTATCATGAAGGCGGTAAAAGAAGGGCGAGACTCGGTAGAAGTGGGCAAAGAAAAGAAGATCCGATTCCAGTTATTGACAGATTCCTATCGATTTCCCATAGAGATGTCCGAAGAAGAATGGAAGAAACGGCTTACACCTGAACAGTACTACATCCTCCGGCAGCGGGGAACGGAACGGGCTTTCACCGGTGCCCTATACAAGAACCAGCAGAAGGGTTCCTACTTTTCCGCTGCTACAGGACAGCCCCTGTTCAGTTCCAGCACAAAGTACGATTCTGGGAGTGGTTGGCCAAGCTTCTGGGAACCCATTGATCCGGATGCGGTACGGTACCGGGTGGATTTTGATCTGGGGTATCCAAGGGTAGAGGTGGTAGATAGCCTTAGCGGAAGCCATTTAGGGCATGTGTTCGGGGATGGGCCTTCCCCAACGGGCTTGCGATACTGCATCAATTCGGCGGCCCTAATCTTCGTTCCCGAGGGGGGGGCTCCCCCTACACAACTAAAACATGGTAAGTAGGACTAATTATTTGGAGCCGCGTTTTTTCAGGGCAACAAAATTATCTTAAACAGAAACGGTAGAACCGTGAGGATACTGAGAAGCCGGGCAGTGTGGAGGACGCTTACCACCAAGGGATCCGCTCCGACCTCCTCCGCGATGATACTCATCTGGGTAATACCCGCGGGGGAGGATGCGAGTAGACAGGTCCCGGTATCCCAGCCCGTAATTCGTTGAAGGATCCTACTTAAAAGAATCCCCGAGGCAACCATGAGGAGTCCTAAAAGACTAATGGGGAGGATCAAAGTGGAAAGCATTTTGAGGGTCTCTGGAGTCAACTGTTGAGCCATGGCAATTCCTATGGCTATTCGCGCGTAATTCCTTAGTAGGGGAGGTACGGGAGGCAGATCTCCGAAGAGGGTGTTGGCGGTTCCGACTCCGAACATAGCGCCCAACATGTCCCCCGCAGGGATCCCAAGATGGATCCCGATGAAGCCTCCAACCAGGGTTGATAGAAGAAGTAGAAGGATTGAGGGAAAGGATCGGTTCTTTAGGTTTGGATTTTTAAAGGAAAGGGCTTTGGAATCCTGCGGTGGAGGGGTAGCTACTAGAGCCCTTTTGTGGGAAGCCTCTGTAGGGCCGCTCGATATCCGACCCACCTTCCATCGAGCCACCAGAGGCATAGCAATCAGAAATAAGAGGACTCTGAACAGCTGTAGGATCGTGATGGTTACTGTGTCCGCATGGAAGGCGAGTCCGAGAATGGCCATTTCCGCGATTCCCCCTGCGGTGGAACCCAGAAAAGCGGTTTCGATAGAGAGATGAGAAACCTTATAAAGGATGTACCCGGAAATGAGGGAAAGGGCCAGCATCCAAGAAGATACAATCCCTGCCGGAAGGACCACCTTTTTCAACTGCTGGAGAGTGGAACGATCTACCATCAATCCTAGGTAACAACCTAGAATCAGTTTGCTCACTAATGTAATTGGAGTAGAGGGAAAAGGGAGTTCATGTCCAAGGATCGCAAGGATCGACGCCACAAAGAGAGCCCCTAACATATCGGGGGCAGGCACATGGAACCTAGCAAAGAGTTTCCATCCTCCTGTACCTAGAAGGAACAATAAGAGGGTCCCATATAACCATCCAGTATTCATAGTGAGTTTGTACTATAGCGAAAATATCATCGATTGGAAAGCCGAAACCGATCTTTCATGGCTGCTTCCCACGCGAGGATCGCTTTCTTTCGTAACGGTCCTTCCCCATAATTCCCAAACTCGCCATTCTTCCGTAGAACCCGATGGCAGGGAATGAGAAAGGGAATCAGATTTTCGCCAACAGCACTCCCCACCGCCCTCGAGGCGTTTACGTTTCCCACCTTTTTAGCGAGCCCTTCGTAGCTTACCGCTTCCCCTAGAGGAACACGAATCAAGGCCTCCCATACTTTTATCTGGAAATTGGTTCCCTGGACGTACAGGTGCAGGGGGCCTGGGGGGATATATTTTATTTCCCGGCTTTCCCAAGGGCTTACTCCGTTGGAATCTGCCCAGTTCCAGAGGGGATAGGGGAAAATCCGGTCTATAAGCTGCTCACCGGGCCTTGGATCGTGCAGTATGTTAGCTTTCGGCCATTTTTCCATCAGATCCCGAACCAGGGTATCCTCCGTCATCCCCTGTTGCAGGAAACGCAGGGCGCAAACCCCTTTTTCCGTAACACCGATGAGGCATTTCCCAAAGGGCGATGGATGGAATCCATACCGGATCTCTAATCCCTTCCCCCGGGAACGGATATCTCCGGGCCTTACGGCTTCCGTTGTAAGGAGTAGATCGTGCAGGCGAGAAGGACTGGACAACCCACTCTCATAGGTGGCATCCAGAACACTGGAGGATCTCAATAAGAGCTCCTTGGCATGCTCCTTCGTCAAGTATTGGCAGAACCGTTTGGGACTGATCCCTACCCATCGACTGAAAAGTCGCTGGAATTGAAACACACTCAAACCTACAGCCTGGGATAGTTCTTCTAGAGAGGGCTGTAAACTGGGATTAGCTTCTAATACTCCGATGACCCTCTCCACTAGTTGGTAGTCGGAAGATGCCGTATCCAATAAATTTTTATACATCGAGTTACCTCATTCAGTAGTGTATCGAAATGAGATACCTATCCGCAACCCGATTCTTGCAGAGAGTCCTCTATCCCACCAAGAACCCCTTTATCCTTCGAACTAGACTTATCTTTCGAACCGGGATCTCCACTCTCGTTCCCCCTGGCAGGGTAACCCCGCACACGATTAAATCGTTTCCTATTTTCTTAAGTTCCTCGGGACGAAGAATGTACCGCTCGGGGGATCCCTCCTGTCCTCGAACCAGAATTTCCAGGTAATCGGAGGGAGAAGAGATGGTTTGTTCGATTACTACCGCCTTCCCCGCATAGTCGAGGCCTTTGGCTTCTGTTCGTTCTCGCCGCTTTAGTTCCGGTCGAATTTGATCAGGATCTACCACGACCTTTGATAGAATCTTTTGTTCCCACTCCTTTCGCTGTTCCTCGGTTAGAGACAGGGACTCCAACCGTGCAAAGAGTTCGGTTTGAATCCCCAATAGGGAAACAGCAGGTTCTTTTTCTTGAGAGGAGGAAAGAGAGGGTTTGGACTTGGTAAGAGGGGTTTCGGTTGTTTTCTCAATAGACCCTAATATCTTTGAGGCTATCTGTGGCAAATTAGAAAGGTAGGGATAGTTCCAGGGAAGGAAGTATAAGTATCTAGAGGGTTTGGTGATTTCAGAACCTCCGTTTAAACGAAAGATCCCTCCTTCTGAGGGTGTGGGAGGTACCGAAATACCCATGTCCTGCAATAACCGTAGGAAAGGTTCGAACTTCTCTTTCCGAACCAGGTATACACCGGGGGCAAGGACTAGGTGTATATGCTCTTTGATTCGTTCGTGCTGTTCGATTGTTGCTCTTCTCTGTTCATCAACTTGAACCAAGACCCCTTCGACAAACGATATGCTCCGGTACTCGGATTCCCAACTCTTCAGTTGAACCGACACATTTTGGGGCACTCCATTCTGGGTGAGTCGTTGAAACAATTGTTCCACCCTTTCGGCCGAAAGACCTTCCGCGAGGCCTTGGAAATAGGAAGTTTTCGTCAGCTCGAAGATGGGGTATATGTCGTACCGTCGGACAGTACAGAGAATCGCTAGGGGAAGGGCATCGGATAGCTCGATATGGGGAGTAAGGCTTAGTTCGAAGTTTGGTTGGAGGATAGCCTTCGGTTCTAAACCGGGTTGAGAGGAAGAGAAAAGGGTGGGATTCAATGCCCAGTGATCCGTTTCTTCCAATGGCACGAATACTCCGTAGGTGCAGAGTTCTTCGATCCAACTTTCTTCGATTGCAGGCTCGTCCTCCTCTTGAAAGGCTGCCAATAGGGCAAGCCGGTAGAGGACGATTCGGGTATAGGCCTTTTCTAAAGATAAGGTCTGCAAAAACCCTGAAAGCCAACGAGCTTCCCGAAAGACTTGTTCTCGTTCGGTGTGTTTGAACGCTCTCAGGATAATCAAGATTCGTTCCAGAGGGGTAAGAGCAGAGAACTCTTTCCACACGGTTAAATCGACGAAAAGAGTATGTTCTTTTTGGAATACGAGCCCCAACCTAAGAAGAGCCCTGATGATCTGGTGTAACACCTCTTTCTCCTGACGGAACTGGGGAAAGACGTTTAGGAGTTTCGATTCCATCGGTTTCCGAAGTGTGCCATCCGTCTTCAGGTGTGATTCTTGGTGGAGAAGAAAGGAAAGGATGGAAGCCCATAAAGTATCGTTCAACTTTGGAGGTTTGGAGTGTATCTGTGACAGGGGGATCGAATGGATAAGGAGGGAAAGTTGGATGATCCGTTCCCGAAAACTATCCTCGAACAGAGGATTCAAATAGAACACTTCCGCCCCCTCCACACGGTCTAAGTAGATCAAAAGTCGATCCTGGAGGTTGCGCAGTTTATTCATCAAAGGAAGGAACGAGTACTGATCCGCCAATAGCCGATGTAGTTTCTGGTGGGTAGGGTTTGGAGTGTAAAAAATGGCGGTGAGTATGAGGGCATCCTCCGGCTCGATCAACGCTAGAATACGCTCCCGGATAGACTTTTTGCGTAAAAAAGCTTCCAGCGATTCCAGGATGGAGTGTTTGTGGTATGGGGTTTTCAATTCTCCCAAGTAGTTTCTCATCAGTTCGAAGAAGGCAGAGTCGGGAAGTTTGAGAAGGGCCGATTTCCAATGAGAAAGACGATCATCCTTCATACCAGTTCTTTTGGATCCCATAATTCTATTCTATACTTGTATCCCTGCTCGGTAAGGAATTTTTGCCGATGGGCTCCAAAGGTTTCTTCGGTAGTATAGCGCGACAGGATGGAGTAGAAGTAGGAGTTTTTCTGTTTAGGCCGCAGGATCCGTCCCAATCGTTGGGCTTCCTCTTGTCTGGAACCGAAGGTTCCGGATACCTGGATGGCCACGGAAGCATCGGGTAGATCGATGGCAAAGTTTGCCACTTTCGATACGACGATTTTCCGGATGGCGCCTTGTTTGAATTCTCGATAGATTCGTTCCCGTTCTGGGTTGGGGGTTTTGCCCGTGATTAGAGGGGCCTTCAGTTCTTTCGCTAGTTCGGCCAGTTGGGAAAGGTACTGGCCAATGATCAGGACGGAATCTTCCGGATGATTCTTCAGGATCTCCTTACATACCAGGAGCTTATAGGGATTCTCGCTGGCAATGCGAAACTTGCGCCGCTTGTCTGCTAGGGCATAGGAAAGCTTTAGGTTGTCGGGGAGGTCTACCCGTATCTCGATACATTCCGCTTCCGCGATAAAGCCTTGGGTTTCCAACTGTTTCCAGGGAACATCGTACCGCTTGGGCCCTACTAGGGAAAAGACATCCGCCTCCCTTCCATCCTCGCGTATAAGGGTGGCTGTCAATCCCAACCGGCGAATGCTCTGGATTTCGGCGGTGATGCGGAAGATGGGAGCAGGTAAAAGATGTACTTCGTCGTAGATAATGAGTCCCCATCTCTGTTCCCGAAACAAGCGAAAATGGGGGAACTCTTCTTCTTTGTTGGATCTCCAAACGAGGATCTGGTACGTGCATACGGTTACCGGTCGGATAGTTTTCAAAGAACCGGTATACTCGCCGATATCTTCCGGTGAAAGGGTGGTTTTATCGAGGAGTTCGTCTATCCACTGATGGACAGCGGCTACGTTGGTGGTGAGGATCAAAGTGTGGGTCTTCAGTGCAGCCATGATGGCCATTCCGATTACTGTTTTGCCCGCGCCACAGGGTAGCACGAGGGTTCCAAACCCAGTTCCTGGCTTTTTCCCTGCCAGGAAAGCTTGCGCGGCATCCTGCTGATAGTTCCGTAGGGAAAAGGGACGGCCAGTGGAAGTCTTTGACCGTAGTTCGATCTGCAGGTAATCCCCTTCCAACAGGGGAGCTTCATCCTGCACCGGGTAACCGAGATGGATCATCTCCTGTTTGAAGGACCCCCGGTGAATCAAGGGTACTAGGATCTGGTCGTCTCGCAGAAAGTAGTACTTTTCGAGTTTCTTAGTGTGAAGTATTTCTTCCCGGATGGCTGAATCTGTTACTTCTAGTTCTAATCGGTTTGGGTCGGGGGAAGGGTGCAGTTTTACTTTCCCGTACCTGCCTATCGTTTCCCGGATACTCTCGACCACGTTCTTTGGAATTGGGTACCGAGAGTAGGCCTGTAGGATCTGCAGGATTCTATCAGCGGATAACCCTGTTGATGCGGCATTCCATAGTGAGAGAGGGGTGATTCGATACGTATGGATGTGCTCGGGAGATTTTTCTAGCTCTGCAAACAGGGCGAGCTCAGCCCGGGCCTCCTCGAATCCAGGGTCGTGCACATCAAGGAGGAGGGAACCATCGCTCTGCACAATCAGAGGTTTATAGGTCGAAGGAGCTTGGGAATTCATTCCGCCTCTGTATACCATGGAAGGCTTAGTTCTGGGAAGGAAGATTGAGGAAACAGAACAACTAAACAATCCCGTGCATCTAAACGAAGTCGTTCTTGTGTTGACGGACGTCTTACGCCTATTGTATAGTGGGCTTGTTCTGGAGGAGATAGGTATGCGAGTTTTATTCGTTGGAGGTACAGGTAACATTTCCCGCGCGTGTACCGATGCGTGTATGGCGTTGGGTTGGGAGGTGTACCACCTGAATCGGGGGAAGCGAAAGGAGGAGGTTCGGGAAGGCGTAATTACCCTTACCTCCGATATCAACGATACGGGCCGGGTCAAAGAATTACTTAAAGACCTTAGATTCGATGCCATAGTAGATTGGATCGTGTTCAAAGAGGAGGATGCTAACAGGGACCTAGACCTATTCCTAGGGAAGACAGATCAGTATGTGTTCATCAGTACGGCTTCGGCATACGAGAAGCCGCCTCGATCTCTACCGATCACCGAATCTACCCCGCTCAAGAACCCCTTTTGGCAGTATTCACAGGATAAAATTGCATGCGAGGAGGTTTTCCTCGATGCCTTTAAACAGAAAGGGTTCCCCGTTACTATCGTACGACCGAGTTATACCTACGGAAATGGATGGATCCCCTCCCAATTCGGTTCGGCCGAGTATACCATTGCCCAGAGGATCCTTTCCGGAAAACCCATTGTCGTACCCGGGGATGGAACGAACTTTTGGACCCTAACCCACAATTCTGATTTTGCAAAGGGTCTACGAGGACTTTTAGGGAATTACCGAGCCATTGGGGAAGCTTTTCACATTACCAGTGACGAGGCCTACAGTTGGGATGAGATTTATCGTACCCTCGGCAGATCCCTGGGGGTAGAACCAAAGCTGATCCATATCCCTTCCGAGGTTATCGTGGATCGATACCCCGATTGGACAGGAAACCTGTTGGGAGATAAATCCTATACGGCCTTGTTCGACAATTCGAAGATCAAGCGATTTGTCCCGGACTTTATCTGCACCACTCCTTTTTCCGTGGGGCTCCGTTCTTCTCTGGAATGGTTCGAAAGACATCCGGAAAAGAAAGTGGTGAACCCCGAAACAGATAAACGTCTGGATGCTCTTGTGGAAGAATTTGCCCATATCCGAGGACGATGAATCCGCTCCATCAGGGTACATGACCCCATTGGAGCGGTTACATGGTCGTATAGGGGGGTTATTCTGTCTTTCCTGCTTCGAAGGCGATCTGGTACGTATCCCGCGCGATCTGCAGTTCCTCGTTGGTGGGGATTACGAGAATCGCAATGGGGGAGTACTCGTGGGACACGATTCCTTCCCGGTTCCCTAGTTCCCGGTTCTTCTCATAATCCATGAAAATTCGAAGATTTTCCAGGTTGCGACAGATCCGTTCCCGCATCCTCACGTTATTCTGCCCCACCCCACCGGTAAACACGATGGCGTCTACCTTTATGAGATTCGCAGCATAGGCTCCGATATATTTACGAACTCGGTACGCGTAGACTTCTAAAGCTTGCTGGGCGTGAATGTTTCCTTCTGCGGCTGCCTTTTCCACATCTCGCATGTCGTTGGAAATGCCGGATAATCCGAGGATGCCGCTTTTCTTGTTGAGAATCGTGTCCAACTCCTGGGCAGTGTATCCCCGTTTCATCAGATAGAGGAGGACGGCAGGGTCCAAATCGCCGGACCGCGTGCCCATCACCAATCCTTCCAAAGGAGTAAAACCCATCGAGGTGTCGATCGATTTCCCGTGGTAGATGGCAGTTATGGAAGCGCCGTTTCCCAAATGACAGGTAATGAGGTTGGTGTTATCTTCCGAGCGTTTCAAGAGATGGAGAGCCCGTTCTGCTACGTACCGATGACTGGTTCCATGAAACCCATACCGACGGATTTTGTACTTTTCATAGAACTCCCTTGGGATTCCGTAGAGATATGCGGCAGGCGGCAGGGTCTGGTGGAAGGCCGTGTCGAACACAGCAACCTGAGGTTTTCCTTTCAATAAGCGGAACGCTTCTCGGATACCCAGCAGGTTTGCAGGGTTATGGAGAGGGGCGAGTTCAGATACCTCCTCTACCGTACGAATCACATTCTCGTCGATGAGAACGGAAGATGCATACGCTTCTCCCCCATGAACTACCCGATGCCCGGCAGCGGATATTTCACCGATGTCGCGAAGCATCCCAACCTTGGGATCTGTCATGGCCTTTCGTACCAGTTCCATCGCTTCTCCATGATGGGGAATTACCCGTTCTTCTTCGTATACTCCTCGGGTGGTTTCCTGCTTGATCTTTCCTTTCGGTTCACCGATCCGTTCTACCAGCCCTTTACCCAAACTGATCCCTTCGGGCATCTCGTATACTTCGTACTTGAGGGAAGAACTCCCACAGTTGATCACTAGAATCTTGTGCATAGCGTCTCCTGCAATATGGTTTTGCATATTTTACACCTGTTTCTTGGGTTTGAAAACGACAATCGTGAATGGTACAATACGAGTATGATTAACCCTTCCATAAAGACCTTCGTGATCGATACCAATGTGTTCATCCATAGGCCGGATGCCATCCTGAGTTTCAGGGACAATGAAATCGTCATCCCCCTCTGGGTACTGGAGGAATTGGACCACTTAAAGAGTTATAGCGATGAACGGGGAAGGAACGCTCGAAGGGCCATTCGACTGCTGGATGAAATCAGTAGGAAGGGGAAGCTGTACGAAGGAGTAAAACTAGATAACGGGTCGGTTCTCTCTGTGGCTCTCCAGTATGCGAAGGATGCCCCCATCGATTTCCCGGCAGATAAACCAGACAACAAGATCATCCTAACGGCCTATGAGCTCCAACGGAAGGGAAAGCAGGTCTTCTTCGTGTCCAAGGACATAAACGCACGGGTAAAGGCTACGGCTTTGGGCATTCGGGCAGTAGACTATGAGAAGCAGAAGGTCAATATCGAAAAATTGTATTCTGGGTATACGGAATTGAACGTGTCTACGGAGGTATACCGCACGGTTCTCTCCGAAGGGGAGATCCCCTGGGGGGAAGAGTTCTTCCCTAACCAATTTGTGGTGATGAAATCGAAAGATGAACCAGGCCCCCTAGTGGCTCGATACCTTAAGGGAAAGGGGGTACTAAAACGGGTTGCGTTAGAGGCTGCGCCGGTCTGTGGAGTAAAGGCGTTGAACCTTCAACAACGAATGGCCTTCGAATTATTACTGGATCCGGAAGTTTCCCTTGTTACGCTAGTAGGAAAGGCCGGTACCGGAAAGACTCTTTTAGCCATTGCCGCTGGATTGAAAACCGCGATCGAAGAACAGACCTTCTCCCGAGTGCTGGTGAGTCGTCCCGTAATCCCTCTGGGAAAGGACATCGGGTATCTACCCGGGGCAAAGGAAGAGAAACTTTCCCACTGGATGCAGCCTCTCTTCGACAATCTGGACTATATCCTCAGCGTGTACAAGCGTCCTAACCTGAAAAATCTCGATCAACTTATGGCTAGTAAATACATCGAAATAGAAGCGATCACCTATATCCGGGGACGTTCGTTACCGGGACAGTACATCATCATCGATGAGGCTCAGAATCTTTCCCCCCACGAAGTAAAAACCATTGTCAGTCGAGCTGGGCAGGGAACCAAGGTGGTGCTTACGGGGGATCCTTATCAGATCGATAGCCCTTACTTGGATGCCAATTCCAATGGGTTGTCCTATTTAGTGGAAGTATTCAAGGGTCAGGAACTCTTTGGTCATGTTACGCTACAAAAATCCGAACGGAGTGTGCTGGCAGAGTTAGCGGCTGAATTGCTCTAGGAAGGGCTATACCACCAGTTCCTTTTGCACGCTTCCTTTTCGGTTGAGCTCTGTCAGTAGGTTTCTAGCTCCCTGCTTGATCGCTTCTGAAGCGGTGTTGAATTTGAAACCAATGAATACTCCCAAGCCCGCGTGAATGGCATCGTGCACGAAACCGGTGAGTAATTTTAGGTACGCCGTACGGTTTGCGGCACCGGTACGATCCTTCAGGATCCAGGTCTCTAGAACAGGGTAGGTTCGAACCAGTACAGAAAGTTGAGTGAGCACCACAGGAAACAGTTTTTTAATAAGGAGAAAATACCGTTTGTGATACTCCAGGTCTTTTTCTACCAGGTAATGGATCTGCCGGTTCTTGTCTCGAACCCAAACTCCTTTGGAGTTCTTTCGTTTGGGAATGAAATCGAAGAATAATTGCTGCACCGAGGGGGATACGATGATTTTGGAAAGGGCAAAGTAGAAAAGGATCAATCCCAGCAGGTGCCGGTCGAAAGGTTCTAAGGCTCTTTCCTGCACCGCCTCGGAAAGGAGGGCCACCATCTTATCATGGATCCGTTTCGATTGGGATCGGGAAGGAGCCATAGCGAACAACCTACCAGCGTCTTTTAGGGATTCCAGGGATCCTTCCAAAAGGGGAATAACCTCCAGGAGTCGGTTCCGTAATCGATGACGCCGAATCTGTTCAATGTACTGGTAGAGTTCTTTTCGCAAGGACTCTGAGAATTCTGCCAGCTTCTTCTTTGCTAGGAACTTGCCAATCGTTGGCGAGCTGGTACTCCGATAGAAGGCACCGTAGTAGTCCTCCACCTGTCGAACCGCTTCTTTGGAAGCAGGGAGTTTGCGCAAGGACCCGATATAATGCTTGATTAAGTTCTTTCCGTTTTCATCGAGGGAAAGTTGTTCGGGGATTTCTGCCAGAAGTTTCTTCTGCAACACTTCGCAGGATTCGAGCAATTTAAGAAGGGTGCTTCCTTCGAGGGAAAGATTATTCTGTAGGAGGTCCAGGGAAGGATCGTGAGGTATAAACGCAATATCTTTCACGGAATGGAGCCTAGCGCGGTCGATTTGTAATTCTTCTGGAACGTGTCGATTGTAGTTTTCGATCACCTGTCGTGGATTGAACCCATTCTCTTGTACGAGGGAATACTTGTTATGCCAGAAGTAGAGTTTTAGATGGGGGGCAACTTCTATCGCAGCCCGAATGTATCCACCTGCGGATACATGGGAAGTAGGTTCAGCGTTGGTGACGATCACTAGTTTGTCCACATACGCGAGAAGGGCAAGGTTTTCCTCCTGCCCAATCCCAGCTGGGAGATCGTAAATTAAAAGATCGTACCTCTGGTTCCATCGTTCTCCATCCTGTTGGAGGGCTTTCTGGAGGAGCTTATAGGATTCTCCTCGATGGAGTTTCGATCGGGGAAAGAGTAAATCTAGATTGGCGAAAATTGGTTGAATGTAGGAAGGCATGGAAGACTCGGCTCGCTCGTTTCTTAGCGTATCTTCCAGTGATTCCAGATCCAGAATCGTGGCAATATCGGATAGGGGATCCATGTCAAGCAAGGCAACCCGAATTCCCATCTTGGCGTAGTAGATGGCCAGGTTCAGCGCAGTGGTAGATTTCCCCACGCCGCCTTTTCCAGATGCAATAGCGATGGACTTTTGCCTCAGGGTATCCAGGAGATCTTCCTTTATATCCATAACCCAAAGCTCCTCTATCGGGTAGTATGGCACTCTAGATACTTTTCGGCTATAATGTACCCGATATGAAGCGAACAATCACGGCTTGTCTGGCAAAGGCTGCGGAAGAGTTTCCAGACAGAGTGTACGTTGCCCGCAAGACGGATGCGGGATGGAAAACGTATGGATTCCGGGATGTGTACCAGCAAGCTTGTGCGCTGGCTACTTGGTTTCGAGCTCATGGAATCGAAAAGGGGGACCGGGTAGCGATCCTTGCGGAGGGAAGCCCCCAATGGGTTGTTACCGAGTTTGGTGCCCTGTTGGCCGGAGCCATTGCTGTACCCCTTTCGATCAAACTACTTCCGGAAGAAATTGCCTTTCGGTTGAACCATTCAGAGGCAAAGTTCGTTGCTGTATCCCATCTCACGTTGGAGAAATTTCTGGACGCTCTACCCGAAGTTGGCCACCCCTTACGAATCCTCTATCTAGATGAGACAGTTGAAGAGTTCTTTCGACAACTAGATCAAAGGGGAGTGGACCGGCAACGGGGATACCTGTTCTTCTCTTCGGTGGAAGAGGGGAGGTCAGGAGTTCTCCAGGCTAGCTCCTTCGAAGAAGCTATTTCAGAGGAGGATGTGGTAACTATCTCGTATACTTCGGGTACAACCGGTAATCCTAAGGGCATCATGCTTACTCATAAAAACTATTTCACCAATACTCAGGATTCGGTGGAAATCTTCCAGGTTCCTTACCTTCAGTATCAGACATTGCTGATCCTGCCCTGCGATCATTCCTTTGGTCATACGGTAGGCCTGTTCTGTGCTGTTTTACGGGGTATTTCCCTATATTTCGTGGATTCCAGGGGAGGAGGGGTAGGGATGGTACGAAACATTCCAATAAATTTGTTAGAGACCAATCCCGTATTCATCCTTACGGTACCTACGCTTTCGGGGAATTTCATGCGAAAGATTCAGCAGGGAGTTCAGGAAAGAGGGCCATTGGTGAAAGCCTTATTCAATTTAGGAATCCAGGCAGGTATTAAGTACTATGGGGATGGGTTCAACCGGCCTCCCTTTTCTATTCGGGCGAAATATTTCCTTCTTCATCGGTTAGCGGATCTTCTAATCTTTCGGAAAGTTCGAAGAATATTTGGGAACAAGATGCAGTTCTTCGTTGGAGGAGGAGCTCTCTTGGATATCCGGCAGCAGGAGTTCTTCAATGCTTTGGGGGTCCCCATCTATCAAGGGTATGGACTCACGGAAGCGGCCCCGGTGATTTCTTCCAATACTCCCTTCGTCCACAAGTTCGGAACTGCCGGCAAAGTTTGTCCTTCCGTCACCTGTAAGATCATTCGGGAAGACGGGAAACCCGCAGGGATCGGTGAATTGGGAGAGATCTGTGTCCAGGGCGAGAACGTCATGAAGGGGTACTACCGAAACGAGGAGGCTACCCGAGCCGCCCTTAGGGATGGATGGCTCCATACGGGAGATCTGGGATACATCGATGAGGATGGTTTTTTGGTCGTAGTGGGAAGGGAAAAGGCTTTACTGATCTCTTCCGATGGGGAGAAATATTCTCCCGAAGAGATCGAAGAAGCGATACAGTCTCTTTCACCTTTCGTTTCTCAGATCATGCTCTACAACGATCATCGGAAGTACACTTCCGCTTTGGTGGTATTGGACGAGGGGGCGGTGCGCAACTTCGTGGCACAGGAAAAGATCCAGTCCGAAATTTTCCTTTTGGACCGAATCACCGAATCCATCCTTTCCTTGAAGAGAGATCCCTACTATGGAAAGAGGTTTCCTTCCTACTGGTTACCCGTTACCTTTGCTATCCTTCCAGAGCCATTTACCGAACAGAATCGGATGATCAATTCCACCCTCAAGATGGTCCGGTACCGCATTGTAGAGGCCTATCGGGATACCATAGAATACCTCTATACCGAGGAAGGATCTCGTCCCAAGAATCCACGGAACCTTGAAATCCTGAAGCGTTACCTCGATGGACGGTGATTTATGTTTCGAAGAACTCCCGATGCAGGAGTCGAATGGCCTCCTCGCTGTTTTCTTCTTCCACCACTAGAGATAAATTAATGTGAGATCCACCGTAACTGATCAATTTTACGGGGATGGTACGGAGAGCAGTAAATGCTCGGATGAACCATTCTCCATCGTCCCAGATGTTCTTGCCCACCAGGCATAGGATGGCACGGTTTCGACGAACATCGACCTCGCCATATTGTTGAAGTTCATGGGTGATTTCCTTCAATCTACTGGTGTTGTCCACGCTCATGGTAACCGATACTTCCGAGGTGGCGATGAGGTCTACTGGAGTTCTGTGTTTTTCGAAGATGGAGAAGATTTTGCTCAAGAATCCATAGGCGTTCAACATCCGGGAAGAAACCACATTAATCAAGGTGATGGATTTCTTGGCCGCAATGGCTCGTAAACCCGATGACTCCACATCGGGGAGTATCACTGTACCCGGATGATCAGGGTTATGGGTATTCTTAACCCACACAGGAATTTTCTGCTCGATGGCTGGTTGTATGGAGGAAGGATGCACAACTTTCGCTCCGAAATACGCTAATTCGGCCGCTTCCTGGTAGCTGATTTCAGGGATGCTGCGGGCGCTAGGGATCACACGAGGGTCAGTAGTCATGATTCCGTTCACATCGGTCCAGATCTCCACAGAGGAAGCACCGATGGCTGCCCCAATCAGGGTGGCGGAGTAATCGGAGCCCCCTCTTCCAAGGGTAGTGGTGACTCCTTCTGCTGTAGAACCTATGAACCCTTGGCAAACGATGATTTTACCCGGAACAGGCTTCAAGTGTTTTTTCGCTAGCTTTCGGATTTCCCTCATCAGGGGGGTGGCATTGGAGAAAGAGTCGTCGGTTCGCATGAAGAGGCGAGAATCCACGAACTCGGCTGGGATGCCCCGCTCTTTTGCCCGATAAGCGATGAGGGTAGTGGACAACAGTTCTCCGAAAGCCAGGATCGTATCCAGGGTTCGCTTGGAACATTCTTTTAAGAGGGTCACTCCCTTCACGAGAGAGTACAGCTCTTGCTTATACGTATCCAGTCGCTTCGTGGCTTCCTCCAGGTTGGAACCCGTGAGAAACTCCTTCGCTACATTCGTATGTCGTTTCATGATTTCTTCCAAAAGAACTTGAGCGGTTTCCCCATCCCCATCTGCGGCCGCCGCAGATAGTTTGATCAATGTGTCGGTGATCTTGGACATGGCCGAGGCTACTAGGATAGGGGCATCGTTGATGCGGTTATAGGTGATATCCAGGGCGCGATCCATCATCGTGGCATTCTGAACCGAAGTGCCTCCGAACTTGAGAACGATCATCGTCTTCCTCCGATGGAATTTGTATATTTAGCAGGAGAATCGCATATTTATGCAGTAATGTCAATGGTGAGCGTCCCTTGACCCCTCGGGAAGCTTCCTGTATGTATAGCCCGATGAAGGCGGGAAAAAGAGCCAAAATAGAGGAACGGTTTTATCCGAATGTAGTGGCTCGTCTGCGCCAGGAAATCGAAGAAGCGGGAGGAAGAGAAGTCCTCTGTACTGGAAAAGTCGATTCTGAGGGAAGGGTAGTTTCTGTCCAAGCAGTAGCCCATGGAAACGAAACCGCTGTACCAGCCCTGTATCCCTACATGGAACGGGGAGACGTAGTGATTCATAACCATCCAGGCGGACGATTGTTTCCTAGTGATGCGGACATTGGAGTTGCCTCCCGATTGGGGAATGAAGGAATTGGATTCTTTATCATAGACAATGCCGTCCAACATCTGTATGTGGTTGCCGAACCCGTTCCAGTGGCAGAACGAGTCTTGTTGAACCTTGAAGAGCTTAAGAAAGTTCTTCAGCCTAACGGTGAACTGTCGAAAACCATCCCTTTCTATGAACCTAGACCTGTACAGGAGAAAATGCTAGAAGCAGTGGGAAAGGCATTCAATGATGGAGGAATCTGCATCGTGGAAGCCGGCACAGGGGTAGGAAAGTCCCTTGCCTATCTACTTCCTGCAGTGGAATGGGTAACCCACAACGATGAACGGGTTGTGATTTCTACTGCTACTATAAATTTGCAGGAGCAACTATACGAAAAGGATCTACCCTTAGTACTCAAGCTTCTCCATTCGGATGTACCGGTAGCTTTGGTGAAGGGACGGGGTAACTACCTATGCTGGACTCGGTTGGAAGAAATTCGGGAGGAAGCAACCCTGTTTGAGGAGGATCTTTCCCCTTGGGATACTCTACGGGCCTGGGCCGAGACCAGCCCGACAGGAGCTCGTTCGGATCTACCCTTTCCAATAGAGGATTCCCTCTGGGGCCAGGTCTGTTCGGAGTCGGACATCTGCACTGGTCTTCGGTGTCCCAATCGGGAACGATGTTTTTTTTTACGGGCTCGAAAGCAGGCAGCCTCTGCAAAGCTCCTCGTGGTGAACCACCATCTCCTATTCTCAGATCTTGCCTTTCGTATCCAGGGAATCGGATTCGAAAGCGCAGCTGTGCTTCCCCCCTTTCGAAAGGTCGTGTTCGATGAAGCTCATAATATCGAGCATAGTGCAACGAGTCTTTTTTCCGAGACCTTGAATCGGTTTCTCGTGTTTCGGGTATTGTATCGGTTACTGCGAACCAAAGGAGTACGGCGGTTTGGTCTAGCGGTAAAACTCTCCAATCGTGGAGCTTCGGGCACTCTCATCGTTCGGATGAGCGAAGAGGTAATGCGGGTTAGGGATGCGTACCTTAGTCTTGAACAGGAGGCTCTTCAATTGATAGGAGAGGGAGGATCCTTTCGGATCTCTTCAGATCTGGAAAGTGATTCGTCACTAAATATAGAAGAATTCTTTGAGAGTCTCGGAACTTTCCAACGAGCAGCTCTCTCCCTAGCCGAGACTCTAGAAGAGATCCTTCAGTCCCTTTCCGAGGAAGATGCGGAAACCCCTGAAGCGTACGAAGGAAGAATGATCCTCCACCGCCTAGAGCGGATGGCTAGCCTATGTCAACAATTTCGTTCCTTTTCCGAAAATCGGGATCGGGTTCTCTGGGGGGAACGAAGACGCTTGGGCACCGGAGATTCGATTGTCGAGTTTCACTCAACCCCCTTGGATATTACTCAGATCATGCAGGAAGCGGTGTATGAACCCTTCGATACGGTAGTGTTTACGAGCGCAACCCTTACGGTGAATCGAAGCTTTACTTTTTGGAAAGGAAGGGTAGGATTAACCGAGAACTCAGCTCGTTCCCTCAACGAGTACCGGTTCGACTCCCCCTTCGATTATCGAAACCGTGTGTTGATTGGGGTTCCCACTGATGCTCCTTCTCCAGACTCCGAAGATTACATTACTTTTCTCCATGCCTTTATGGTAGAAGCCTGTCAATTGACCGAGGGCCGGGCTTTGGTGCTGTTTACTTCTTACGATACCCTCTCAAAGGTCTATGCACTGGTAAAACCACAGCTTGCCTTGAAGGGCATCAGTACCTACCGACAAGGGGATGAGGAGCGAAGCAGGCTTCTCAAGCGTTTCAATGAGGAGGTGAGCAGTGTGCTATTCGCTACCGATAGTTTTTGGGAAGGGATCGATGCGCCTGGAGAGACCCTAGAAATGGTGGTGCTCTGTCGTCTACCCTTCAAAGTCCCCACTGATCCCGTTCAGGTAGCCCGAATGGAAGCGATACAAGCCAAAGGAGGGAACCCCTTTTTAGAATTGTCCTTGCCTGAGGCAGTGATGAAGCTACGTCAAGGGTTTGGACGGTTGATGAGACGAACCACCGATCGGGGTATTGTCCTGATTCCTGATGTGCGAGTGGTGAAAAAGAGTTATGGTAAACTCTTCCTTTCTTCCCTCCCGGAAACGTGCCGTTCGTTGAAAGCTACGAAGGATCTATTGATTGATCTAGAGAACTTCCTCGCCCGGCTGTCTATTCTAAAAAATCCGCCACTTCAATCACCTTAACAATCAACACTGATGGACAAAAAAACCGCTCCTCCTAGGAGCGGCCTCACAGACGCTGATCTGTTCTATTGAATGATGGCCAGGATATCCTGCATCTTAACAATCAAATGGTCTTCCCCATCGATCTTTACCGAGGTTCCCGCATACTTGTCATACATCACTCGATCGTTGGGCTTCACTTTGATGGCGTCCTTGTCGTCACCGACCGCAATAACTTTACCAATCTGAGTCTTTTCCTGAGCAGTCTGGGGAATGTAGAGTCCACTGGCCGTTTTCTGTTCCCCTTCCTCTACCTTGAGGAGCACACGATCACCAAGGGGTTGTAGTTTCATACGTATTCCTCCTGTGCATTTAAATGTATTGAATAAAGGTTCTGTCTCTTAATTTGATAAAAATATAAAAATAGAATTGTCCAGGGTCAAGGGAATTCCATTTCTTGTCGAAGGACTCAGAAATTAGTACATTTATTCGGGTATGGAAAGGGGAAAAAAACACCTGTCCTGGAAAGTAAATCTACATAAGGGACTCGAACGACTCAGTAGTCACGATCCATCGGGAGCGTTGAAGTACCTCCAGATGGCTTTGGAAGCCTGTCCTGTATCTGAACGTAAAGAATTGGGAAGAATTCTCTATTTTACCGGAATCACCTTACGAAAGATTGGCCTGTACGATAGCGCGGTAAAAAGTTGGAACGCTGCTAGACGGGTCTGCAAATCCCCCTTGTATATCGCCTATGTGAGACGCTTTTCCAATGATTATGGGATGGCCAAACAAGCGCATCCGGAACTGGACGACTGGAGAGCTTTTTATTCTATTCAGATTGGGAAATACCTGAAAACAAAGAAATCTCATTCCTTTGGAACTCTGGCAGAACAAGACATGATTCGGGATCTGATCTTCGATGCGTGGCAGGAACTGGTTCGATCGGGACGGTTGGTTGGAAAGACCCCAAGGGAAAAATTAAAATTGTTTAACAACCATGAAATCATTTTCCCCTATTTCTTAGTTCCTCAAACCCTATCCATGTCTTTAGGGGAGGTAGCGAAAGAAAGGCTTAAGGTGAGGCTCTGTCCCTGTGGAAGTGGCTTACCCTTTCACATGTGTTGTGGTCGCAGGCAGGGGGGATGGGGTGCCCTGACTGGGAAATTATGATCCAGTTTGTATGGTTTTTTATATAGTTGTGTAAAAATGACACAATTTCTGATTGATCTAATTTTCTCTATATTGGGATTTCATTATTTATATATGGTATAATCATTTAGCCTTCGATCAATTTAATTCGGTTGGCATGTCTTTTGCTAATTATACTGCAGGAGGCAGCCATGACCAAGACAGCAAGAAAGAAACCCCAGAGAGTTCCTGTAGAGAAGAATACCAATTCCGATGAGAATATTCTTTCTCTCTATTTAAAAGAAATAAACAAGATTCCCCTCCTTACCCGCGAAGAAGAGGACCGATATGCTCGATTGGCGGCTCAGGGAGACAAAGAAGCGCGAGAGAAACTGTTGAAAGCTAACCTGCGATTCGTGGTCAATGTTGCGAAGAAGTATCAGAATCAGGGTTTGCCTCTTTCGGATCTCATTAGTGAAGGGAACATCGGGCTGCTCAATGCCATCGAACGGTATGACGTAAATAAAGGGTACCATTTCATCTCTTATGCCGTATGGTGGATTCGCCAGGCGATTCTGAAAGCCATCTGTGAAAAATCGAGAATGATTCGGTTGCCCTTAAACCGGGCGAATGAGCTAGTGCAGATTGAAAAGGCCCGCAAACTAGTTCAGAACTCTTCCAAGAGCGAAGATGCGGAAATGAAGGAAATCGCCCGGCTTCTTAACATGGATGAAACCCATGTGGCGGAGTTGGTGAACATCAGTAGGGACTTGGTATCTCTAGAAACACCCGTATACGCAGAGAAAGATTCTTCCTCCTTAGGGGATTTTGTCGAGGACGTGGGATTCAAGCATCCGGAAGAGGTAGTGATCCAGGAATCCCTCAAGGAAGACATCAACAAGATTCTGAAAACTCTGTCGGAAAAGGAAGCGGAAATCATCCAATACCGATTCGGTTTGAATGGTAGGACCCCCCTTTCTCTCAAGGAAATAGGGGAGAAGTACAATCTTACCAAGGAACGGATTCGTCAGATCGAGAAAAAAGCGTTGAAAAGGATGCAACATCCTTCCCGTAGCGAAATTCTCAAGGCTTACCTGCAGTAGCAAATTGCGCTGAAGAGAAGTTTGATTAGTGTTTTCTGCTAATTTCCCGAATAAAAGTTCTGGCCGGCCGAGAAGGGGCCGGTTTTTTTTATCTTGACGGATACCCCACATTCCGGTACGCTAAGTCTCATTATACGAAATTATTGGACATGCCACTAGGGCAAGGAGGAGAACGTAAAATGGGAAAGTTAGTTTATTTTTTTGGGAATGGAGAAGCTGAGGGTGACGCTAAGCAACGGGACCTCTTAGGGGGGAAAGGAGCTAATCTAGCAGAGATGACCAACCTTGGGATACCCGTTCCACCAGGGTTCACCATAGCAACCGATGTATGCGAAGCCTACTATGCAAATAATAAACAACACCCTGTAGGTCTGAAAGAGGAAGTAGAGGCAAACCTTGCCCGATTAGAACAGGTGATGGGAAAGAAATTGGGAGATCCGGAAGATCCGTTACTGGTTTCTGTCCGGTCTGGAGCAGCAGTATCCATGCCAGGCATGATGGAAACCGTCCTTAACCTGGGATTGAACGATAAAGCAGTGGAAGGATTGGCGAAGAAATCGGGCAATCCCCGGTTTGCCTACGATGCGTACCGTAGGTTCATCCAGATGTTCGGAAACGTTGTGATGGGGGTTTCAGCCGAACATTTCGAGGAAGAATTGGACAAGCTGAAAAAGAAGCGGGGAGTGAAAGAGGATACCGACCTGACCGCGGAGGACCTAAAAGGGCTGGTAAAGACTTTCAAGGGAGTATATTCAAAGTACACAAAAAAACCCTTCCCGCAGGAACCCAAGGAACAGCTGTGGGCAGCCATCGACGCGGTACTGGAATCGTGGAATAGCCCCAAAGCGGTAAAATACCGCAGCATCCATGGCATCCGGGGTTTGAAAGGAACAGCTGTCAACGTTCAAGCGATGGTGTTCGGGAACTATGGAAACGATTCGGGCACAGGAGTTTGCTTCTCCCGAGATCCTTCGACCGGAGAGAACAAGTTCTATGGGGAATACCTGATCAATGCCCAGGGCGAGGATGTGGTGGCAGGGATCCGGACACCAGAAAAAATTTCTCAGCTGGAAAAAAAGAATCCCGAAGTATACCGACAGCTCCTCGAAATCAAGAATCGGCTGGAATCTCACTTTAAAGACATGCAGGATATCGAGTTCACTATCCAACAAGGGAAGTTGTACATCCTTCAGACCCGAACGGGAAAGCGCACAGGCCCCGCAGCAGTGAAGATGGCTGTCGACATGGTAAAAGAAGGACTCATCACGAAGGAACAAGCGGTGAAACGGATCGATCCTGAACAGTTGAACCAGTTGTTCCATCCTCAGGTAGATTCCAAGGCAAAAAAAAGCGCCACCCTACTTGCCAAAGGGCTCAATGCGTCACCGGGCGCGGCTAGCGGCCAGATCGTATTCACGGCGGAAGATGCCGAAGCATGGGCGGCCGCAAAGAAGAGCGTGATTTTGGTTCGTAAGGAAACTTCCCCTGAAGACATTGGCGGGATGCATGCAGCGAAAGGGATATTGACTGCTACGGGAGGAATGACGAGTCATGCAGCGGTAGTGGCCCGGGGCATGGGACGTCCCTGTGTGGCAGGTTGTAAGGACATTACTGTCTCCGGAAAGACGATGAAGGTAAAGGGGAAAACCTTCAAAGAGGGGGACTACATAACCATCGATGGGAACACGGGAGAGGTGTTCGAAGGATCCCTAAAACTGATCCAACCGAAGCTTTCCGAAGAGTATCATACCCTCATGTCGTGGGTGGACGAGATCCGGTTGGGAGCTACCCGAGAGGGAGTGATGGAGAAGGGATTCCGGGTTCGAACCAACGCGGATACCCCCCATGACGCGAAGGTAGCCCGGGAGTTTGGAGCGGAGGGGATCGGCCTCTGCAGAACGGAGCACATGTTCTTCGAGGAAGGAAAGCTAGTGATCTTCCAGGAAATGATCGTCGCGGAGGATAGCGAAGCTAGGAGAAAAGCGTTACGGAAGCTTTTGCCCCTTCAGAAGAAAGATTTCGTGGGAATTTTCAAGGAAATGCATGGTCTTCCCGTGACCATTCGGTTACTGGATCCACCCCTTCACGAGTTTGTGCCGAAAACGAAAGCAGAGATTCGGGAACTTGCCCAGACACTTGGGGTTTCTCCTGCAAAATTAGAGGAGAAGGTGCATTCCCTCCACGAGTTCAACCCCATGCTAGGACACAGGGGATGCCGGTTGGGAATTACCTATCCGGAGATCTACGATATGCAGGTGGAAGCTATCATTACCGCAGCCTGTGAGGTGGCAACGAAGGGAGTACAGGTAATCCCCGAGATCATGTTCCCCCTCGTGGGTACCGTGAAGGAAATGGCCCTTCTGAAAGAACGCGCTGAACGAATTATCCAAGAAATCTTCCAGAAGAAAAAAATTCGGGTGGACTATAAAATTGGATCAATGATCGAACTTCCTAGGGCAGCCATTATTGCAGACAAGTTGACTCCTTTGGTGGATTTCTTCTCCTTTGGTACCAACGATCTCACTCAATGCGTGTATGGGTATTCCCGAGACGATGTGGGCACTTTCCTTCCCGTGTATCTAGAGCAGAACATTCTGGAGGAGGATCCCTTCAAGAGCTTGGACCAGGAAGGGGTAGGCACGTTAGTGAAAATGGCCGCTGAATCCAGTAAAAAGGTAAAACCAGAGATTAAGCTGGGGATCTGTGGTGAACATGGGGGCGATCCCAAATCGATCGATTTCTGTTACCGTGTAGGGATGAACTATGTGTCCTGCTCACCTTACCGGGTTCCTGTAGCCCGATTGGCCGCTGCGCAGGCAGTTCTAAAGAATGGGAAAAAGTGAAGGTGGTAAAGGGTCGTAAAAAAACCTATATCCATCTATAAGGGAGATGGGGGTGAGGTGCCGATTTTGATACCATGAGAGGTGAACAATGAAACTAACAAGGTCTATCTTTGGAAAAACCTCCCATGGGCAAGATGTGGAGTTGTTTTCCTTGAAATCCGAAGGAGGGCTTGGGGCAGAGATTATCTCCTATGGGGCTGCCCTAAAGTCCTTCCGTATGCCTGACAGAACGGGAAAGGTAGAAGAAATCACCCTAGGGTTCGACACCTTAGCGGAATATGAAGCAAACCGTAGGTTCTTCGGAGCCACGATCGGTAGGGTAGCCAATCGAATTGCCGGTGGTAGATTCTTCCTCTATGGGAAGGAATACCGACTAGCGGTAAATAATGGACCAAACCATCTTCATGGAGGGGTAAAAGGATTCGATCGGGTGGTATGGAAGGGAGAAACCTTCCTGCAGCCCGACAGAGCAAGCATCGTATTCACCTATACCAGCCCTGACGGTGAGGAAGGGTATCCAGGGGAGCTAAAGGTGGTGGTTACCTATACGCTCACGGATGAAGGGGAGTTATCCATCACCTATGAGGCTGAAACGAACGAGCCTACTCCCGTGAATTTAACAAACCATACTTTCTGGAACCTGCGGGGGGTAGGAACGACCATTGAGCCGATGGAATTAGAACTCCGTTGCCCCTTCTATCTACCCGTGGATGAAACGCTGATTCCTACGGGAGAGATCCTCTCCGTCCGGGGGACACCGATGGATTTTCTAACGCCCAAACCCATTGGGAAGGATATCGATCAGGTGAAACCAAATGGGTATGATCATTGCTTCGTGATCGAAGGATCTTCGGAGCCGGTTAGGACGGCAGCGATCCTTCGGGATCCTGAAAGCGGTCGTGTCATGGAAGTGCTAACAGATCTACCGGGGATTCAGTTCTACTCGGGTAACATGATCCAGGATATACGAGGAGCCGGTGGGAAATGGTTCAAGAAGAGGTGCGCTCTATGTCTGGAAACAGAACTATTCCCTGATTCGGTGAATCGGCCCCATTTCCCCTCTACTATTCTACAGCCTGGTGTAACATTTCGCACCACAACGGTGCATCGGTTTAAAGTAGAGTAATTGATCCTTAGCCCTACCCCCTCTCCCCATACTAGCGCACATTCCCCTAACCGAGTCTAAGCTGGTAGGAAAACTACTTGCCTTGAAATCCCTTTTTCACACATACTCGCGTAAAATAGAATATGGGAGGAAAAGAAATGAACAAGGTGTTTTTCAACGTGGTTGACGGTCCATGGGAAGATCTCGGTAAAGGGCAAAAACGAAAGATACTCCACATGAACAACCTTTCCATTATGCTCTTGCGATTCCCTAAAGGCACGGTTACAGAGGCTACCCATAAACATCCACAGGAACAGGCAGCGGTAATACTAAGTGGCAGGGCACGGATGTACGTAGGCGATGCAGTGAAGGAACTGGGGCCTGGAGACGGCTACAGGGTCCCTTCCAATGTTCCTCATCATATCGAGATCCTGGAAGATGCGGTTTTGGCAGATTTTTTTAGCCCAAAGCGGGATGATTTAAAGGCTACAGAGGCATAACACAGAACCTTAGACTGGATTGGTACGGCAACGTAAGGAATCACACGGGAATTTCCATTGACAGATCCTCCATTCCGTTACATACTTTTTATAGAAAATCTGGTAAACCAAGGGTGGTTAACCAGTGAGTAGGGTTAAGCCTAAGAATGAGAAGAGGCTTTCTATAAAGCTGGAATCTAGGATGCACAGACAAAGAGCTGAATAATCAAGGAATGGATGAGGAGGATCCTCCATGCCAGATAGTGCCCTAGACCTCTTTAAAGAGATTCAAGTTCGTAAGCCCACGGATCTCATCATCGAGCAGATCCGTAACCTTATTGCGAATGGGACGTTAAAACCGGGAATGAAGCTTCCTCCGGAACGCGCTCTGGCGGAAAAATTTCGGGTAGGAAGGGGATACATCCGGGAAGCCATAAAAAAACTCGAGTTCTACGGAATCCTAAAAACCATACCTAAGAAGGGAACCTACGTTTCTAGTCTCGGAGTAAAAGCTCTAGAGGGCCTTATTTCCAATATTCTTGGGATGGAAGAACGGAACATCGAGAAGTTATTGGAAACCCGGGCCGTTCTCGAAATCCACACTGCTAGGATGGCAGCCCGAAGGGGAACAGAGGAAGATTTTTTCCAGATTCAGAAGAGTCATGATGAGTTCAAGAGAAAAGTGACAATGGGTCTACCCACGCTGGAGGAAGATCATGTGTTCCATCTGGCCATCGGATATGCAGCCCACAATAGCATTTCCAACTCATTGATCGGTCTCATCATACCCGATGTGATTATCATGAACAGAGACTACCAGGATCCAGGTTCGGACCGAGTACAGACCATAGCGGAACATGAAGCAGTGATCCAGGCTATTTTAAAGAGGGATTCCGAAGGGGCTGCTATCGCAATGCGGTACCATATGATCATGGCTTACAGAAGGAGGTTCCCGGGGAAAGAGCCTGAATGGGTGTAGAGAGGTGAGTTTGGAAATAACACCTAGGGGGCGTAAGAAAGACATTCAATTAAAGATTTAAAGAAAAAGGGGGAGGAAGCTAGTGCAAACAACGGGAACGCAAGGAATAGACATTGATCATATCAAAGACATGGCTACCCAAATTCGTAGGGATGTGATTCGAATGATCGTGGGAGTAGGCTCTGGACATCCAGGGGGTGCTTTGGGGGCTGCGGAAATTTTCGCTGTACTTTATGGAGGAGTATTACGGGTAAATCCCCTGAATCTGAAGGATCCACACCGAGATCGGTTTGTGTTGAGCAACGGTCATATCTGCGCGGCTTTCTATTCAGCCTTAAGCCTTGCGGGATTTTTACCTCGGGAAGAGCTGAATACTTTTCGAAGGCTCGATAGCCGTCTCCAGGGTCATCCTGCGAGAGTGAAACTACCGGACCTAGTTGAAACCAGCTCAGGTCCTCTCGGGCAAGGGTTTTCCGTAGCCAATGGGATTGCCTTAGCGCTGAAACTCGATGGAAGTCGAGGCCGTGTTTTATGCTTGGTAGGAGATGGGGAGATGCAGGAAGGGCAGGTCTGGGAGGCGATCATGACGGCGGCCCAGCACAAATTGGGGAACCTTACCCTTATCATTAGTTACAATGGTCTCCAGATCGATGGAGAAGTACGAAAGGTGAAGGATTTGATGCCCTTGAAAGCCAAGTTCGAAAGTTTTGGATGGGAATGCGCCGAAGCTGATGGACACGATGTGGTTTCCCTTCAACGAGCCTTTATGGCATCGCCTATGGTGGATCCGACAGGCCAGGAGAAACCGCGGGCTGTAATTGCCTATACCGTGATGGGAAAAGGAGTTCCGTTTATGGAAAATAAGGCGATGTGGCATGGAAGTTGCCCTACACCTACCCAAGCAGAGGAGGCCCTATTAGCGATTGGAAAGGCAAAAGGGTTCGAAGATTATCCGGTCTTGTCGAATCGGACCATGTCAAAGAAGAAAGGAGGGCGCAAATGATCTTCGAAAAGCCCACACCCATCCGAGACGGATTTGGAAAGGCCCTCCTTGAGTTGGGCGAGAAGAATCCCCGAGTGGTAGTCCTTACGGCAGATCTATCCGAAGCGATACGGGTACACTGGTTCGCTGAAAAGTACCCCAAGCGGTTCTTTCAAATGGGGATTGCGGAATCGGACATGATGGGGACAGCCGCAGGGTTGGCGGTGGCGGGAAAAATCCCCTTCGTTACCACCTTCGCCGCCTTTGCCACCAGTTTAGCCCACACTCCGGTACGTGTGTCGGTAGCCTACAATCAGGCTAACGTGAAAATCGCCACTAGCCATGGAGGGGTCTGTGTGGGAGGGGATGGAGCGACCCACCAAAGCATCGAAGACATTGCGTTGATGCGAGTTCTCCCAGGCATGACGATCGTGGTTCCCTGCGATGCGAACGAGGCATATAAGGCAACGTTGGTTGCTGCAGAGTATCCGGGTCCTCTGTATTTAAGATTGGGGAGAGTCGCCACGCCTATATTTACCAACGGAAATACCTCCTTCCAAATAGGGAAAGCACAGGTGTTGGAACAAGGAACGGACCTGGCCATCATAGCCTGCGGGGCAATGGTGGGCGTCGCTCTTGAAGCATCTAACCGATTGCGCCAGAAAGGGATCCACGCTCGGGTTATCAACATGCACACGATAAAACCGATAGACCAGTTGGCAGTTGTGAAGGCCGCTCGGGAATGCGGAGCCATCGTGACAATAGAGGAGCATTCCATCATTGGAGGTCTTGGGTCTGCTGTGACTGAACTGGTATCGGAAAAGTGCCCTGTTCCAGTCGAACGGGTGGGCGTACGGGATGTGTTCGGCGAGTCAGGGGAGCCCGACGAGATCCTTTCAAAATATGGGCTCACCGCCCAAAATTTAGTAGGGGCATGCAGGCGAGTATTAAACCGATTGGGGAGGGGAAGGGATGTGTAACCATTAGTGGAGTAACCATCGGCCCCTCGTGGAGGGGTAAAGGAAACCTTGAAAAAGGAGATGAGTATGAAGAAATGGATGATCGTTCTCTTCATGGGGCTGGTGCTACCGGGTCTGATCTTTTCTGGTGGCGCCAAGGAACAGAAGGCGGAGGTGAAAACTGTTCGGTTCTGGTATCACTTTGATAATCCCGAGACGTCCGTGAAACCCTTGATCGAGAAGTTCGAACGGGAGAACCCGGGAATCAAGATCCAGGCCGAAATGGTGGCATGGGACGCGTACTTCCAGAAACTAATGACTTCCATTGCGGGAGGGAATCCTCCTGATGTATCCCAGATCAAACTCTGGTGGCAACCCCAGCTGGTGGAAATGAAAGCCCTAGCCCCTCTGGATGACTATATTGCCAAATGGCCGGGCAGGACGGACGTGTACGAGAAGATTTGGGAACTCACCCGGCATACGGACGGAAAACAGTACCTGATGCCCCTCCAGATGGTGATCCTCTACCTCTACTATCGAGCGGATATGTTGAAGGAGCTGGGATTGAAGGTCCCAACCACTCGGGAAGAGTTCCTCGATGTAGCAAAGAAATTAACCCGGGATACCAATGGGGATGGCCAGATCGACGTGTATGGTTTTGGGATCCGAGGAGGCCGTGGTGGGCATGACTATTGGGCAACCTTCGTGCTTTCCTCTGGAGCAGAGATCATAACCAAGGAAGGAAAATCTGGTTTGACCACTCCTGAAGCTATTGCAGCCAACCAGTGGTACATCGATCTCTTCCGGGTACATAAGGTGAGCCCGCCTACAACTCCCACGGATGGGTTCAATGAAGTGATTGCCAACATGAAGTCGGGCAAGACGGCCATGACGATTCACCATCTAGGAAGTGCCAAAGGTTTGGTGGAGGTCCTAGGAGATAGGATTTCTGCTGCTCCTGTACCGCGCGGAACCAAGGGCGCTTGGACTAGTTTCGGCGACGAGGAGAATGGGGTACTAGCTGCATCGAAGGTAAAAGATGAGGCGTTCAAGTGGTGCGCCTTCCTAGCAACGGCGGAGAATAACGCCCTATGGCAGAAATCCAGTGGCCAAATTTCCATTAACAAGTCCAACGGTCAAACGAAGGAAGCCCAGGAAAACCGCTTCATGAAAGCTTCGGTGGAATCTACTCCTTTTGCGGGAGTCTTGCCTGCCCACCCCAAGGTGGCGGAATTCGTGGAAAGCGTATGGCCTGCCACCATGCAGAGGGCCTTCCTAGGACAGATTACCAGTGAACAGATGATGAAGATCTTCGAGGAGCACTTCTTCGGCAAGAAGTAGGGATTGGTAGGGGCCGAAAGGCCCCTCTTCGGAATCGGGGAAAAAACGGGAAAATAGAGGGGTGACCCCTTAACTTCGAAGGGTGTTCCTTTAGAGTCATTACTGGTATTGAGGAGAGGGTGATCGGTATGGTTCAAGCACCCAGGAAGCGCGTAGATTTGTTCCCTTACTTACTCCTTTCACCTGCCTTGCTAATCACTATTCTCGTGATCTTCTACCCCATTGTCCGTACGTTCACCTATAGCTTCATGCAGTACATCCTGTGGAAACCCACGGAAATAAAGTTTATCGGGTTCGACAACTATTTGAAAGCTTTTGAAGAT
The DNA here is from genome assembly GCA_937140905.1 of uncultured Spirochaeta sp. Taxonomy (GTDB): domain Bacteria; phylum Spirochaetota; class Spirochaetia; order DTKZ01; family DTKZ01; genus DTKZ01. The sequence continues at coordinate 37,782 of CAKZQO010000178.1, forward strand.
CCGGTGTTCTGGATTTCTTTTCAGAATACCCTCATCTGGATTGGGGGGGTGATTTCCCTCCAACTCCTTCTTGGATTTTGTACCGCGCTCCTCCTAAATCAGAATTTCTTCTGGAGGGGAATTGCCCGGACTCTCGTGCTGATTCCCTGGGTTACCCCTAGCGTGATTACCGCCCTCATGTGGCGCTGGATGTACGACGGTAACCGGGGAGTCATCAACGATCTATTAGTGCGGGTAGGGATCCTTTCTTCCTATTTTCCTTGGTTGGCCAACGATACGACAGCTCTTTATGCTATTATCCTTGCCCTTATGTGGCAAGGGTTCCCTTTCTTCGCCATCATGATCCTGGCAGGACTCCAAGCCATTCCCGATACCTTGTATGAAGCGGCGGAAGTAGATGGCGCTTCCGCGTTGCAAAAGTTCACCCGGATTACTCTCCCTATGTTGGTGCCTGTTCTGTTCACCTCTCTCATGTTGCGGATCATCTGGGTGGCCAATTCATTAGATATTATCTACATAATGACTGGTGGCGGTCCAGGATATTCTACCCACACCCTCCCAGTGTATTCCTACATTCGAGCCTACAAGGGGATGGACTTCGGGTACGCTTCGACCATCGCCGTGGTACTCACTCTCCTCGTTACCCTCTTTGTGTCGATCTACGTTCGCAAGGTTCTCCGCATGGAAGACCGGGGGGCCGTATGAGGAAGGATAGCATGCGGAAAGGAAAACAGAGACACCGGTTTCTTCGGAGAGCCCTTACCCTCCATATCCCCCTGTTGATAATCGTGGGGTTTGCCCTCGCTCCCTATATTTGGACCTTCCTTACTTCCCTGACCCCCGAAGAGGACCTGTACCTTTCCGAGTTTAGGTATTTTCCCGCTAATCCAACGGGAACGAACTACCTCAGGCTCTTTAGCAGGATCGATTACGGAAGGAACATCCGGGATAGTTTGATCGTAGCAACTTCTACCATGCTTTTAGGGCTCTGTATCACGGTACCCGCCAGCTATTCCTTTTCCCGATACCGCTTCAAAGGAAGGACAGCGTTGTTGGCCCAGTTTCTGGTGATAAATATGTTCCCTGTGGTCCTTCTTCTAGTTCCTCTCTTCATCCTCATGCGGGTCTTAGGCTTGATGGATACCTATCTGTCGTTGATCATTGCTTACTCTACCTTCACGATACCTTTTTCCACCTGGATGCTCACCGGATTCTTCAACGCCATTCCGAAGGAGTTAGACGAGGCAGCTCAAATCGATGGGTGCAACCGTTTTACCACTCTTTTGCGAGTAGTGTTCCCCGTGGCACTACCCGGGATTTCCGCAACAGGGATCTACATCTTCATTACCGCGTGGAACGAGTTCATCTACGCAGCTATTCTCACGGGTTCCAACGTGCGAACTATCCCGATCGCTCTTCAGAATATGATCGGAGAGTTCAAGATCGCCTGGGGACTCCTCACAGCCGGTGGAGTGGTAAGTGCAGTCCCGGTGATCGTGTTGTTCTTCTTCATCCAGAAACAGTTGATCCATGGAATGACCGCGGGGGCAGTGAAGGGGTGACTGATATTCCAGATTGAATAAATCCCTCTTTTCTGATATGGTTTTACACATCTATGCATAGGATTGTGTCAAAAAAGCAGTTATCGGAAGAAGTCTTCCGGATAACGGTGGAAGCCCCCTTCATTGCAGAAGCAAGAAAACCAGGGCAGTTTGTGATCGTCCAACGGAACTCTGATTACGCAGAACGGATTCCTCTTACCATAGCAGATGCGGACCCAAGTCGGGGAACCATTACCCTGATTTTCCAGACGGTAGGAAAATCTACTCACAAGTTGGCCGAATTGGAAGAAGGCGACTATATCCAGAACATCCTAGGTCCCCTAGGTAGACCTACCCATATCGAAAAGTTCGGCAGAGTGGTATGCGTGGGAGGAGGTATTGGGGCGGCTCCTATGTATCCTATCGCGCAAGGGATGAAGCAAGCGGGGAATTACCTCATCGTGATCTTAGGTGCCCGCACGAAAGAACTCATCATTATGGAGGAGGAAATGCGGGCGTTGGCGGACGAATTGATCGTGGTGACGGACGATGGCTCCTATGGAAGGAAGGCCCTCGTTACGGAACCCTTGAAGGAACTCTGCCAAGCCTCCCCCAGGCCAGATTGCGTGGTCGCCATTGGTCCTCCCATCATGATGAAGTTTTGTGCCGAAACCACCCGACCCTTTGGAATTAAGACGATCGTCTCCCTCAACACTATTATGATTGATGGAACCGGAATGTGCGGGGGTTGCCGGGTTACTGTGGGTGGAGAGACGAAGTTCGTCTGTGTGGATGGACCAGAGTTCGATGGGCATTTGGTGGACTTCAACAACATGATGCTTCGGCTCAGTGCGTACAAGGAAATCGAGCAGAAGGCCCATGAGGAATGTCACCTGGAAATGCAACTGAAAGAAATGAAATCTACCAAAGGAAAGGGAAATCCATGATCGATACCACGAAGAAACTTACACCAAAGGAGCGGTTGGCCATTCCTCCCCAGGAGATGCCCGCTCAGGACCCGATAGTCCGTCGTCGAAACATGGAGGAAGTGGCTCTGGGATACACGGAAGAGCAGGCCCATTTAGAGGCATTACGGTGCCTTCAGTGCAAGAATGCTCCCTGCATTGCTTCCTGTCCGGTGCGGATCGATATTCCAGGGTTCATAGCCCAGATAGCGGAGGGGAACTATAAAGAGTCTTTGTCGATCCTTAGGGAAAGTAACCTGTTTCCCGCCATCTGTGGCAGAGTTTGCCCGCAGGAGGTCCAATGCCAATCTACCTGTACAGTAGGACGATCCTTGAAGGACATTGACAAGGCAGTTTCCATTGGTAGGTTGGAACGATTCGCTGCGGATTGGGAGCGCCTCCATGGAGAATTGGAAGTCCCCTCTGTAAAACCTCCCACAGGCAAGCGGGTTGCCATCATCGGAAGCGGTCCGGCTGGGCTAGCAGCGGCGGCGGATCTTGCGAAAGAGGGACATGAGGTAACTATCTTCGAGGCTTTTCATAAACCGGGTGGAGTGATGATCTATGGAATCCCCGAGTTCCGGTTGCCAAAGGCAATCGTTCAGCGGGAAATAGAGATTTTGGGAAGGATGGGCGTAAAGATCATCACAAACTTTCTTGTAGGTCGTACTCGATCCCTAAAGGATCTGCTCGAAAAGGATGGATTCGATGCTATCTTCATCGGGAGCGGAGCAGGTTTACCAAAGTTCATGGGAATCCCGGGTGAAAATTTGGTAGGGGTCTTTTCAGCCAACGAGTACTTAACCAGGGCAAACCTCATGAAGGCTTATGAAAAAGGAAAGGCGGATACCCCCATCTACCCTGCCAAACGGGTAGCGGTGCTAGGAGGGGGTAACGTCGCAATGGATGCTGCGAGGATGGCGGTACGGTTAGGGGCAGAAGAAGTGTTCGTGATTTATCGCCGCACGGAGAAAGAGATGCCTGCCCGGGTGGAAGAAGTAGCTCACGCGAAAGAAGAAGGGATTATTTTCAGATTCCTTGAAAATGCCAAACGGATCCTAGGGGACGAGAAGAGTCGGGTGATTGGGATCGAATGTCTGTCTTACCAGTTGGGAGAACCCGACGCTTCTGGTAGAAGACGACCGGTCGAGATCCCCGGTAGCGAACACGTGATCGAAGTGGATTCTGTAATCGTGGCCATTGGGAACGAGTCTCATCCTCTCCTCCTTCAGACGAACCCCGAAATAGCGGTAGATAAACATGGACACATCATTACCGATGAAACGGGTAAAACATCGATGGATAGAGTGTATGCGGGAGGCGATATTGTGCTTGGTAGCGCTACCGTGATTCTTGCCATGGGGCAGGGCAGAAGGGCTGCCGCTTCGATTCATGCGTTTCTGATGGGTAACGGTTAGTCTAAAAAATAATCCTTGAAAAAACTCGATCCCCGACGTATTTTGTAAGTAATCGAGTACAAACTTCGACACTAGGAGTATCGTATGGCCAAATTAACGACAAAGTACATGGGAATCGAGTTAAAGAACCCCTTAATCGTTGGCGCG
>CAKZQO010000179.1 GCA_937140905.1 uncultured Spirochaeta sp.
CGATCCTCCCCAACGGACTGCTTGTGCCTTCTGCTCATCCCTTCAGAATCGATTCGGATTCAAGGATACCTGTATTCATTCTCACCTGTACGGCAGTTACCAAGCAGAACGATTTGGTGGAAAATATATCTACTTCTGCCCGATTGGGCTAGTTCACTGGGCCTCCCCCCTTTTTCATGAAGAAATCATGATCGGAGCACTCATTGGTGGACCCGTGTTGATGGTCGAGCACGAAGAGTTTTTCCGGGAAGAGTACCTATCCAAATTCCAACTCTCAGAAGAAGATTCAGAGAAACTGTGGGTAGAATTAAAGGAAATCCCCTTCAAAACACCCGAGGTAGTAACCAGTCTGTCCGAGCTCCTCTTTATCCTGAGTCTCTATATTTCCGACCTGAAAGCTGCTGAGTTCATAGAGGAACGAGAAAGATTAGCCCAACAGTCCAACATATCTGCCTACATTCATCACCTAAAGAGTATGGGTGGAGATGAGTCCCTCATGACGGGATACCCCCTGAAGAAAGAACGGGAACTGATGAAACTCATCACTCTGGGGGATAAAGAAGGATCCAGAAACCTCTTAAACGAGCTCCTCGGCCATGTGTTCGTCTCTAGCGGGGGAAAGATCGATATTGTGAAAGCCCGCATTCTAGAACTGGTGGTTCTTCTTTCCCGGGCAGCCATGGAAGGAGGGGCCGATGTGGAACAGATTTTCGGTTTAAATTACAACTATCTGAATCAGGTCCATAAACTCAACACGGTGGAGGATCTTTCCTTTTGGGTAAGTCGGATTATGGGACGTTTTACCGATCTTGTGTTCGATTTGCGGGATGTAAAACATGTGGATGTACTGCACAAGGCAATGGATTATATAAAGCGAAATTATCATCGGAAGATCACCCTCAAGGATGTGGCCGACTATGTAAAACTCAGCCCTTCCTATTTCAGTCGTCTCTTCAAGACGGAAATGTCTATGACCTTTACTCATTACCTGAACCAAGTACGGATCGAACAAAGCAAGTCTCTCCTACTGAATGATAATATTTCTTTAGTAGATATTGCGTTACTAACTGGGTTCGAAGATCAGAGCTACTTCACTAAAGTATTCCGGAAGCATGTGGGGATCAGTCCAGGTAAGTTTCGAGCATGTCGCGGCCAAGTGAAAGGCAATCCAAAGTTCGGTTAACGATGAGGAGGGATACCAATGAGTCTATCGAACTTACTATCTCTTCCTAGAGATCTGCATACTCATCCGGTAGGTCTACCTTTGTACCTAAAAGGTGGAGAAGAAGCCGTGCTAATCCTCCATGGCTACACAGGAATCCCGGATGAACTATCCTTTTTCGCCCATCGATTACATGCCTCAGGCTTCACCGTAGCTCTGCCCCGTCTACCCGGACACGGAACAGAGGGAGTGGATTTTATCACCACCCGAGCTGAGGATTGGTACAGGAAAGCGTTGGACACGTACCTAGACCTGAAAGGACAATTCCACACCGTTCATTGGGTAGGTCTTTCCATGGGAGCCCTCCTCGCTATCCTGGGAATGTCTCAATTTAGATCGGGCAAGCTTGTTCTCGCTGCCCCCGCATTGCAGGTATTCGATCGTAGACTCTTTCTAACCCCCTTGCTACGGTTATTCGTACGCCGTATGGGAAAGAAAGACTTTTTGTTAGAAGGACCCCCTGAGTACGCTCCGATTGCGGATACCTATTGGAAGTACAACTGGCCCATCCAAGCGGCAGAGTTGTACAAGTTACAGCGGTTTGCTCGACGGCATTTATCCAACCTAACTGGGGACATCCTGGTGCTTCTCGGAGGGAAGGATGACACGGTTCCCTCTTCTGTTCTGGACCTCATTCAAAGAAAAGCCCATCAGTGCAACGTGGATTCCCTCACCTTTTTCGAGAGTGGTCATGTCGTTTTGAATGATGTGGAGCGGGAAAGGGTGGCAGATGCAGTGATAACCTGGCTTTCTAATTAAGAGAGATTTTTCTTTTTTACTCCGTTTCTTTCCCTTCCTTTTCCTTCAATTTGTCGATCATGTACCGAAAGGCCGAATCTGGTTTCTTCAATTCACGAGAGCCACGGGTAATCTTACAGAGGCTTAGGGAAAACTTCCGGGCGATCTCTCGTTGGGTAGTGCCTCGCTCTATCTCGCGAACCAGTAACCAACGACCCGCAATCTCCCGTATTTCGGAAGGAGTCAACAAATCATAGAGAAATCTTCGAATCCATTCCTTGTCGGTGGTTTCCGCCAGCACAACGGACAGTTCCTCGATGGAACGTTCCACAACCTGGTCATCCATCATGCTACAAATGTATCACTTCTATAGACACTAGAGAAGGTTTTCGGGTAGGCTTTCTGTATGTGGGGCTTTACGATCAAAAAGGCTTTTTTTGATTTCTGGGACCATCTATTTTTAGTGATTATCCTGAACTTGGGGTTCCTCCTCTTATTGGCGGTTCCCTTTCTATTACCTTCCTGGTTATACCGATTCGGCGTGGTCCCTTCGGCCATCTCCTTTGTTGCTGGGATCCTACTCCTTTTCCTCTACAGTGGAGTGGTTTCCTTCATGATGAAAGAGGTAGCCTACTACAGAGATCCTGGAGCGGCTGAATTCGTTCAGTTTTTCAAGGAATCCTGGCCATCCAGTTTAGTATTCGGAGGAATCGTGGTGCTCCATATTTTCGTTCTTATGGTGGCATTCCCCGTATACGCTTCTATGAAATCGATCTTGGGAACCGTCGCGTTGGTCCTTATTTTCTGGTTTAGCGTTCTATGGTTCCTTTCAAGCCTCTACTTTTTTCCTCTGAGAACGCAGGTAGATTCTAATGTGAAAAAAATCCTTAAAAAATGTTTTCTAGTTTTTTTTGATAATACCGGATTCACCGTGTTTCTCGCGGTAGGCGCGGCGGTTATATTCGTGATCTCTTTCCTCACAGCCTTCCTCCTCCCCGGCATTACGGGAATCCTTCTTTGGCTCCAAGTAGGATTTAAACTTCGATTACTGAAATACGATTACCTAGAGAAAAATCCTCACGCTAACCGTAAACAAATCCCCTGGGATACCCTTTTAACGGAAGATCGGGAGCGTGTAGGAAAAAGAACCTTAAAAGGGATGATCTTTCCTTGGAAGGAGTAACCACGCATAACAAAAGTTCAATAAGAAAAAAAACCGCCTTTCCGGCGGTATAATTAGCAGGGGCAGGACTTGAACCTGCGACCTCCGGGTTATGAGCCCGACGAGCTGCCAACTGCTCTACCCTGCGTCGTCTTATATCTTTACATATAAAAATACAAAATATTGATTGCCCCGTCAATAGGTCCCATCCCATCTTCGTTGATTTGCCGGTCGGGAAAGGGATCGCTGGATGTTCAGGTTTCTCCCAATCTCAGAGCTATTACCCACAAAAATCCACTAATTCCGAGGGATACTATCAATACTCCCACGGGAATCGCAACAGAGAACTCCCAACCTGCATTGTATATCCCATGGAGCAAGATCGCACCTAGTCCTCCCCAAAAAGTACGGGTCTTGTATTGGTACCGACTGAATCCATAGGCAAAACCAAAAATCGCAGAAAGGGCGCCGTGAAGAGGAACCGAAGTAAAGGAACGTAAGAAGGAAGTATCCGGATCCTTCATAAGAAATAAAAGATTTTCCAAGAGGGAAAAACCAAGGGCTGAAGCCACGAACAAGAGGATCGTTCTTCGGATGGAGACTGTACCCTTCATTCTCACCAGTACCATGGGTACAATAGCCTTTCCTACTTCTTCCACTGCCGCTACCCGTAGATAGGCACCGTACCCTTCCCAAGGGGGAAGGATGAGAAGGATTACCAATACGGGAAATGCAACAATGCCTCCCCCCACAAACGCAAGAAACAGAGAGGATCCCCTAAATTTTTCAGATCGGGGCGACTGAACAAGAATGCTTTTTTCCCCGAGGCAGACCCACCCAAATAGGAAAAAGGGAACAAGGAATACTACCAGGAGATGGGCAACGAAAGACCAGGGCAACTCCCCCCTCCTATTCTAAATTCAACCTCTGAGGGCCTTTTCTAGACATTCCACGAACTTCCGGTTTTGATCCTCTGTCCCAATGGTTACCCGAATCCATTCGTTTAGTTGAAAGCTTCGAAGGGGTCGTATGGTGACACCTAAATCCATGATGGTTCGAAAGACTTCCATTGAATCTCTTCCCACATGGACACACACAAAGTTCGCATCGGTATGGTAGTACTTAAGACCTAAACGATCGAACTCCTGGTATAGATACTTCTTTCCCATTCGATTGGTTGCTACCGACCATTTCACGAACTCCTCGTCCTCTAGGGCTGCTAGGGCCGCTTCCTGGGCGATAAGGTTTACGTTAAAGGGGGTTTTCGTCTTATAGAAATCCGCGATTACTTCTTTGGATCCAACCCCGTACCCTACTCGAAGTCCTGCTAGACCATAGATCTTAGAAAACGTTCGCAGAACCACTAGGTTGGGATACTGGGGAATCATCCGTACCGTATCGGGAAAATCGGGACGTTCCACATATTCCCGGTAAGCCTCATCCGATACTACGAGGATCGATGAGGGAAGACGCTCCATGAAGGCTCGGAATTCCTTTTCCCCAAAGGAGGTGCCCGTAGGATTGTTGGGGTTACAGAGAAATACGATCTTCGTCCGGGAATCCACCAAGTCCAATATTTTCGTAAGATCGAACCGTCCTTCCTGCATGGGGGCGTATTTCACCTTCCCACCGAACAGTACGGTAGCGAAAGTATATTCGGAAAAGGTATGTTCCGAGGTGACGGTGTTGTCCCCTTCTTCAATATAGGCTCCCGTTATCAAACAGAGCACTTCATCGGAACCATTTCCAAAGATCAAATTGTCTCGTTCTACTCCCAATCTCTTTGCCACGGCATCCCGAAGTTTTACCACTCCCGCATCAGGATAGAGGGAAACGGTAGCTGCCACTTCCTTGATCCGAGCAATTGCTTTAGGGGAAGGGCCTAAGGGATTCTCATTGGAAGCCAATTTGATGGCCCCTTCCTTCAGGGTTCCCGGTGAATACGGAACGATGTGTTCTAAGGTCTTTCTGAGTTTCATTGGGTTGTTTCTCCTGTCAATGGGATACTACCCTACCGATGAATAGGGGTCAAGGTTTTTTGCCCTCCTGCCCTGTCATCGCTCGATGCTCTTCCTCTAACTCTTGGAGCAGGTCATCCAGTTTTTTCTGCAAAGACTGAGGGGTACTGAGGGCAAAGATTAGCTCTTTGGGTTCCTTGAACGCTTGTTTCACCACCCGCATTATCGTTAGAGCTTCCTCGTGGGTAAACCCATGCATAAGGATCGTCTTGAATTGGGGATCCTTCATGGCTCTTGTTCCTCCTTGCGTTCGGGGAAGTGGCTTTCGGCCAGTCCGAAGCTTTCACCTTCTTCCAGATTTCCCTGGGGCTCCACGTGAACCATAACATCGAACACCGAATCGATCCTACTGCGGATCTGCCGTTCTACCTCGACAGCGATGTCATGAGCTTCCCCTACTGAAAGGGCGGGATCTACTTCGATATCCAGGTCGATATCGAACAGGTTCGCCACTTTTCGGATCCGAGTACGATGGGGATTCCCGGCGCCGGGAACGGCTCGCACCGCATCAAAAATGGCATGATACAAATCCGAATCTGTATTTCCATCCATTAGCTCTGTACGCACTCCGAGGAAGATACCAATGGCAGATTTCATGATCCAAAGACTCACTAAAAAAGCAAATAGAGGATCGAGAAAGGGTTTCTGTAGAACGATCGTGAAGAATACCCCTGCCAGCACAGTACTGGATATGAGGGTATCATTCATCATGTTCTTTCCGTTTGCCTTCAGCATCTCACTGTTGTACTTTTTTCCAAAGGAGAACTGGGTCCAAGCCAGCAACAACTTGCCCATGACGGACAGGATCGACACGTACAAGGCTAACGGCGCAGGGATGTCCCGGATGCGGCCTTCAAAAAAATGTTCCACGGTAGAGATGCAGAGTTGGGCTCCCGCAAAGAAGATGATGAAGGCCAAGAGGGTGGTGGCTAACGTTTCTGCTCTTCCATGCCCAAAGGGATGTTCCCGGTCCGAAGGTTTTGCGGTTATCTTACTAGCCAAGAGGGTAATGGCCGCTATGATCACATCGGTGGAGGAATCGATCCCGTCTCCAACTACGGCAAGGCTTCCAGCCAGAAATCCGGCAACGATCTTGAGGGTCGCTAGAATTCCATTTCCAACAAGGGCAATAAGGGCGGCTTTGCTGATCGCTCTGCTTCGATCTTGCATACAGAAGCCATACTCTACCCTAGTTTTGCATTCTACTCAAGAATCGTTGCCGGTTCAGAGTTTCTTAAGTATATTTTAATCGAAATCTACAAAAAATCTAAAGATAGCACAAAAAGGGATCTATATGCGTTATGACAGAATGACTATCAAACTGCAGGAAGCCCTGCAGGAAGCTTCATCTTTTGCTCATCAGTACAACCACCAGTTATTGGAGAGCGAACATCTTCTCCTGGCTCTGATCCGACAGGAGGAGGGTGTTGTTCCTCCTCTATTGGATCGATTAGGAGTAAATAGAAAATCGCTGGAACAAAATATAGAACGTTCCCTCGATTCCAAGCCAAAGGTCTACGGGGAAGGGATGGAACTCCGAATGTCGGCCGATCTAGGTCGGCTTCTTACCCGAGCAGAAAAGGAAGCGGCCGATTTGAAGGACGAGTATACTAGCGGGGAACATGTACTCCTCGCCGCCCTAGCCGAGGAGGGTAAACTTTCGGACCTTTTGAAAAAGGCAGGGATCACCCGTGACGGGATTTTGAAGGCGTTGAAGGCTATTCGGGGAAACAACCGGATTACCGATCCAAATCCTGAAAATAAGTATCAAGTTCTGGAAAAGTATTGCAGGGATCTTACCGCTTTGGCCAGACAGGAAAAACTCGATCCTGTAATCGGACGGGACGAAGAGATCCGGAGGATCATGCAGGTCCTCTGCCGTCGCACCAAGAACAACCCCGTGTTGATCGGAGAACCGGGAGTGGGGAAAACAGCCATCGTGGAAGGATTGGCGCGTAGGATCGTATCGGGTGATGTTCCGGACAGTTTGAAGAATAAACGACTCCTTGCTCTCGATCTAGGAGCTCTGATCGCAGGAACCAAGTTCCGGGGAGAATTCGAGGAGCGTTTGAAGGCGGTAATCAAAGAGATCTCCGAATCAAATGGAGAGATCATCCTCTTCATCGACGAACTACATACCCTTGTAGGTGCAGGTGCCGCAGAGGGAGCGATGGACGCCAGTAATCTGCTGAAACCAGCTTTAGCGCGGGGCGAACTTCGAGCTATTGGTGCCACTACCCTAGACGAGTATCGAAAGCACATCGAAAAGGACCCGGCTCTGGAACGAAGGTTTCAACCTGTGTATACTGGCGAACCTTCCGTAGAAGATACCATTGCCATTCTCCGGGGTTTGAAGGAGCGCTACGAGGTGCATCACGGAGTCCGGATCAAGGACGAAGCCCTGGTTGCTGCGGCGGTACTTTCTGACCGGTACATCACCAGTCGGTTCCTGCCAGACAAAGCGATCGATTTGGTGGACGAAGCGGCCAGCCGGCTCAAGATGGAAATCGAGAGTCAACCCACGGAACTGGACCAGATCGAGCGGAAGATTCTCCAGTTGACCATCGAGAAACAGGCCCTTTCGAAGGAAACGGATCCCGCTTCGATGGAACGATTGGGAAAAATCGATAAGGAACTCTCCGAGCTACAGGCAAAGCGAAATGCCATGTTCCTCCAGTGGAAGAACGAAAAAGAGATCATCGAGGAAATTCGGTCTTTAAAGCAGAAGTTGGAAGTTTTGAGTATCGAAGAAAGCCGTTATGAGCGGGAAGGAAACCTGAACAAAGCTGCGGAAATCAAACATGGATTGATCCCCCTTACCCAACGGGAACTAGAGGCAAAGACCAAGAAACTACAACAGATTCAGGGTGAACGTCGCCTGTTGCGAGAAGAAGTATCGGAAGAAGATATTGCCAAGGTAGTCTCCTCTTGGACGGGGATTCCCGTCACCAAGATGCTATCCTCCGAGATGGCTAAACTTTTAAAACTAGAGGAAACTCTATCCCAGCGGGTGGTGGGCCAACAGGATGCCATACGGGTTGTTTCCGATGCCATCCGACGGAACAAGAGCGGCCTTTCCGACATCAATCGCCCTCTGGGGACCTTCCTATTCCTAGGGCCAACCGGAGTTGGAAAAACCGAATTGGCAAAAACCCTGGCAGACTACCTATTCAACGATGAGCGGGCCCTTACCCGAATCGACATGAGCGAATACATGGAGAAACACTCCGTGTCCCGGCTCATCGGAGCTCCCCCAGGGTATGTGGGGTATGATCAGGGAGGTCAACTTACCGAAGTAGTTCGACGGCGACCCTACTCCATCGTGCTCTTCGATGAAATAGAAAAAGCCCATCCGGATGTGTTCAACGTGCTTTTGCAACTGCTGGATGAAGGCCGTTTGACCGACGGACAGGGACGAACCGTGGACTTTCGGAACTGTATCATCATCCTCACTAGCAACTTGGGAAGCGATCTGATCCTGCAAGCGGAAGACTTGGATTCCATCAGACCGGAGATCGATGCTTTACTGAAAGCCACTTTCAAACCCGAGTTTCTCAACCGTCTCGATGAGATCGTGATGTTCCATCGGCTGGGCAAGAAAGAAATTCTCGCCATCGTGGATCTAGAACTGAAAAAGATCGCCAAACGATTGGAAGAAAAGAAGATCAGCCTTAGAGTGACGGACTCTGGCCGGGAACTCCTGGCCAATAGGGGATTCGATCCAGCCTTCGGTGCTAGGCCCCTCAAGCGTACGATCCAGAACTTAGTGTTGAACGAACTGGCGAAAAAAGTCCTTTCGGGCCAAGTGAAGGAAGGAGATACGGTTACCCTCGATGTGAAACAGGGGGAACTCGTGTTCCTCGTCTAGGAACGTTGACACGTTCCCTCTTATACCGATATACCGATAGTCTAAACCGTTCGAGCTGAAAAGGGAGGGAACGTGTCCAAACTCTGGGAAAAAGACTATTCGATCGACTCCTTGATCGAAGACTATACGGTTGGAAAAGATTATCAGATCGACAGTGAATTGATAATAGCCGATTGTATGGGAAGTATTGCCCAGGCAAAGATGCTCCGCAAGATCGGAATCCTCACTTCCTCGGAAGAAGACGGGGTACGAAAAGAGCTGATCCAGATCATCGAAGAAGCAAAACGGGGGCAGTTCTCTATCCAAAAAGAGGACGAGGATTGTCATACCGCCATCGAAAACCGTTTGGTTCAACGTCTAGGGGAAACGGGTAAGAAGATTCATACGGGAAGGTCCCGGAATGACCAGGTTCTAACCGCGTTACGGATCCATGGAAGGGAACGCCTTCTGGAAATCTTCCGCGCCTCTCTCCGATTGGCCAATACCCTTCTCGATCAGGCAGAACAGTACCAAAAGGTCCCCATGCCAGGCCGCACGCATACCCAGCTCGCCATGCCTAGTACCGTGGGTCTTTGGCTTTCCGCCTTTGGAGAAGAGATTCTCGACAATCTGGAACTTCTACAGAGGGGTTATGAACTCTGGAACCGATGTCCTTTGGGTTCGGCAGCTAGCTATGGAACTTCCCTACCCTTGGATCGAGAATACACGGCAGAACTCCTCGCCTTTCCTGTGGTGCATAACAATGTTCTGGCGGCCAACAATTCCCGCGGCAAGCTAGAAGCTGCGATTCTGGATCAGTTGGACCAGATAGGACTTACCTTATCGAAACTTTCCACCGATCTGATCCTCTTCTCGTTGCCGGAAATTGGGTACTTTTCTCTTCCCAAAGAGCTCTGTACCGGTTCTAGTATCATGCCCCAGAAACAGAATCCCGATGGGCTGGAGCTTACTCGGGCAAAGGCAGCTGTGTTGGGATCTTACTCGAATGCGATTAAAAGTATCATCCGTTCCCTTCCCTCAGGGTATAACCGGGATTTCCAGGAAACGAAAGAACCTTTCCTAAAGGGACTTTCCTTATGCTTGGAAATGGTTCAGGTGATGGATCATCTAATACAAAAAGTTCAGGTGCATGAAGAAGCCCTCCGAAAAGGGTTCACTCCCGACATATTCGCTACCGATGCAGTGTACGAGCTGGTTCGAAAAGGAGTTCCCTTTCGGGCGGCTTATAAAGAAGTATCGAGTAACCTAAAGGCTTTAACCCAACGGGATCCGAAGGATACTATCGCTCAGCGTACTAGCACGGGCACTCCCGGAAACCTCCGGTTGGATGTTCCCCGGAAGCGAATCCAGATTCTCATTTCCTTCATGGAAGGAGAGGAAGATCGAATCGGGAAAGCTTGGGAAAGGTTATTGAGTCTAAAATCTTAAGGTTTGGATTCTGGTGGAAACCAGTTCGATTTGACAGGGGAAATTTTCCTGTTCCAATCGGATAGCCTCCCCGTCGTACTGCAGGTAAAGGGAATCATCGTAGTGGAGACGAACCTGTTGGGCTTTTCGTAGTAGCACCCCTTCTTGGTTCACATGCTTCCCCGCATACAGAAGATTCTTCAATTGAAGTTTCTTCCGGAGAGATCGATCGGCAATCGCACAAAGATTTTCTTCTCCGGGCAGTATCCATTTATGGTTACCATAACTTCTGTGTCCTGACACGCCAACCGCTGTGAGAACGTATTTCCCATATGCCTGTTCTATCCGGCCGTCTGAAAGGGTGATGTCCATCCCCAAGGTTTTTGCGGGGAAGAGGATAGGATAGAACAGTACGGATAAATCGGCGATTTTCCGATAGATATCCGTATTGAATCGGGTCTTCAAACGATTGGCCGTATGAGTAACGAACGCATCGATCCCTATGCTGGCAATATTGAAGGCATACACTGCTTTCAATCCTTGGGGTTGTATTCTTAGGGCAGATACTTCCCCAATCCTCCCCTCCCCTAAAAGGCACTTCGCTGCGGAAGATAGTTCTTCCACATCCGCTCCATCGTTCCCTGTGCCCATGGGAAGTCGAAACACAAGAATCCGTTCCAATACTTCGATCGGTAGATCCACCAACATATTGAGGATCTCCTGATGCGTTCCATCCCCCCCCAAAGAAAGGATAAAATGATAGGGTGTATCCCCTTGGATCCCTTCCCTGAGAATCAGGGTTTCCACAATTTCCCCTACCAAGGTTCCCGGATGTCCTTTGTGCCGTGCCACATGAACAGACACTCTACTTTCGGGATTGGGTTCCACTGCCGCCGCTCTATCCAACACGATCATCCGTAACCACGTGAGGGTTTCTTGTACCTGAATGGGATGACGAAAGAATCCGGCCGTAGGACTCACAATCGCATGCACATGCACGGGACGCCGCGGAAGGGTCTTGGAGCGTATCGCTAACTCGGCAAAAGAAGCTCCTATTTCCCTTGCATCATCTAGCGATACAGAACGCATTTTGAGAAGCATGCCGTTAGTGTACTGTAATTTTTACCCATCGAGCAAGTGCGATTGGAAAATACCTGACTCTACAGTATACTATAGATTCAATGGGAAAAGTTACTAAGTTCTCTCTACAGGTTGAGCAGTTATTACAAAATATCCCTTCTGCATTGGTACTAATCGATGAGAACGAGAAGATCCTCTTTTTCAATGAAAAAGCGAGATCTCTTTTCCACGTACCAAACGCTGAACTTACACCCCAAAACCATCCTTCCTCGAACCCTGGCCGGTTGGGAGATCTAATTGCCTGCAGAAACCGAACCCTCACTCCATTAGGATGTGGGTTCTCTAACCTCTGTCCCGCCTGTGAGTTCTTCCGATTGATTCGGACTCATTGCGGTAAGCTAAATGAGCCCTTTCAAATATCCGGCATAACCCAAGTGTTTAGAGACCTTCCGCCTTCTCTAATTTGGTTCCGGTACACTGCCAGCTCTGTTCCATGGAAAAACAGCCGAGCGCTGGCAATTGCCTTCGAAGACGTAACGTTCTTCAAGGAGAAAGAGGAAGAACTGGATATTCGAAGGGCTCATTTTGAACATCTGTTTCAGCATGCCCCTGTAGCCATCGCCATCCTGGACGAGGAGGATCGGTTTCTCGATTGTAACCTGCAATTCAGCGAACTTTTCCAGTATTCATTGGAGGAAATCCAAGGAAAACACATCAACGACCTCATCGTCCCTTCCGAACTGAAAGAAGAGGCTTCTACGATTTCTAAAGAGGTCTTGTCTGGAACCATCGTGCAAAAAGAATCTGTCCGACAACGGAAGGACGGTACTCGATTCCCCGTTTCGATCCTAGGGGCTCCCATCACCATTCATGGAAGACGATACGTATACGGCATCTATCAGGATATAACTGTTCGTAAAGAGATGGAACGAAAAATCCTGGCCCTATTGAAGGAAAAAGAGCTGATCCTGAAGGAAGTTCATCATCGAATTAAAAACAACATGGCTCTTATCATCAGTCTTCTTAACCTGGAACGCTCCTATTTGCAGGACCCAGAAGCAATAAAAGCTCTAGAAACCGCCGAAGGAAGAATCCGAAGCATGGAGGTACTGTACGACAAACTGTATCGCTCTGAAACAATCCAGTCTGTTTCCATGAAGGAGTACCTCGAAGCGTTGGTGAAAGAAATAGTATCCCTCTTCCCGAAACGGGGGGGAATTCAAACGATTCTGACGATTCCTCCCCTAACGATGGATCCTAAAACCCTATCTACCGTCGGCTTGATGATAAACGAACTGATCACCAACTCGATGAAGTACGCTTTTGCGGATCGGGAATCAGGTTCTATCACACTCGAACTGGTAACTGTAGGAGGGATCCTCCGAATCCGGTATGAGGACGATGGAATCGGCCTGCCAGAAGACTTCGATCTAGAACAATCGGAACGATTCGGACTTCAATTGGTTACCCTACTGACCGAGCAGTTAGGGGGAACGATCCATATCGAAAAAGGAAAGGGTGCGCGCTTCGTCCTTCAGATTCCCTATCCCTTCCACTCCAGCACGCTCGGGTCGTAGTCGGAGGGGGGAAGGAACCCCAATAGTTCGATACAGGTAGCTGCCAGAGAACTGATACCGAGCCCTTCTTTCAGCTTTGAGGCATACTCTCCCTTTCCTTCCGGATCGAAAATGATGCAGGGCACGGGATTCAACGAATGGGCTGTCTTTGCTTTGGGGGTTCCATCGGGTTTTAGGATTACTTTTCCCGTCTTTTTGTCGTGTTCAAACATATCATCCGAATTCCCATGATCAGCCGATACGATCAGGATCCCCCCCGCTTGTTCTACCGCTTTGATCAACCTTCCGAGGCAAAGGTCCACCGCTTCAATGGCACAGAGAACCGCCTCATAGATCCCCGTGTGCCCTACCATGTCTCCATTGGGGTAGTTCAATCGAATGAAATCGTATTTGCCACTATGAATGGCTTGTATCACATAGTCTGTAATTTCAGCGCACTTCATCCATGGCCTATCTTCGAACGGCACGATGTCCGAAGGAATCTCCACATAGTCTTCCAGTTGTTCATCGAACTTACCCGTGCGGTTACCATTAAAAAAGTAGGTCACGTGACCGAACTTTTGGGTTTCGCTTATGGCCAGTTGCCGAACCTTGGAGGCCACTAGAAACTCGCCCACCGTTCGGTCGATCGCAGGGGGAGAAACCAGATACTGCTTGGGAACATGCATATCCCCATCGTACTCCATCATCCCCGCGTACTCTACCTTGGGCCTTTTACCCCGATCGAACTTGTCGAAGTTCTCCTGCTCAAAGGCCGCTGTGATTTCCAGTGCTCGATCCCCCCGGAAGTTGAAGAAGATCACTGAATCCCCATCCTGGATGGGACCTACCGGCTTCCCGTTCTCCGCGATCACGAAGGGAGGCAAATCCTGGTCAATGGCATTGGTTTCCTTTCGAAGGGTAACCACAGCCTCATGGGCCGAGGCAAACTGCCTTCCCATTCCGTGGACATGGACTTCCCATCCTTTTCGCACCATGTCCCAGTTCGCCCCGTACCGATCCATCGTAATGACCTGTCTACCTCCGCCAGAGGCAATCCTATAATCCACCCCTTTCTGGTTCAGTCGAGCAAGGAACTCTTCGAAAGGATCGATATATTCCAGAGCCGAAGTTTCTCCTACATCCCTTCCGTCGAGAAGTATGTGGATTCGAGCCCGTTTAATCCCTTCTACCTCAGCGGCCCGCATGAGCATCGCTTTCAGATGATCGATATGGCTATGGACGTTTCCATCGGAGAACAGTCCGATGAAATGGAGAGTCCCATTGTTCTGTTTCACGTATTGGATCAATTTCTTCCATACCGGGCCGTTGAACAAAGCTCCCGTCTCGATGGAGACGTTCACCAGTTTTGCTCCCTGAGCATACACCCGGCCGCATCCAATCGCGTTGTGTCCCACTTCGCTGTTCCCCATGTCTTCATCCGAAGGCAGACCTACTGCGGTGCCGTGGGCCTTCAACTTTGTGTGAGGACAGCGGGTCTTGAGGTAATCAAGGTTCTGGGTCATCGCCTCTGCCACCGCATCCCCTTCCTTGTACGCACCGTACCCCACTCCATCCAGGATAGCCAACACGACAGGTCCCCTTCGACGGGAAAACTTTGGATTTTTCTTCAATGGTTCCACCATAACAACTCCTTCCCCACTGGGATCATTCGAAAACGATTGTCTTGTTTCCAAACACGAGGATCTTGTGCTCCAGGTGTAGCTTCACTGCCCGGGATAGCACAAGCCGCTCGAGATTTTTTCCTTTCTGGATCATATCTGCCACAGAATCTTGGTGAGTCACTCGAACCACATCCTGTTCGATGATAGGTCCTTGGTCCAGGTCTTCGGTTACGTAATGGCTGGTAGCTCCGATGATCTTCACCCCTCGTTCAAAAGCTTGATGGTATGGCTTGGCTCCCACGAAAGCAGGCAGGAAGCTGTGATGGATATTGATCACCCGATTCCGGTAGGTTTCCACGAAAGAAGGACTTAAGATTTGCATGTAACGGGCTAGAACCACTAGATCGACGTTGGCCTTCGATAGTAGATCCAACTCCAAGGCTTCTGCATCCATCCGCGTCTCCGGAGTCACGGGAACATGATGAAAGGGAATGTGAAAATAATCGGCTACCGGTTTTAAGTCTGGATGATTTCCAATGATCAGGACGATCTCCCCAGGGATCTCGCCCTCTTTGTTTCGTAGGAGAAGATCGTACAGACAATGATCTAGTTTGGAAACGAAGATAGCAATCCGCGAAGTTCTGGAAGAAAACTCGATCCGGTAGTCCATGGAAAACTTTTCCGCAATGGGCTCAAAAGCCCTTGAGATCTTCGATTCCGGTAGAGTAAACTCCGAAATGTCCCACTCTACCCGCATGAAAAAGGTTCCTGTTTCCGGATCGCTGTGCTGGTTGGAACGGAGGATGTTTCCATTATAGGTGAAGATGAAATGGGACACCTCCGCAACGATTCCCTTCACATCGGGACAGGAAAAAAGCAGAATCGCTCTCGAAGGTCTCGAAAAGTTCGAGTCTGTTCTATCAATAAGCATTTGTTCCCGTACCTGTAACTTCCAGAGAGCTGTATTATAGAGAAACGATAGCCCCTTGAAAAGGTTCTTCTTAAATGGATACTCTCCCCTTTGTATGGAACTCGTTTCACCAGCGGGGAACCTGGAAAAGCTCATTTACGCGTATCAATACGGAGCGGACGCCGTATACATCGGGGTAAAACAATTTTCTCTCCGTACCAAAGCAGATAATTTTTACCAGGACGAATGGAAAGAGATCCGAAAGGTGAAAGGCAACCGGAAATTATATTGCGCGTTGAACATCAGTTTCCATAACCGGGATCTTTCGAGAATCGAAAAAGAGATGGAATACCTTTCCTTGTATCCCTTCGATGCCTTTATCATCAGTGATCTAGGCCTTTTGCCCCTCCTTCGAAACCGGTTTCCCCAGATCCCTCTTCACCTGAGCACTCAAGCGAACTGCACTAATTGGCGGGCAGCGGAGGTGTATAGGGATCTAGGGTTCAAGCGAATCATTCTTGGCAGAGAACTCAGCTTGGAAGAGATAGCTGAAATAAAAGCTCACTTGCCGGATCTGGAACTCGAGATTTTTGTTCATGGTGCCATGTGCCTTGCATATTCGGGTCGTTGCTTCCTCAGTGCTTGGATGGCTGGTCGTTCCGCCAATCAGGGAAATTGTGCACATCCTTGCAGATGGAATTACCGAGTCTTGGAAGAGGCGGAACGTCCAGGGGAATATTACCCTATTTTCGAATCCGAAGGATTCACCACGATCCTTTCTTCCAAGGATCTCTGTATGATCGATCACTTGGATCTAATTCGCCAAACCGGAGTGGATGCTCTGAAAATCGAAGGCCGGATGAAATCTCTCTACTACACCGCCGTCGTGACTCGAGCTTACCGGAAACATTTAGACGCACTGGCTGGAATCCCTATCGCTGAGTTGGAACTTTACCACCAAGATTTATTTCGAGTGAGCCATCGAGAATACTGCACAGGGTTCTACTTTGGAAAATCCGAGGTGGAAGAGCCTACAAGCGCTACGTATCGAGAACACCATGTGTTTCTCGGCACCATCGGAACGTCTCATTCGAATGGAAGATACGAACTTGATCTTCGAAACCGGATCGAGGTAGGGCAACCGATCGAATACATCGGCCCTTCGGTACCCTTTCTGGAAGACAGGAACTTTACTCTTTGGGATGAGGAGGGGAATCCCGTATCAGTGGCATCCCATGGGCAGAAAGTGTATTTAAAGCCCAGTGTTCCGGTAGAACCCGGCTATATCCTTCGGAAGACTTAAGGAGACCCTATGAAGAAACTTCGAAGGCATCCTTGGCAATCATCGGTAGGAATCGAGTTTTCCCCCATCCTCCTTCCCCGACCAGGTGTAGATTTACGGAAGTGGGCGGTGATCGCCTGCGATCAGTTCACCTCTCAACCCGAAATATGGAAGTCGTTGGAGTCTAGCATTGGAGACTCTCCTTCTACCCTTCACTGTATCTATCCAGAATGTTACCTAGGGTCCACTGATGAAGAGGAACGGATCAAACGAATCCAAAAGAGGATGAAAGAGTATCTCGAGAGCGGTACCCTGATAGAAACCGAACCTGGTCTGGTGCTAGTGGATCGTGAAACCCCGTACACCAGAAGAAGAGGAATGGTAATCACTGTGGATTTGGAGCAGTACGATTACCGTCCCGGAACAAAACCCTTGATTCGACCTACCGAACAAACCGTCCTGGAACGCCTCCCGCCACGGGTGAAAATACGAAAGGGAGCTCCCATCGAATTCCCCCATACGTTAGTTCTTATTAACGATCTCCAAACCCGAGTGATCGACGCCCTTTTTGCCCGCTTTACCCACACTCCCCCCACCTATGAACTGGAACTCCTGTTAGGGGCGGGAAGAGTGAGGGGTTGGTTCATTCCTGAAAGGGAGGTAAAAGACGTCCTGATGGAATTGTTAATGAAGAACCTGGAACACAATTCGTTCATCTACGCAGTAGGGGATGGGAACCATAGTATAGCCTCTGCTAAATCCTTCTGGGAAGAATTGAAGAACCACATTTCACCCTCTCAACAGGCATCCCATCCAGCCCATAGCACTCTGGTAGAATTGGTGAGTCTCTACGATCCCGGCATACAGTTCCACCCTATTCATCGAATCCTTCATCCCGTCGAACCTGTTCAATTTTTCGAATTCCTTCGAACTTTTACCCCTATCCAACTCCGAAAGGCCCATTCCTTCGACGAGTTAAAAAAA
The DNA here is from genome assembly GCA_937140905.1 of uncultured Spirochaeta sp. Classification (GTDB taxonomy): domain Bacteria; phylum Spirochaetota; class Spirochaetia; order DTKZ01; family DTKZ01; genus DTKZ01. The sequence continues at coordinate 17,853 of CAKZQO010000179.1, forward strand.
GTGACAACGGAGAGTCCCTTCTGGATAGGTCTTGTGGATCAACGAGAACTACACACCGTGCATCTTCTCGAGCCGAATGTTCGTACTGTTACGGAAGTGGTACAGGAAGTTATAGATGCCTTCCTCGCGAAAAACCCTGACATCAAAGTGGACTATATCCACGGAGATCAAACCTTTCATTCCCTCTCTATCAGACCGAACACTGTAGGAGTCTACCTTCCAGGCTTGCGGAAGGACCAACTTTTCCCACTAATCGAGACTAGTGGGGTGTTGCCCCGAAAAGCATTTTCCATAGGGGAAGCCTTGGAAAAAAGGTTCTATCTAGAAGGACGGAAAATCAGCGTTTTCTAGAGGAACGGAAACCCAACAGAAGGAAGGCCACGATAGCGATACAGAGGGAAAACGCCCGAAGCAACGGTTCCGGTCGAAAGGGGAGAGCTTTGGAAACCCGTACGATTCCTCCTGGAGAGATGGGTTCACTGGTTCCTTCTCTACCGTTGATTCGAACAAAGGATTCCACGAAACGGATCGTGTTCATGAAGTCGGTCGTATCGAGATTGACGCAGAGGGCAGCGACCACGTGTCCTCGGTGGTTGCGGAAAAAGAAGGTGGATGACTTCAGAACGCGACCGTCCTTGGTCGTGGTCCGGTAGTTGAGCAGATCCTTGACCCTGTCGCCGTCGCGGCGGAGGGCCTTGACGACGAGATCCGTGAT
>CAKZQO010000180.1 GCA_937140905.1 uncultured Spirochaeta sp.
GACCCCGGGAGTCCTCGCGCCCATGGCCATCATGGGAAAGTACTACATGCACTATGGGCCAGAGTTTCATCCTCCCCGGAAACTAGGGCAGATCTGCGCGGAGCGGTTGAAAAAAGAACTGATCATGGACAATGGGGGGATCTGCCGGTTCCATAGGGGGTGGGCAGAGGAGATGATCCCAGAGGTATTCCAAGCCCTCTATGGAAAGGGAGAAGCGTACCGGGGGGCGATTTCCGTGGCCGCCAGTCGGATAAACTCCCGGAACGCCAGTATCTACTGGGAGAGCGAGCGAAACATCGACTTTGTTCAAACCTTCCTGGAACGGGTACTTACCGTGGAAAAGAAGGACGATCCTGAACTACGGTATTGGGTAGAACAGTTCCAGAAGGACAGACACGAGGCAGCTCTACAATACTGGTTCGAAGTTCGCAAGGGGATCGATGAATCCCTACGGGATTTTTTATAAAAAAGATTGCCAATCCGCTGTCTTTCTAGTTAAATGGACTCATGAAAGGCTTTTTCAACCGATTGTTACTGGTGGATCTGACCAACAAGTCCTACACGTATGAATCCATACCGGACGATGTGTTCGAACGATTCCTTGGGGGCAAAGGGTTGGGGACTTACCTGTTATACCACCGGAATCCCGTTGGGGTGGATCCCGTTGCGCCGGAAAACCTATTCATCATCGAAGTTGGTCCCGCTACGGGAACCCGAATCTGGAGTCAGTCCCGGTTTGGGGTAGTGTCCAAAAGCCCTGCCACGGGTGGGTACGGCGAATCCTACTGCGGGGGAACCCTCGCCCCAAAGATCAAGGGATGTGGGGTGGATGCGGTTATTCTCTCTGGAAAAGTAGACCGGCTGTCCTTTCTGATCATCACCGAAGAAGGGGTTCGTTTTCAGGACGCATCCGCCATGAAGGGAAAGGAAACCTACGATACAGAAGAATACCTTCTTTCCCTTTCTCCTCCTGGCGCCGGGGCCATGGTTATCGGGCCGGCGGGAGAACGTGGAGCTGTCAGCGCCTGCATCAAACACGACAAGTACCGGAGTTTAGGGCGTGGAGGGATGGGAGCGGTTCTGGGATCGAAGAATATTAAAGGGATTTCCTTCCACGGCACGAAGAAGGCGGATTTGGCGGATGATGGACTCTTGCTGGAGCTAAACCGGAGGGTAGCCCAGAAGGGGAACCAATCCCCCGTCACCAAGAATTACCAAAACTACGGCACCCCCATGCAGGTAGCGAACACGAACCAGGCCCGGTGTTTTCCCAACCACTATTGGAAGTCTGGATACTTCGAGAAGTGGGAGAACCTATCGGCCGAATACATGCGAAACCATTTCGATATCACCCATCATCCCTGTCCCAACTGTTTCCTAAAATGCACCCGCACCTCTCGGGTGAAGAAGGGACGGCATGCGGGGCTTACCATAGATGGCCCTGAGTTCGAAACCATCTACGCTCTGGGTGGGTTGAATGCCCTGGAGAGTTTGGAAGAGGTAGTATACCTGAATGACCTCTGCGACCGCCTCGGTCTCGATACAATGACCGCGGGGAATCTTTCCGCTTTCACCATCGAAGCGTACAAGGCAGGCAAGACGAACTTCCAGATCGATTACAACCAACCGGACCGGATGGCAGAGTTGTTTCGCCTGATCGCCCATAGGGAGGGGGTGGGAGAGATTCTCGCCCGGGGGATCCGGTTTGCCGCAAGGGAATGGGGATTGGAGGATACAGCCATCCATGTGAAGGGTCTGGAACCAGCTGGCTTTGATCCAAGGGTGTTGAAAGGAATGGGACTGGCCTACGCGGTATCCGTACGGGGAGCCTGTCACCTTCGAGGGACCTTCTACAAGGCGGAACTCTCGGGCCAAATTGATCCTTCCCAGATAGAGGGGAAAGCAGAACTGTTCATCGATTACGAAGACCGAGCGGCCCTGCTTGATTCTTTGATTCTCTGCAGGTTTTTCCGGGATTTCTTTCTCTGGGATGAACTGTCGATGCTTATCAAGGGCACCACGGGGATGGATCTCACCAAGGCACAACTGGAGAAAATCGCCAATCGAATCACTCAACTGGCTCGTTCGTACAACACACGAGAAGGTCTTGGTCCAGAAACAGATACCCTCCCCGCTCGGCTTTTTCGAGAGCCTACCAAAGAAGGGGCAGTATTGCGAGAAGAAGAACTTCAGTACATGCTGAAGGAGTACAACGCCATACGCCATTCCCGTGAGGACTAGCAAGACTCTCCATGTAAGAAGGTGCTGTTTCCCTTGCGCTTTACTGAAAACGGGTAGATACTATCTTTGAAAATCCTTAAGGAAGGAGGCAGGGTATGCTGGGAAACAGTAGAGGGGTGAAAATCTTTTTCTTGGGTTTGAGTTTCCTGTTTGTTGCCACTGTTCTCTTTGCAGCGGGAAAAAAGGAAGAAGGGCGATGGCCTGATCCGGAAAAGACCATCACCATGGTGGTTCCCTTCGCGGCTGGAGGGGGTACGGATCTGATCTTTCGCGCTTTGGTGGAGGAGTTCAAGAAGCAGGTTCCCTGTAACGTGGTAATCTCTAACATCGGAGGGGCGGGAAGCGCGACGGGAACCAATGAAGTACTTCGACTTCCCGCGGATGGGTACACGTTGCTCGCTTCGGGAACCCACACGGTAGCGGCTACCTTACAGGGACTTACCGAGGGGGCTTTCCAGATCGAAGGGATCATTGGGTTGAATTGGGACCCCTTTATCGTGGCCACCCAGGTGAACAAGCCCTGGAAGAGCTTCCGGGAACTGGTAGATGCCGCCAAGGCAAAACCCAAATCCATCTCCTTAGGAAACGCGGGGATGGGAGGCGCCACGGGGGTTGCCTCCATCGGAATCAACCAAGCCTTTGGGGGAGCCTTCAATGTAACACCCTTTGGAGGAGGCGCCGACCTTTTGGCAGCTGTTCTGGGTGGACACTGCGACGTGGGGATCTTTTCCCAGACAGAGGTGGTGGCCAATAGGAACATGCCCCGCTCCCTCGTGGTCCTCTATGAAAAGAGAAGTATTATTCCTGAGTTGAGCGATGTACCTACCCTACCGGAAGCGGGGTTCCCCAACGTGAAGATCCCCGCAGGTTCCTACCGATCCGTATCGGTAAAAAAGGGCACGCCTCCTGAGGTAAAACAAGTCCTCGCGCAGGCTTTCAAGAAGGCCTTCGAATCACCTGGATTCCAGGAGTACATGAAAAAGAACGGACTGATCCCTGCGTTTACCTTGTTGAAGGATACGGATGCCTACTTCGAAGAACTCCGGCAGATGTACATTCCCATTCTAAAAGAAGCGGGACTATTGAAACGTTAAATATCCGTACCTCGAGTATGGCACAGGAACGAGACCGGAAAAGTCTTTGGGGAGCCGGGGGGATGATCCTCGTGGCTTCCCTTTTAATTTTCTACGCTTTCACCTTAGAACAGCGGCGGATGATCGGAGATGAGGCGGGGCATGATCCGGGATCACGGGCACTTCCCTTGGGAAGCGGATTGGTCATGCTCATCGCGGGTCTGTACGATTTGGGAAAGCAGCGACGTACGGTTCAGAAATTTCGCACCCAACAGGAAAAGAGCCCTTCCCCTAGCGCTGGACAGGGTACACATTCCAAAAGGATGCTCTTCTGGGGAACTCTTTTCGGATCCATCCTATACCTCCTATTATTGGAACGGGTAGGGTTCTTGATCCTTACTACCCTGTTTCTCTATTTGCTCTTTTTCTTCTATGGCCGGGAAAGCGTGAAAGGGAAGAGGGCGGAAAAGAGAAGAGGTTCGGAACAGGGGCTCTCGCTTAAGTCCGATGATAGAGCTGCGTTAGAGGCTTCGGCGACGAGTGTGGGCATGATAACGGGTGGTATTTTGGCCTGCCTTCTAGTGGCGATCTGCTATGGAATAGGCAGGATTGTATCCCGTGAGCTTTTTTACTATGGAAGAGCTGTGGGAAGCGCGGTATTGGCTTCCCGCGCTGTCTCCACAGTGGTGTTCTTATTATGCAGTGCCGGCGTCTATGGAGGGGCCCTCTTTCTTGGTCAAAAAACCTCTTTCTGGAAAAGTAAGACCATGAAGTGGAGCATCCCTCTATCAGTGGGAACCGCGTTGGTTCTGTTCCTAGTATTCCGGATGGTCTTTCGGGTGGCTTTGCCACTAGGGATTCTGGATCTATAGAGCGGTTCCACGTGAAGGGGAATGAGGGATGGATGCGTTTCTGATAGCCTTGGAACAGGTGCTTTCTCTGGAAACGATCCTCTGGATAGCGATAGGAGAGGTATTGGGGATTCTTATCGGTGCCCTACCGGGACTAACCGCTACCATGGGAATTGCGTTGCTCTTGCCTTTAAGTTTTCAACTTCCCTTTGCTCCGGGGTTTGGAATGCTACTGGCTGTTTACTGCGGCGCGGTGTCTGGTGCTTCCATCCCCGCCATCTTAATTGGGATCCCGGGGAATCCCAACGCCCTCGCCACGGTGTACGATGGCACTCTTATGACGGCAAAGGGGAAGGCAAGCCTCGCTCTGGGAAGCGCCGTTCTCGCCTCCTTCATCGGCGGTATCCTGAGTCTACTGGCCCTTGTTCTATTTGCTCCATTGGTAGCCCAATTCACGCTGATGTTCGGGCCAGCCGAAAAAGCTGCCCTCGCGTTAGTAGGGCTAGCGATCATCGCATCGATTTCTGGAGATGAGCTGGCAAAAGGGATCGCCACGGGAGCGATGGGCTTGGCTATTGCCAGTTTTGGGGTAGACCCCTTCACTAATTCTTTACGCATTCCCTTCCCCGAGCTGTTTCGAGAAACTCCCCTGTCCACGGGAATCGGGTTGATCCCTGTTCTGATTGGTTTGTATGGGGTTTCCCAGGTTTTCGATGACCTGAAACGACTTTCCTCGCCCCCTTCGGAGGTACACCTTCAACAGTTTACGGAAACGTTTCCCTCCTTAAAGAAGCTACGAAGCATGTGGAGGATCATCCTCGAATCCACCGGAGTGGGCACGCTGATTGGAGCGATCCCTGGGACCGGAGCTTCGATCGCGGTATTCATTGCGTACGATCGAGCAAAGAAGATCACCGCTTCGGGGAAACACGGCCTGGAACCAGTGGGGACAGGATGTGTGGAGGGGGTATTCGCCCCTGAGGTGGCCAACAATGCGGTCACGGGAGGAGCCTTGATCCCTACCCTCGCGTTGGGAATTCCGGGGGATTCTTCCACCGCCGTGTTATTGGGAGCTCTCCTTATCAAGGGGGTGGTGCCGGGGTACCAATTGTTCCAGCAAAAGATGCATCTGGTATATGCGGTTTTCCTTACCCTTTTTCTGGCTAATCTGTTCATGTTCCTCTTCCAGCTTAAGGGGATCCGCTGGTTCGCACAGGTAATCCGGATTCCTCTATCGTACCTGTTACCGATCGTGTTGATCCTTTCCCTCATAGGAGCCTACGCGGTTTCGGGACAAGGCTTTACCACGGCGGTGTACGATACGGCCCTTTGCCTCGCCTTTGGGTTGATCGGGTATCTCCTGAAAAAGGGAGGCTACCCCGTGGCTCCCCTGGTTCTGGGAGTGATTCTGGGGGGAATGCTGGAAGAAAACTTCCGGCGAGCGATAAAGCTGGCACAAGGTAATTATTTCGTGTTTTTTACCAAACCGATAGCGATGGTGTTCATCCTGCTGGCTGTGGTATCAGTGGTACTATCCTTGATCCAGAAAAGAAGATCCGCACGGCTTGTAAAGAACTCTAAGTTTTAAGAGGGAATATGCGGGGAGGCCTTTAGGGTATGGAGATTTGCTTTTTAGGAACTAATGGAGCGATTCCTACCCCGAAGCGAGGGAACGTATCCTTCCTAATCTGGAGCGGCAGCTTTTCCCTCCTTGTGGATGTTTCGGGGAATCCCGTTCAGTCCCTTATGAAGGTAGGGATCGATCCTCTCACTCTCGATACTGTCGTGTTGACCCACGCTCACACGGACCATCTCTACGCTCTTCCTTCCCTGTTCCATACCCTGTGGATGATGCGTCGGAAGAAAAGGCTAACTCTCTTTGCCAACCCTCACACCGAACAGAAAGCGAAGGAACTCCTTCGGGTGTTTGGATTGGAAGAACGACCGGGATTGTTTCCCTATCGATTCCTAACCATACCTCCGGAACCTGGTACCGCATACTTCCCTTTGCCAGTTGATGAAGAGTCCCTACCAGGGGGAGGGGGGATGCTTTTTTTCCCTACCCTTCATTCGGTTCTTACCCATGGATTTCTACTGAACACTGGAGGAAGAAAGATCCTCTACACCTCGGATACGGCCCCCCTTCCTGCCTGGAAAGTGGATTCCGTGGATGTACTGATCCACGAGGCATCAGGAACAGAAAAAGAAGAAGGAGCGTTGAACTCCTCGGGACATTCTTCTAGCCGGCAAGCGGTAGAGGCCGCCCTCCATCTCCATGCCCGAGAACTGTTTCTCTGTCATTTCCCGGAAGACAAGGAAAAGGTGAAACTAATTGGGCGGGAAGCGCGTCGAAAGATCCGGGAATCAGGATACGACCTGCTCCTTCGCGTTCCGGTCCCCTTCCGGTGGTATCCGATAGAACGGGTTTCCCTCTAGGAAGGGGTTTACCGTCCTAAAAAACCGGGTTATACTTTTCAAGAAAGCTTACCAGGAAGGTATAGTATGCGAATCGGGTACGGCGAGATTCTATTCGTGTTGGGATTGTTCCTCCTTCTGTTCGGTGCTCCCAAGCTTCCCGAGCTAGCCCAGTCTCTGGGCAAAGCCTTTAAGGCCTTTCGAAAGGAGATTCGGGAGCTGCGGGAAGAAGTGGATCTAGAGAAAGAACCAAAGGACAAACCCTAGGCTGTGCATTCATCGCAGGAATCCCAGCAGAACGAGACGAGATTCCTCGACCATCTGGAAGTGCTCAGGAGGAAGTTGCTGGTCGTGCTGGCGATGTTCTTCCTGCTGGTGCTTCTGTTTCTTCTGTGGAGCGAGCCAATCCTCCAACTCTTCCTTGCCCCCATCAAAGGCATTCCCGTCACGTTGGTTTCCCTCAAGCCCGCGGAAAAATTTATGGCATACCTCAAAGCATCTGGCTACGGAGCTCTTCTATGCAGTATACCTGTGCTTCTCCTGCAGGTGGGGAGTTTTGTATACCCAGCCCTTCGAGGAAAGGAGAGGTCTCTCTTCATTGGACTTCTAGGAGGAATGCTCCTTCTATTCTTGGGAGGGTCTTACTTCGCCTACAGGTTCCTGATCCCCTTCATCTGTACCTTCTTCTATTCCTTTAACCCGAACGACGGCATCCTTCCCTATTGGAGCGTGGAAGGATATGTGGATCTGGTGTTTCTCACGATACTGGTAATCGCGGGAGTGTTTCAGACTCCCCTGTTCCTGTTGTTTTTTTTGAAGGTAGGAATCCTCCGACTAGAAACATTGAGACGGTACCGGAGGCACACCATCGTGGGAATTTTTCTGCTGGCAGCCCTTATCACTCCGCCTGACGTGTTCTCTCAATTAGTAGTGGGAGGAACCTTGTATCTTCTCTTCGAAATCACCCTATTTCTAGGAAAATGGATCGTAAAAACAGGAGGATCCAATGGATAGACGAGAATTCTTGAAAAAGTGTGTGGTGTACGGGACTGCTGCCGTAGGAGCTACCCTATTACGCCCAGTAGAACGGATCTTTGCTACTCCATCGGACACGGTAGTAGACCTTGTGGCCGTAATGGGAGGGAAACCAGCTGAACTATTTGATGCGGGGATCGCCGCCTTAGGTGGAATGCGAGCCTTTGTGAAACCTGGTCAAACAGTGGCCATCAAACCGAACATTTCCTGGAGCGCTCCCCCTGAACGAGGGGCCACTACGAATCCGGAATTGATCCGCCGTATCGTGGAGCATTGTAGGGAGGCGGGAGCAAAACGGGTGTATGTGTTCGACAATACCATCAGTTCCTGGCAAGCTTGTTACCGGGAGACAGGAGCAGAAGCGGCGGCGAAGGCCGCAGGGGCCCAGATGGCTCCAGCGCATTCTACCAGCTACTTCCATAAGGCAGTGGTTCCTGGAGCGAAAGTATTGAAAGAAGCGCTGGTTCATGAGTTGATACTGGAAGCCGATGTGCTGATCAACGTGCCCATTCTTAAGCACCACTCCAGCACCCGAATGACAGCGGCATTGAAAAATTTGATGGGAGTGGTATGGGATCGGCAGTTCTACCACTACTCAGGGTTGAGCCAGTGCATAGCCGAGTTTCCCCTGCTGCGAAAACCTACCCTGAACGTGATCGATGCGTACACCGTAATGACTAGTGGGGGGCCTCAGGGTAGTTCATATAGGGCAGCCTTAGAACTTCGCAAGATGCAGATCCTTTCCGTGGACATAGTGGCAGCCGATGCAGCAGCTGCGAGGGTCTTAGGACATGCGCCGGAGGATATCCAGTACATCCCCATTGCATCCGATCTGCGTCTAGGCCGGAAGGATCTCTCGAACTTGAAGGTCCAGCGGATCACCCTGTAGGTTCCAGGTAATCGTGGTGAAAACAACCTCTTCTAAAGATAAGACAGGAGTAGAAATCCGAAAGAGGGCGGGGCAATTCTTTGGACATAAATCCCCCCTCCTGTTGATCCGCCAGATTCTGGGATTGGTAGTCCTCTTTTCCTTTCTATACGGGTTTCTGGGATGGGGAGCCTTCTCAAAAAGTTTGGCTATCTATCTCCCCAGAACACAAATAGGTCCCTTTCTTCTAAGAATTTTAGATGTAGGGATTGGCATCGCTGCCTTTCTCATTGTCCTCCTTATTTTGGGGAGCACAGTCTTTTTAGGTCGCTGGTACTGCGCCTTTCTCTGTCCTCTAGGTACAACTCAGCAAATCACAAGCCCCAGGCGAATAGTACGGGGTGGAAGACTTTTCCAGAATCCTGTACTGGATGGCCTTATCCGGTATGGAGTAGTGGGCCTAGTGGCGATTCTCGTAATTGGAAAAAGCTTTGCGGGTTGGGGGGGGACTACTGTAGTACTGGACCTGTTGGATCCCTATGGTCTTTTTGGAAGGATCCTCCGGGACATGATCTTCCCCCTCTTAGTATTTCTGAACTGGCTCTTGTTTCAAGTTTCCCGTTTGTTCGATCTGTTTATTCCTCTTTTTCCTTACAACCCCGATCTTCCCGTGTTCTTTGCCACCGCACTACTAGGGGGTACATGGATCGTGGCTAGTCGAAAACGAGGCCGATTGTACTGTGGTTCCCTCTGCCCTGTGGGTACCTTCCTTGGTCTATGTGGAAGGATTTCTTTGTACAGGATCCAGATTGCAACCAATAAGTGTAGTCGTTGCGGTATCTGCGTGAACACCTGTCCCGTAGGAGCTCTGAACAGAGAATCTTCCGGAGAGGTTCGTTTTGAAGCAGAACGGTGTGTTCTCTGCATGAACTGCATCGACGCCTGTCCGGAAGAGGCCATCCGATATGGAAGGAAGCCGCGAGCTTCCTGTGCAACTTCAACGGACGCAGTTCCTTTTACCCCAAATCCTTCTAGGCGGGAGTTTCTGGGGAAGGTGGCAAGGATTTCCACGGGTCTGGTTGCGTACCTTTCCCTTACGGCTATAGGAGGGGTAGTGACGTATGGGCTTGCTCCTGGTAGGTTCCTGTTAAAGAAACGTGCCTTAAACCCTTCTTTTCGACCGAACCGTCCCTCCACACCTCCCGGATCTCTGGGAATCGATCGGTTCACCTCTTTATGTATTTCCTGTCATCTCTGTGTCTCCCACTGCCCCACAGGGGTTCTCTCTCCATCTCTATTGGAGTATGGAATAAAGGGGCTGTTCCAGCCTGTGATGGATTACCAGCGAGGATTCTGTGAGTATGAATGTAGCCGCTGTGGAGAGGTCTGCCCTACCGGAGCCATCTTACCCCGTTCGGTAGAAGAGAAGAAGACCGTGCAGATTGGTCGGGTCAAGTTCGAACAGGAACGTTGTGTGGTGGTAACCCAGGGAACGATCTGCGGAGCCTGCGCGGAAGTATGTCCTACCCATGCGGTAGGAATGGTCCCTTACAGGAATGGCTTGGATATTCCCGCGACTGACAATGCTCTCTGTGTGGGGTGCGGAAGTTGTGAACATGCGTGTCCCGTTCCACAGAAAGCTATTTTCGTGGAGGGGTTAGCCGTTCATGGAAAAGCGGAGGTCCGGAAACCTTTACACACCCTTCCCAAAGAACCGGAAAAAAAAGAATTCCCCTTCTAACGACCATTCCTCTCATGTTCTTTTCCAGAGTTGCCATTCTACAAATACGAATACTTCAAAGAAGCGATCTTTCCTATCATCGGTAGTGTTGCACGGAGAGAGAAATCGACGCATAATAGTGCCATGGAACTACAGAACGTCATCTTTGGTCGCCGGAGTATCCGGCGTTTTACGGCGAAACCGGTTTCCGAAGAATGGATCGAAAAGATCCTGGCATCGGGATTTTCCGCGCCTTCCGCCAGCAACAAACAGCCATGGGAGTTTATCGTGGTCACTGAACGAGCCCTCCTCGATGAAGTGCCTAACTATCATCAGTATGCGGCCATGCTTCGGGAGGCTCCCGTAGGAATCGTGTGCTGCGGAAACACGAAATTTGAAAACCGGATCGATTATCTCCAACAGGATGTAGCCGCAGCTATCCAGAATATGCTCCTTACCATTCACGATCTTGGTCTAGGAGGTGTTTGGTTAGGGGTATACCCCGTAAAGGAACGTGTGGAAGGGGTTCGAAAGACCTTTGGTATCCCAGAGGAGGTGATTCCTGTGGGGATTATCGCTTTAGGATTCCCTGCGGAGAACAAGCCTCCTCACACTCCAACGCTTCTTTCTGGGCGAGTGCACAGAAACAAGTATACTACGTAGCGTTCCTGCATGTTTCCGTTACGTAGAGGTAGAGGTAAACGGATTGTTTCTCTTTTTCTTCCGACCGCCGCCATTGCTGCGATTTCCATCATTCTTTCTACCTTCATTCTCTCGATGTTGTACCTAAAGCAGTTCGGTCACATCCTGCAGGTACAGGAGGAGGAACGCATCCGGGGGGCGATTCAGCTCTTTTCCCAAATCCACTTTGGAAGCCTTCCCGCGTTTCTCTCGATCATGGAGGAAGAGCCTGTACAGGATTTTCTGTTTGGAAGGAAGAGTCTCCGGGAACGGGCTTTGCAAGCCTTGAAGGTCTTAGATCGTTCGTTGAATAACAATGAGCTGATCGATTCGATCTATCTGTACAGTACCGTGTCCGGTGTCCTTTCTACCCGGGCAGGACTTGAACTGGAAGAACCCACGGATCCTACACTGCCGAGTTTTCTCGAAGGAATGGGAAACGTGGGATTTCCCCTCTACCGGCTTCGGAAAGTAATCTTG
>CAKZQO010000181.1 GCA_937140905.1 uncultured Spirochaeta sp.
TTGCAAGGCTGAATAATGCAAGGATTATTCCTGCAATCCAATCTCGCCCGATCACTTTCTAGGGCCAGAGCTTCCAGTTCTGCCAGTTCTTCCAGACCAATTCGCTTCCATCCCATCCGTAATCCTTCCAATTCGAGCAGTTGCCGTAACTGGAAGGCGTCCCGCATCTGTTTTTCTGAAATCCGGACAATCTGGTACCCTGCTCGGGGAATGTTTTTGAGGATATTGTCATTACAGAGCTCAATCAACGCTTCTCGAATGGGAGCTCGACTCACGTTGAACTTTTCCATCAATCGGGTTTCTACCAGAAGCTCATCCATCGGTACTTCATTATGGAGGATCATCTTGAGGATTTGATCATAGATTCGGGATTTCAACGTGTCCCCATACCGATCGAGGGCGCTCATCACTCCCAGAAAACCTCCCAGATCTAAACCAGGCTCCCTAGTGCTTCAACTTTGCTTTCTAGCTCTGGACCCTAATCATACCAATAATATGATTAGTAGTATGATTTGAAGTATCTCACGACTTTATGGAACCGTCAATAAAAATTTTGTTTCCCCTTACATTCCCATTATTAGTATACCATTTTTGTAAGATATAAATCAATACGATACGTACTGCCACCTTGCCATGACCGAGAGGATTTCAAGAAAAAACTTTCAACAGGGATTGGTACCTTTGAAACATCCCCTGACTTCTTTCCAAGGTACGAACGGTGAATGCTAAGGGATTGGGAAGAACGGCCGCTAGCCTGCAGTACTGATCGATGGAAAGGTTCTCGGGGCTTACCTTATAGTATAGACGGGACGCATTCCCGATTCCAAACACTCCAGGTCCCCATTCGATTAAGTTTAGGTATAATTCTAATATCCTCTGCTTGGGTAAAAGTGCATCCATCTCCAGTGCGATGACAGCCTCGATGTATTTTCGAAGAAGGTTCTTGTGGGGAGTGAGAAACAAGGTACGGCTGAGCTGTTGGGTAATCGTGCTTCCCCCAAACGCCATCCTTCCCAACGCTTGATTCCTCCGATAGGCCGTTTTGATAGCTTCGATATCTATGCCATGATGTTCATAGAACCTTCGATCTTCTAAAAAGATGAACAACTTCGGAACCCAAGAAGGTAGTTTCTGTAGCGCGACAGGACGAATGGGTTGTACCCGATAGCCGTTGAACAAGGCTCTATAGATCATGAGGGAAGTCACGGGAGGTGTCCAAAAACGTAAAGACAAAAGGATGGGAGCCAATACCAGTGCGCTCACTATATGGATACAGAGAATTCCCGCTACAGATGCCTGCACCACCCTTTTGACTGAGAAAAAAAACCTTCCTGTCTTCACCATTTTCACTATTAGAGATACAAAATGGCCCAATATTTTTCAAGAGCCCCTCTTGTGCTGTTCTATTTCTTTTCGTTAAGATACGGCATGATCCGTGCAAACCCACATTACTCGAAGCTTGCCGCTTCGTACTTGTTTTCTACCATTGCGAAGAAAGTAAAAGAGTATCAGGATGCCCACCCAAATGCGAAAATCATTCGGATGGGTATTGGAGATGTAACCCTTCCCCTTCCTCCGGCTTGCGTTCGTGCGTTTCACGAGGGAGTGGAAGAAATGGCCTCGGAGAAAACCTTCAAAGGGTATGGTCCCGAACAAGGGTACCCCTTTTTAAGAGAAGCTATCGCCACCCACGATTTCCAATCGCGGGGCGTTTCCATCCAAGCAGACGAAATTTTCGTAAGTGATGGAGCCAAGTGCGATACGGGGAATTTCCAGGAACTGTTCGCCCAGGACATCCGAATCGCGGTTCCCGATCCTGTGTACCCTGTATACGTAGATACCAATGTGATGGCGGGTAGAACCGGAACTTTTCAAAACCATCGGTACGAGGGGCTTGTATACCTGGAATCGACCAAAGAGAATGGATTTATCCCCTCTCCTCCCAAGGAAGGAGTGGATCTGATTTACCTCTGTTTTCCCAACAATCCCACGGGAGCTGTGGCCTCCCGAGCCCAGCTGCAGGAATGGGTCGAGTACGCCCATCGACAGAGGGCTTTGATCCTCTTCGATGCTGCCTACGAAGCCTACATCCGGGACCCGAAGATTCCCCACTCGATCTACGAGATCCCTGGGGCAGAGGAAGTGGCAGTCGAGTTTCGCAGCTACTCCAAAACAGCGGGTTTTACAGGCACCCGCTGTGCGTACACGGTGGTACCCAAAAAGGTAAAAGTGTACGATGGGGAGGGAAAAGTTGTTTCCCTCCGGGACATGTGGAACCGTAGGCATACTACCAAGTTCAACGGAGTTTCTTATCCGGTGCAAAAAGCGGCAGCGGCCATCTATACAGAGGAAGGAAAGCGTCAGGTACAGGCAAATATTGAGTACTATTTGGAAAATGCCCGAATCATCCGGGGAAAAATGACAGATCTTGGTTTTCCTTGCACAGGGGGGGAAAACTCTCCCTACATCTGGGTCCATACCGGAAAGGATAGCTGGGCTTTTTTCGACTTGCTCTTGGAAAAAGCCCAAGTAGTTACTACTCCTGGAAGCGGCTTCGGTCGCTGTGGGGAAGGATACATTCGGATCAGTGCGTACAATAGCAGGGAAAATGTGCTAGAAGCGATGGAACGGATAACCCGAATAAAAGGGTATTTATGAATGGTCGCGCCGCTTCCTCTACGAGGAGAAGAACATGATCGATTTGACCGTGAATCCTAGTATTCGAGATAAAAACATCCAGCGTTGTAGGGAAAAAGGGATCCTTCTACCTACCTTCCAGCAAATGAAGCACCCCCATACAATTCCCGAATCCATCAAGAAAAAACTCTCCCACACAGGTCTTTGGGATGTGAACCCTATCAACTTGTTCAGGATTCACTGGCACAATGAACCAAAGGAGTATGGGGGAGGGATCGGAAAGGTAAACTACCTGGAGTTCCCCCGGGAACTGACTGGAAGTAGAGCCCGAATCCTTGCGTTGGTGGGGAAATGGTTCCCCACGGGTGCGCACAAGGTCGGGGCGACTTATGGGTGCTTGGCCCCCGCTCTTGTGACAGGGAGGTTCGATTCCACCACCCAAAAGGCTGTCTGGCCTTCCACGGGTAATTACTGCCGGGGAGGAGCCTACAACTCGGCCCTATTAGCCTGCGATTCCATCGCTATCTTGCCCGAACAAATGAGCCGGGAACGGTTCGAATGGCTGAAAACCATGGCGGGAGAAGTGATTGCCACTCCAGGATGCGAGAGCAACGTGAAAGAAATCTTCGACAAATGCTGGGAACTGCGGAAAACTCGCGGGGACGATATCGTGATCTTCAACCAGTTCGAGGAGTTCGGAAACTATCTCTGGCACTACGAAGTTACTGGCTCTGCCGTGCAAGAAGTCTTGGAATCCCTTTCGAACGCTGAGTCGTCCTCCGCGCTAAAAACCGTAAACCTCGCAGGATTCGTGTCTTCTACCGGATCGGCAGGAACGATCGCCGCGGGGGATCGGTTGAAACAGTTGTACCCTTATTCGAAGATCGTGGCAGCCGAAGCTCTCCAATGCCCTACCCTGTTGCGGAACGGATTCGGAGCACATCGAATAGAAGGAATCGGGGATAAACACGTACCCTGGATCCACAACGTGAAGAACACCGACTTCATCGCGGCCATCGACGACCAGGATTGCATGGATCTTCTGAGGCTATTCAACGAAGAGGCGGGAAAAGAGTATCTAGTTTCTATCGGAGTACCTGAATCGTTCGTTCAATCCCTCCATCTGGTGGGAATCTCGGGCATGGGGAACTTACTCGCCTCCATCAAGTTCGCCAAATACTACGAGCTCACGGACGAGGAAGTGGTGGTCACCATCCTTACCGACTCGATGGAACTTTATAAGTCTCGGGTCCAAGAGCTTCGGGAGCAGTTCGGCCCGTTCACGAAACAGGACGCCGCCAAGGTGCATCATCACAGCCTACTCCGTCAGGGAATCGAGAATGTCCTGGAACTCGGATACTACGACCGGCTACGGATCCACAACCTCAAGTACTTTACCTGGATCGAACAACAGGGCAAATCCCTTCAGGAACTGAACGATCAATGGTACAGGAAGGACTATTGGACATCCATCCAGCAGTTGACGCCCAAGATCGACGAGTTAATCGAGCAGTTCAATAGGGGAATTCAGCAGTCCTGAAGGGAACATAATAGTACTAAAACCTCATGAACCCGCACTTGATCTTCGCGTCTCCCAAGTCGATTCCGGAACTATAATCGGCTAAACTCGTAAGGGTGATGGAGCCCATGGCATCGTCTCCGGAAGGGGAATCACTGTCGTAAAGGGAGAACACTACCGCGGGTGTTCCCGGTCGTGCGAAGAAGAAATCATGAAACGCACCTGTATCGAGAACTCGCCCTATCCCTTGGTGAAGCTTCCTTTCAATCCATCCTCTCATTATTCCTTGGCGAACGCCGTGTTTGAGCGAGCCTTCTGGCTCAGCTCCTGTAGTTTAGCGAAGGTGACGTAGGGGTCTGGAATGTTCCGTAAAAAATAAGGCAGAGTGGTCGTGAAAATGGTGAGGGTTCCCGTGTTTTTCCGGAACAGGGTATCCCAAGTGTTTACGTTAACTTCCAGCCTCTCGATCTTATCAAAATCGATGGAAGTAAAGTCTCGGCCAATAACCCCTTTCTGAACGATGACCCGTTTGTCCGTGATGGCATAGTGGATAACACGGTGCTCCAGGATCCGGTACAGGGGGTTCCCGATCAATTTCCAACCCGCTAGCGATAGAAAGGGAGTGGAAAACAGAAGGGCAAGGATGAAAAAGATTTTTCCAAACGGGCCTTCCGTGCCCTTGCTTAAGGAATACTTAGTACCCCGAAGCTTGTGGGTATTGAAGCAAGAGTAGGAACCGTTCTGTCTAAAGGGGTAGGGGGTGAGAGAAGCCTTCTATTCCTAGGGCAAGGAGGGTTGATATGGAACCAAAGGGGGGTGAAAAGAGAGGGGATACGAGTAGGTCTTGCCGAAGGGAGGCGGATGTGCCGCGGTTCTGTC